>JBGTIB010000103.1:0-11085 GCA_041745875.1 Flavobacteriales bacterium | reverse complement strand
GTGCACCTTCACGCTTCAGTCCTACCTCCTTCCTATACCCTGTGCTTCCCAGTCTGTCAACGCCAATGTAAACAACACAGCGACTTCCGGAGTGACTGAAATGCAACGTAGGCTGCCCGCGTGAGGGGGCGAAGCGGCAGCCCGCCGCGGCGATGGGCGAGCAGCGCACGGAGCGAGGAGGCTGCGAGGCACGAGCAGACCCCGGAGCCCGATGCGATGCCGCACAGCGTAAGGCGGCTACAGCGCAGCACCCGACTTCGCCCTCCTGCGTCGGGCTTCGTCGGGCGCAGCCCGTAGCGCGAACGTCGTGGAGGGCGAAGGCACGCCATGCCCGAAAAGGAATGTAGAATTTAGAACGGAAAATGTAGAATGTAGAATGACCTCTGTCCGACGGTCTCGTCACATCACCGGGATCCCCGTTGACCATTCTACATTCTAAATTCTACATTTTTCATTGCATTCCACCCTTCACCGACCACTCCCCGACCCTCTCTGTCCGCCCTGCCCTTCCTGCATCGGGTTCGGTCTTCCGCCTCCCCGCTCGCCACGCTTGAACACATCGAAACGTGTGGGCACCATGCGCGGCGGCCAGGCGTTGTTATTGAGGTCGGCGTCGGCGGTCTCGAGGAAGGGATCGAGCACCACGCCGGTGGCTTCCTTGTCCTTGATGAAGACCTTGCTGATGCTGTCGCTGGTCTTCCAGATCTCGGCGGGGATGCGTTCGATCTCGGTGCTGCCATCGGCATAGGTCCACTCCAGGATCAGCGGCATCACCAGCCCGCCGAGGTTCTCGAAGCTGAGTTCGTAGAAGTGCAGGTCGGTTTCCAGCAGAGCTTTCTCTTCGGGGCTGAGGCGCGCCATCATCTTGTCGTAGGCTTCCTGCATGCGCGGTGTGGCGGTGAGCGGGTCGTAGTCGTTGTAGAAGTCGCGCGTGGCGGGGTCGCGCATCACCACGGTCTCGGCGATGTCCGTGCGGTTGCGCTGGTTGCCGATGTCGGTGGGCTGCGCGGCGCGGTCGGCCTTGGCGAGTTCTTCGCGGGCCTTGGCGTCGAGGGGTTTCACCTGCATGTAGCGCAGGTTGGTGAGGGCGATATCCACGTGGTCGATGGTGAAGAACCAGCCACGCCAGAACCAGTCGAGGTCCACGGCGCTGGCGTCCTCCATGGTGCGGAAGAAGTCGGCCGGCGTGGGGTGCTTGAACTTCCAGCGCTCGCAGTAGGTCTTGAAGGCATGGTCGAAAAGCTCGCGGCCCATGACGGTCTCGCGCAGAATGTTGAGCGCAGTGGCAGGCTTGCCGTAGGCGTTGTTGCCGAATTGCGTGATGCTTTCGCTGTTGGTCATGATGGGTTCGATGCCGCTCTTGTCGCCCTTCATGTAGTCGACGATGTGGCGCGCTGGCCCGCGGCGGCTCGGGTAGTCATGGTCCCACTCCTGCTCGGTGAGGTATTGCACGAAAGTGTTCAAGCCTTCATCCATCCAGGTCCACTGGCGCTCGTCGCTGTTGATGATCATCGGGAAGAAGTTGTGCCCCACTTCATGGATGATCACGCCGATCATGCCGTACTTGGTGCGCTCGGCGTAGGTGCCGTCCTTCTCGGGCCTTCCGCCGTTGAAGCAGATCATGGGGTACTCCATGCCGATGCGGTCGGTGTGTACGCTGATGGCCACCGGGTACGGATAATCCACCGTGAACTTGCTGTAGACCTTCACGGTGTGCGCCACCACCTTGGTGCTGTAGCGCTCCCACAGCGGGTTGCCCTCTTTCGGGTAGAAGCTCATGCACAGCACGTTGTTGCTACCTACGGGCTGGTTCATGCCGTCCCAGATGAACTTTCGGCTACTGGCAAAGGCGAAGTCGCGCACGTTCTTCGCGTGGAACACCCAGGTCTTTTTGCCGGTGGCTTTGGTCTTCTCGGCTTCGCGCGCTTCGGCCTCGGTCACGATCATCACCGGTTCGCGGGCCATGCGGGCGCGTGAGAGGCGTTCGCGCTGCGCGGCAGTGAGCACGGCGCTTTCATTCTGGAGCGTACCGGTGGAAGCCACAATGTGGTCGCTGGGTACGGTAATGGCCACCTTGTAATCGCCGAATGTGAGCGTGAACTCGCCCTGACCGAGGAACTGCTTGTTCTGCCAGCCCTGGTAGTCGGCGTACACGGCCATGCGCGGGAAGAACTGCGCGATGGTGTAGAGGTAGTTACCGTCCTCCTCGAAGTATTCCATACCCGAGCGGCCGCCGTACTTCATGCGGTCATTGATGGGGTACCACCAATCGATCTTGAAGGTGTAGGTGCCGTTGGGCGCGAGGGTGCGCGGCAGATCGATGCGCATCATGGTCTTGTTGATGGTGTACTTCAGCGCCTTGCCGCTGCCATCGGTGACCTTGCTGATGCGGTAGCCGCCGTCGAACACATCCACCATGCGGGCCATCTGTTCCACCGACATGGAATCGCTGAGGGTGCCTGTGCGGATCTTGTGGCTGTCGCTGTCCTTGGCGCGCATGTTCTGGTCCAGTTGGATCCAGAGGTAGTCCAGCTTGTCGGGGCTGTAGTTGTAGTAGGTGACGGTCTCGCTGCCGGTGATGGTCTGCTTGTCGTCGTCGAGTTCCACGCGGATGTCGTAGTCGGCTTTCTGCTGCCAGTACTGGTGTCCGGGTGCGCCGCTGGCGGTCCGGTAGGTGTTGGGCGTAGGCAGTTCCCACTCCAGCTGGCGGAACTTGTCGCGGCCGTAGCGGGGGGAGTCTTGAGCGAAGGCGTCGGCGCAGAAGAGGAGGGCCGCAGTGGCGGCGAGGAAGTGCAAGCGTGGCATGTTGGCGAAGATAGTGGCGAGTGATGAGTAGCGAGTGGCGAGTGAATGCCCCCACGAAAAGCGTTGGTCCATGGGGCATTCACTCGCCACTCGGTGGGATGGCTGTGGGCAGGCACTCGCCACTCGCCACTCATCCCCACCTTTGCACGGCATGAAGTTCCTCCTCCTCTCCGCAGTGCTCTTCCTCTCGCCTCCCGCGCTGCATGACTTCTACGTCTCGATCTGCACCATCCGGCACAACCCGGAGACGCGAACGCTGGACATCACCTGGCGGATGACGACCCACGATATTGAGCATTCACTACTGAGCGAGAGTGGCGACCGTGACTTGAAGTTGGGGACCGATAAGGAACTGGCTGAAGCCGACAGTCTGGTTGCCGGTTACCTGCTTCGACACCTGAAGCTGAGCATGGATGGCACGCCGCTTCAAGCGAAATTCCTGGGCAAGGAGGTGGAACAGGATGACCTTTTCTGCTACCTGGAGGTGTCAGACATTCCCAAGCTTGGTCTGCTCACTGTACACAACACGCTATTGCAGGACCTCTTCGATGAGCAGGAGAACGTGGTACATCTGGAGGCGGGCGGAAGAACGCGCTCCCATTCATTCCTGATGAACACATCTCCATTCAGCTTCGATCCTTGAAGTAGGTCACCTTCCTACCGGTTGACGCACCGACGATAGGCCACCTTGGTGGTGCCGCACGATCGACCGACGCATGCATCATTGTCCTTGAAATAGGTACCAAGTGACAGCTGCGAACAGATCGGACCATGACTTGGAAGCGAACTTTCGAGTAGCGGAACCAGGCTGTTGCAGGGATCGAATTCCCGTTTACATTTGATCAGGTATTTGCTCGATACCTGGTGTTGTTCCTTTTCGGAAACTTAAAACCAGTACGGCCATGTCACTCAAACGGATCCTCGTTGGTGTGGCGATCGGGCACCTCGCAAGTGCTCCCTTTTGCCAGGGACAGTTCGCAAATACCTACATCCATCAGTTGTCGGATGATCACACGGCGATCGTGAAGTCGATCACCGGTACCCACTATGTGCAGGCGAGCACGAGCCTTGGGGCCACCAAGGACATCCACTTGATGAAGTTCGATGCCGTCGGCAATGTGGTGGTCGATAAGATCTTCTTCTCCCCTTCCGGGAATGAGGTGGCCCTTGACATCTGCAGAGGCAACAACAACACCTACCTGGTCTGTGGCTATGAACAAGTAGGCGGTCTTGATCTTGGGTTCGTGCTACTTGTCGACACCAATTTCAACTTCCTGGCGAAGGTGAACATCCAGGTTCCTGCCAATGACCGGCACACTCCCGCGCTCAACATCATCAATAGCGCATTCTACGATGCACCCGGTCCCCCCAACACCTACTTCCCTCCCGACCCGAATGGTGGCTACCTGGTAACGGGTTTCGAAGCTGCGGGCTATAATGCGACGGATCCGAAAAGCGGCTATGCGCTCAAATTGAGTGATGGGCTGACCTTCCAATGGTTGACCAAGTTCGATTCACCCAACCCACCGGGTGGGCCGGATTGGGACATGTGTTCCCATGGTACTTTCATGTGGGCCCCTCCTACGGGCTACTTCCTGGGCGGCTCGGGCACCTCCCCCGCCGGGGACCAGGTGGCCATGGCCATTGAGTTGGATGCGACCGGGGTGCCGCTTTGGACAAAGCTGTACCATGACGCGGCCACCCCGGGTGAAAGCTCTGTGGCCGCGCATGCCGCATTCGACGATTCACCGACGCCGATGGAGCTTTACCAGTTGACGAATCATTCCAGCCATCAGGGCGGGGGCTTCTTCACCTTCGCGCAAGGCACCGGCGTCATTGATCTGGTCCTCTCCAGTCGCATCATCACGAACAGCCTCGACTACTATGTCTACGAGTTCGGGGCCACCTGTGCCAGCAACCCACTGCTGGTCTCCGGCTATGGTCACCATCAGACATCCGGCAGCATCACGGGGCTCTTCCCGTTCACGTTCCGGTACATGAAAGGCTCGAAACCTGCGAACAGCATGCCCATACTGCCGACCATCGATCAGAGCATGACCAAGTATGCCTACCCGGTCCAATCGGCCGGCTACAATCCCACGGCCACGATCTTTGATACGTACCAGACCGGCGGTCATCCCCGGATCTACTATCCCAAACTCTTCGCGCAGTTGGATGTGAACGAGCTCGCAATGGCCGCGTTCGAGGACATCGGTACGGATCATGAGAATTACCTGGTCCATCCCCAAACGAACGGAACGGATTCATGTGTGTACATCGATCCCGGATTCACCGCCATACCGATCAACATCACGGAATGGCCCGTGAACCACCAACCGGGCACCTACGTCATCACACCGGGTACATACAGCGACTCACCCTTGGTGGCCATGGTACAACAGTGTGTGAACTGCCCGGCGGATGTGGGCTTCAGCGTGACACCGGGACCCGGATGTAACTATACGTTCACGGCCAACAATCCGGGCTTCTGTCCGAATTTCACCGTCCTCGATATTGCCAATACGATCGTTTTCACCAGCGCAGGGCCCTCGGTCAACTTTCAATTCCTGATCAACGGCACCTATACCATTTGCTACTCCGACTGTGCTGTGTCCAATGATGGTTTGCTCTGTACCGATGAAGGTTGCCAGGTGATCCAGGTGACCTGCCCACCCCCCTGCACGGTCGATGCCGATTTCAGCTTCACCGTGAACGGTTGCTGCGTGGATTTCTCGGACCTCACGCCTGACGGTGACCCGGACGGTTGCGAATCCTGGGTGTTCGGCAACAGCGGCACCGTCCTCGCGGGCGATGTGACCTCCTACTGTTTCCCCGGTTCGGGCAGCTACACGGTATGCCATATCGATTGTTGCATCAACACCGATGGTACCCGGACCTACCACAAGGTTTGCAAGAAGGTCACCGTGAACTGCACCCCGCCCTGTTGCATGCCCACCGGGATCAACGTAGCGGTGAACGGATGCTGTGTGACCGCTTCGCCCATCCTGCCGGGGGGTGCCTGCACCACACCGATGTTCTACTACTGGACCATGGGGGACGGCAACATCGCCTATCAGCAAGGTCTTTCGCATTGTTATGCAAAACCCGGCATCTACACGGTGTGCCTCACCGTGGTTTGCAGCAGGACGCAGAAGGTGCAGTTCTGCCAGACGATCAAGGTGGGTTGCATCCTGCCGCCGCCACCACCGAACGGCGGAGGCGGAACGGCCCGCTTCGGATACAACACCACGGGTACGCTCATCAGCCTGATACCGACACCGGCGAATGCCACGTATGTCATCAATTCGCACCAGTGGTCGTTCGGAGATGGTCAGTCCTCCACGGCAGCGAACCCCAGCCACTATTACCTGCTCAGTGGCACGTATGAAATCACACACGTGGTGGAAGGCATTGACCTGGCCACAGGAATACCGTTCGTTGATGAACAGACCAGCCCGGTGACGGTGGTGCTTGCACCTGCCTGCGGTTGCGAACCACCACCCACCGGGGCCTTTGCCGGTGGGCCGCTTCTTTGCAAGGAGAACAACAGCGTGCTGCTCAAGCTGATCGACTTCGCGAGCGAGTCTGACATCGTTCACCAATGGATGGTCTCCACATGTGGCGGGCCTGGATGTGCGCTGAGCGAATTCGTGCCGATACCGGGAGCCATCGGACAACAGGTCTGGCTGGAGGACGTGACCGCTGACAACCACTACCGATGCAGAAGCACTTCGCCCCTCGGATTTGTTTCCTGGTCCGATGAAGTGGATGTCACCTACGGTCATTTCCAGATCGCCGTGGAACCCGTTGCGACGACCGTTTGTCCGGGACAACCATTGGTATTGGAGGCCAGTGGTGCGGACTCCTACGCCTGGAGCACGGGCGAGGCGGGCAGCAGCATCATGGTGAACACGGTGGTACAGGAGAACTATATCGTGGATGGCACCAATACATCCGGCTGCATGGATACTGCGGAAGCCACCGTGGAAATGGAAGCTGGCGGCTGTGTGACCTTGAACGCGAAGGTGCTCTTGGAAGGCCCATTGGATCCGATCGCCGGACTGATGAACGATGACCTGCGCGGTCTGGGGCTTCTGCCGCGAAACGAACCCTACACGGGTCTTGGCTATGGTTGGGGGCTGTCCGATGGCGGAGAGTTGACGATCCCGGCCGTGCTCGGGAACTCCGGGCCGGATGCGATCCTGGACTGGCTGGTGCTTGAACTTCGTGACCAGGCTGATCCCACACAAGTATTGGCGGCCAGAAGCGCACTTCTGCAACGCGACGGGGATGTGGTGGACATGGATGGCATCTCACCGGTCCACTTCCCACTACCGTCCGACCTGTACCATGTGGCCCTCCGCCACCGGAACCATTTGGGAGCCATGACCGCCAACGCCATTGCGCTATCGCCATCGGCCACATCGTTGGACTTCACGACCAACGCACTCAGTACGTTCGGCACCGATGCCCGCAGGACCATCGGCAGTTATCAAGCACTGTGGGCGGGCGATGCCGACTTCAATGGCGTGCTGAAATACACAGGCTCCGACAACGACCGCGATCCGATCCTCGAGGCGATCGGCGGGGTCGTTCCCACGGCCAACAGCACCGGGTATCTTGGGACGGACTGCGATCTGGACGGGCATGTGAAGTATACCGGAAGCGGGAACGATCGCGATATCATCCTTCAGAACATCGGTGGTGTGGTGCCGACCAATTCCCGGAGTGAACAGCTGCCTTGAAGAATATTCCGGCTGATGCTGCGCCTCCTCCACGAGCCTGCAAATACCCATTGACCACATGGTGTAGCCGTATGGACCATGGGTGTTGTCAGCAGGGTCGTGAAAGGTGTGGCGTCGTCGTGAAGCAGACACACGATAGTCCGAACTTCGTGGCCCATGACCCGTACCACCTCCGCTAATGCTCCGGCGTCCAAGGCCACCTCCGCCAAGGCTTCGGTGTCCAAGAAGGAAAAAGCCGCCTTTGTTTCCGCGAAGCTCGCCGAGCTCTATCCCACTACTTCCATCCCCCTGGATCACCAGGATCCTTACACATTGCTGGTAGCTGTGTTGCTGAGCGCGCAATGCACCGACAAGAAGGTGAACGAGATCACGCCGCTGCTCTTCGCCAAAGCGCGCACGCCACAGGAGATGGTGAAGTTGAGCGTGGAGGAGATCCAGGACATCATCCGGCCGTGCGGGCTGTCACCCATGAAGAGCAAGGGCATCCATGGGTTGAGCAAGATCATACTGGAGGAGCATGGCGGGCAGGTACCAGCGGACATGGCAGCGCTGGAGCGCATGCCCGGCGTGGGGCACAAGACCGCCAGCGTGGTGATGGTGCAAGCCTTCGGGGTTCCGGCATTTCCAGTGGATACGCACATCCACCGCCTGGCCTGGCGTTGGGGACTCAGCACCGGCAAGAACGTGGAACGTACAGAAACGGACCTGAAGAAGCTCTTCCCCCGTGAGCAATGGGCCGAGCTGCACCTGCAGATCATCTACTTCGGGCGAGAACACTGTCCGGCCAAGGGGCATGATCCGCAGAAGTGTCCGATCTGTAGCGTGGTGGGGCGGAAAGTGTTGTTCAATTAGCACCTACATTGGGCCATGCATCGCACCATAGGCATTCTGCAAGGAGTTGTCGTCACTCTTGCGTTCGTCACCACAGTTTCTGCCCAATGGCAACAGGTCCCTTCAGGAACCAGTGATAGCCTTACTGCCGTCACTTGGGCCCAGGATCGCTTCCTGATCGCGGGCGGCAATCAGACACTGCTGCGTTCATTCGACAATGGTGTATCCTTTTCCTCCACGAGTGGAACTGTTGCAGGGTTCGACCCAGCGCCGTTGAACCATTTGGCCTTCCACGATAGCCTGTGGGGATACGGTACCAACACTTTGGGATGTTGTGCCCTGCAACGCACCACGGATGGTGGGCTCACTTGGGAGGATGAAGGGCAAAGCGGGCCCGATGTGGTAGCCATGCGCTTACCGTTGAACGACGCGGACCAAGTCATATTCAGAAGTGGAGCTGGCGCACAATTCGATGCGGATGGCACCTTGCTGTTGGAAGCATCGGTTGGTATATACGCGGACCTGGATTCCGTATGTCCGATACCGGATTCGGGGAATTGTACGGTCACTGGCACCGGTGCAGATGCCATCTATTCAACAGGAAGCCATGGCTGGACATTGACCTCGAACGATCGCGGCGCAACTATCCAAAGCGGGACGTTCCCATACACGTACTATGTCTACTCCGCACATGCGATCAATGGTGATACCGTCGCTTTCGTGGACTTTGACAGGGACCTATTGATCAGCCATGACAAGGGCATCTCTTGGATGAAGAAGGGCTTGGTCCCATTCGAGATCGGTAACGTCCCACCAGCATTCAGAATGAGGACTGCGGCGAAAGGAGTGGCATGTGATGGCACAGGACTGATACACCTTACCGAGGATTCAGGAGCAACGTGGTTCCCTGTGCCCACACCGACGAATATGCCGCTGTACGATGTGCTGTACCTCGACGCCGATCAACTGCTTGCTGTGGGTGACCAAGGCACGATCCTGGCGAGTTATGATGGGGGATACAATTGGGAACAAGAAACGAGTGGAACGAATGAACGCCTACATGCCATTGCCAGGAGCCAGAACACAGTGATCGCGATCGGCAATGAAGGTGTCATCCTTCGACGAGACCTCTCGGTGAACGTGCAGCCCTTTTCCGTGGACCGGTCCATGACAGAGGTGCTGCGTATCTCTCCGAACCCCGCTCAAGATCGGATCCATGTATCACGGTCCGATCAAGGATCCCTTGATCGGACCACCTTCTCCGTCATCGATGCGTGGGGGCGTCGCCAAAACTTACCAGGCGATCGAACGGGTGAGCGAACCTGGACCTTGGACCTTTCGCACCTACCTGTTGGAGTGCACACGTTGGAATTATCCAATGGCGGGAGATTACTACGAGGGAGGATGTTGGTGGTCCGATAGAAGGAACATTCCTGCCCCCCCCTCCTGCAAGTAGGTGGATACCATGGAGGAGGTCACTCGTGAACGAATGTCCAGATCGCAATATGATCGGCACACCACAGGCGGCGCAGTGCTGCTCCGTCGCGTCATTGAACAAGTAACCTCCAAGACATGATTCGTACTCTGATCCTTCCCATCGCCCTGCTCCTAGGCTACAGCGTACAGGCACAGACCTCCTTCCACATCAACCAGATCGCGGTCACCCCTGATGTCCCCAACACCAGCGACAACGTGGGTATCGAGCTCATCGGCGATCTGAGCGACACCGGTGCCTACATCGAAGTGGCATTCGCCGAAGTGGCCGGGAACATGGTGAACATCACGGTGGTGGCTTTGAGCAACGGCGGTTTTACCGTGCTTGTGCCTCATACGGAGACCTTACAACTAGGCCAGTTGCCCGCAGGCGACTACACCATCGAATTCACCGATGCGTCCACCGGTATCCACGACTGGGCACCGCACCCGCAGCATACGTTCACTGTGACCGGCAACAGTGGCGGCACGTGCGATCTCCAGCTGATCTCCGTCCAATGGCACGCATTCAACGATACGGCCGTAGTCGTGCACGTCACCAATGTCGACTCCGTCCAATTCCTCTATCCCAACTTCATCCTGTTCGATGCCGATGGGGATACGCTGGCCTTTGAGGAGGTTTACAACTTCGATATCGCCACCGAAAGCTGGCATGTGTTGCACATCATGGATGGTGTCAGCATACCCACGGTACCGTTCGATGGACGCCTGGAACTCTGGACCGTTTTCACAAGTGAATTGACGTGTTCCTGGGACCT
This sequence comes from Flavobacteriales bacterium, assembly GCA_041745875.1. Lineage (GTDB taxonomy): Bacteria > Bacteroidota > Bacteroidia > Flavobacteriales_F > PHOS-HE28 > PHOS-HE28. Next base: position 452 of record JBGTIB010000103.1, on the reverse strand, counting down.
GAACCTTGACCTGTGCCCATCGGAACCCTGCGCCCCGTTGTTCCCGATCCTGGAGAACTGGGGTGGCGCACTGGTCATCGGCACCTTCGACTGGTCCATCCACGAGGATGGTGAGCTGCTGGGAAGCGGGCAGTTCGTAATGAGCGATACGGTGCAATCCGCCACCGACTCATTGTGCCTACCGCCCGGCAGCTACACGATGACCGTTGTGGCGAACCAGCCTTCCAGTGGAGGTTGGCCCGTATTCGGTGCCATGGTCGATCACACCCTCAATAGCAGCGATATGCAGGATGTATATGGCCCAGTTCCGGTGCTACCTTTCAACTTCTACCTGCCTTGTGCGGATACCAGCAACGGGATGGATGAGCGATCACCCGGTGGCCTTATTGCCTTGCCCCTGCCAGGGGGCATGCTGGTGCAGCGCATTGATGGTGCCTCCCTGGGTGTGCTTT
>JBGTIB010000102.1:0-10275 GCA_041745875.1 Flavobacteriales bacterium | reverse complement strand
TCGGTCCAACATCCTTGCTTACTGCGCAAAGCATCATCCAGCGCACATTGTTGAACGACACCATGCCCAACCTGGTGCCCAACCCGGGCTTCGAGGACTTCATGAAACCCTTCTGCGGCTGGACACAGGACATCGACAAGTTCAACAACAACGTGAAGCACTGGAGCTCCGCCACACAGACCACGCCCGACCATTTCACGACGACCAACGATCCTGCATGCTGGGGCTATCCAAGCAAGCATAGCAAAGGTGCGTCACCCCATTCGGGCAGTGCCATGGTAGGCATCAAGACCTATGGCAAAGGCAACACACCCACGTACTGGCACGAGTATATCCAGACCGAACTGCCCGAGCCTTTGAGCGCCGGAGTGCGCTACATCGCCGAGTTCTGGGTATTGCGCGCTGCACGCAGCAACGAGGCCAGCAACAACCTGGGCATGGTGCTCACCGACGCGCCGGTCTCAACACGCGACTGCCTGCCGTTGTACATCACGCCCACCGTGAACGAGGAGAAGTTGGTGAAGGGTGGCTGGCACAAGGTGCGTGGCGTGTTCGATGCCACAGGGAAAGAGAAGGTGCTGATCATCGGCAATTTTTACGGCGATGAGGTCACAAGGCATGAGAAGCAGCCCGACGGCGAACGCGGAGCATATTATTTCGTGGACGATGTGAACATCCGCCTGGCTCCACCGGGCACCGCATTGACCCCCGCACCGAAGGAGAGCAACCCACCCCCGCCACGACCTGTACCCGAACAACACGCCAGCAGCAGGGAAGTGGACATCCACGCCATCGAACCGGAAGTGGGCACCCGGGTCCGTTTGGACAACGTGCTCTTCGAATTCGACCAGGCGAACCTTTTGCCCGGCTACGAAAAAGAGCTCGAAAAATTGGTGGACCTGATGACCGACTTTCCCTTCCTGCGGGTGGAGATCGAGGGCCATACCGATGACCAGGGCACCGATGCATACAACGACAAACTCAGCGAGGCACGCGCCAAAGCCGTGGCGGATCACCTGGTGAAAAAGAAGATCGCCTCGGAGCGCATCACTTGGAAGGGTTATGGCAAGCGCCAACACCTGGTGCCCAACACCAGCGAAGAGAACCGGGCGATCAACAGAAGGGTGGAGTTCCGCATCATCGAACGCTGACGCTGCAGTCGCGGATCGCTGGCATGACCAAAAAGAAAGCGGCCTCTCGGGACAGACCGCTCACTTTCCCCCTCGAAACCGGGGGTCGATATGCCAAGCCCCATCATTCAAGGCTTGGGAGGCGGGGGGGTCTTCCCGCTTACTGGCCGCTACGCCGTCGCGGGTTGATCCTCCAGGATGCTGTTGGCCAGCTCCAGGATACGGGTGTCGTCCAATGCGACGATCCCCCCATCGGGGCCTTCCTCCAGATGTACACCCATGGGCTTTCCATTCGGATGGCTGTAGCCACCGAAGTAGTTCCACACGGTCTCCACATTAAGATCCAATTCCTTGGCGATGCGGTGGATACTCCCATCAGGCAGGTTGTCCTTGATCCGCCGCAATTCATTGAAGGTGATGTTCATGATGGGAAGATTATTGGGTTGGTGAGGATGAAGGTAATATGCCAGTGATACGATCCCAAATCGGATCGGCATGATGGGTGCAGGGCGGCTGCCTATCTTTCACGCCATGCGCCGTTCAGGAGGCCTGCTACTGTTGATACTGCTGTTTTTCCAGAGGCCTTCCGCACTACTGGCGCAGCAGTACGACCTGCGTAACTTCTCATTGGAGGAGGGCCTGCCCAGTGCTTCGGTGAACGGCCTGAGCGAGGATCATGCGGGCTTTTTGTGGATCGCCACGGACGAAGGTGTTGCACGCACCGACGGAGTACGCGTCACCACCTTCGGCAGACGCGAGGGCCTGCCCATTGACGATGTGACAGCGGTGTTCGGTGCACGTGATGGGCGGGTGTGGATCGGGTGTCGCAATGGTGCCATTGCCGTTTGGGATGCAGGTACCTTATCCCTCCTCCCCGTGAACGGCCTTCCCAAAGCCGCCGTCGTGGGTTTTACCGAGCTGGCTGACAGCACCCTGCTTGTCGCCACCGAGGGCAACGGTGTGCTTCGGATCTCATCCACCGAACAACCCGCCGTTCCCATGAATGCCGGATCGCCCACCCGGCAGGTGCGCATGGTAGTGAGCGACGCAAGCGGTATCACCCTGGCGGCTACCGACAGTGGCTTGTTCCGGTGGATGGATAAGCGATGGGTGGTTCTGCCCGGTGTGCTCCTCCCCGCGCGCTCCGTGCATGCCTTGTTCACCGACGATCTTGGCTGGTTGATCGGCACAGCGAACGGATATCTCGAACTGGACACCAACCTCCGCCCGCTGCCTCCCATGGCCCGTTCAGCAGGGGTACTCCCGATCACACTTCCCGATCCTGAAGTATTGTCCATCCTGCGCGCCCGCAACGGCGACCTGTGGTTCGGCACACCGGCGGGATTGGTCCATTTGAGCAAGCAGGGTGCTCAACCCCAGATGAAGGTCATCGCCGAGGCCAATGGACTGGGCCACGACCTGGTGCGGCATGTGTTGCAGGATCGCAGCGGTGCGGTATGGGCAGGTACGGCCTTCGGTGGAGCGAGCAAGTTCATCAGCGACGCCTTCATGCACTTCACCGACCGCGATGGTTTGGCCTCGCGCATCGTGAGCGCCATGCACCGCACACCCGACGGACTGCTCTGGTTCGGCACGTTGGGTGGTGGTGTGGCATCGTGGGATGGCCACACGGTGCAGAACCACGGCCGGGCGAGTGGGCTCACGGACCTGCATGTGCTGGCCCTCGGCGAGGACCGCGAAGGCTATTTGTTGGTGGGCACCGCGAGCAGCGGGGTGAAGCGCTTTCGCAACGGATCCTTCGAAGCGATCGGCAGCGATCGCCTTGCCACCGCCCGTATCAATGTCCTGAAGCTCGACCCCGAAGGACGATCATGGATCGGCACCGGTCACGGCCTGTACATGGATCCCGGCACCGGAACTCCGATACCCATCGCCCCGCGTACCATCGTGGTGAACGGCTTGGCCCCCGCTGGTGATACGATCTGGGTGACCACCTCCACTGGGCTGTACTTCGCCAACACCCGCGTTCGACCCATGGAACTTCAACCCATCCCTGCGTTACCTGCCGTCACCATGACCGGCATTGCACGCGATGGGCGCGGCAACTTGTGGATCGGCACGGAAAGCCATGGCATGTACCGGCTCAAGGGCAGCGTGGTCGACAGCCTGAGCAGCGAAAGCGGTCTCAGTTCCCACGGTGTGGAACAGGTGGTTCTCGATGCCTACGAGGATGTCTGGTTGGGTACACGACGCGGTATCGATCACCTGCAGTTGGATGAGTTTCAGGAACGCGTGCTGCGCATCGTGAACCATGGTGCCGAGGAAGGCTTCATCGGCATCGAGACCTTCCGGAACGCCGGCATGTTGGACGATGACAGTACACTCTGGTTCGGTACGGTCCGTGGTGCCACGCGCTTCGATCCGCGCCGCACCTTGACCGAAGCGAGCGAGCCACTGGTGCACCTTACCGACCTGCGCCTCTTCTTCGAGACACCCGACTGGACGCCTTGGTGCCGAAGCGTGGCACAGGGCGGAATTCCCCGCGACCTGGAACTACCCCACGACAAGAACCATCTCACCTTCGAATTCACCGGCATCTCCCTCGCCCACCCCGAACGCGTGCGCTTCAGCTATATCCTCGAAGGCTACGATCCGGAATGGACGCTCAACACCTCCACCGACCAGGTGACCTACAGCAACATCCCGCCGGGCGATTACGTGTTCCGTGTGGAAGCCGGCAATGCGAAGGGATGGTCCACCGAACCATTGGATTTCGCCTTCAGCATTGCACCGCCCTACTGGCAGACCATGCCCTTCCGATTGGGCACCGGTGCGTTCCTGCTTCTGGGTCTGGGTGGATATATCCGGATGCGCGAACGCCGATTGCGACGCGACCGGGAGCGCCTGGAGGTGATGGTGGCCACCCGCACCCGCGAACTGGCGGCCGAGAAGGACCGCAGCGAACGCCTCCTGTTGAACATCCTGCCCGCTTCCACCGCGCAGGAACTGATGACCCATGGCTCGGCCAAAGCACGGCGGTACGAGTCCTGTTCGGTGCTCTTCAGCGATTTCACGGGTTTCACGGGCTACAGCAGTTTGATGGACAGCACCGAACTGGTGAGCGAACTGGACCACTTCTTCAAGCTGTTCGACCAGTTGTGCGACCGCTACCAGGTGGAGAAGATCAAGACCATCGGCGATGCCTACATGTGTGCCGCCGGCCTTCCGGAGCCCAGCGAAGGACACGCACTGAACGCCGTATTGATGGCACTGGGCATGATGGATGCCGTGGATCGCACCAATGCGGACCGTATGGCGAAAGGGCTCAGTCCCTGGCCGGTGCGGATCGGCATCCACAGCGGACCCGTAGTGGCCGGTGTGGTGGGCGACAAGAAGTTCGCGTACGACATCTGGGGCGACACCGTGAATCTTGCAAGCCGCATGGAGACCAATGGCGAACCGGGCCGCATCAACATAAGCGGATCCACTTACGCACAGGTCATGGATCATGTGGAAGCGCGTCCGCGGGGTCCCATCAAAGTGAAGGGCAAGGGTGAAGTGCAGATGTACTTCGTGGAGCGACTACGCCCCGAGCGGAGCGCCGACCCCACCGGACGCATTCCGAATACCAGCACGGTGGAGTCGATCGCCGGACCCGATCGCGCGACATGAATACCCGTCTGGTTCAAACAGCCACGATCGCCGTCGCCACGCTGCTGATCCTGGCCCCTGCGTTGTACAACGGCTTCCCGTTGGTGTACTCCGATACCGGCACCTACCTGCGCTCCGCGTTCACCGGTTACGTGCCCCACGACCGGCCGTATTGGTACGGTGGTTTCATCCGTATTGCGAGCATGAACGGCACCAGTTTATGGGGCGTGGTCGTCGTGCAGAGCTGCTTGTGCGCCGCCCTCCTGTGGCGCATTTGGAATGAATTCGGCGATACCCGGTCCTGGAGCTACCTGCTCACCGTCGCCATGCTGTCCATCTTCAGTGGGCTGGGATGGTATGCGGGCCAGTTGGTACCCGATGTTCTCACCTCGATCGGGTTGCTGGCTTCGTGGCATTTCCTGTTCGGGCAAGGTGGCTCGATGCGGCGAACGGGATCGGTGTTGCTGATCCTGCTCGCCTGCTGGACCCATGTCAGCAACCTGGTGATCCTGCCCCTGGTCTCAGCGCTGTGCGTGGTGCTTGCGCACTACAGTGCAGTGCGGGTACCGCGATCGCGGGTGATCGTGCTTGCCGGTGTGCTGGTCGCCGCCTGGCCGGGGCTTTGGCTGGCCAACAAGGCGATCAGCGGCGAGGGTCATCTCTCCCGCCACTCGCACGTCTTTCTCATGGGGCGCTTGGTGGATACCGGTATCCTTCCAGCCTGGTTGGATGAGCACTGTCCGACGGAGGACCTTGGCATTTGCGCACACCGCGACAGCCTGCCCAGCACCAGCCGAGCGTTCATGTGGACCGATCGCAGTCCCTTGCATTGGCAGGGAGGAGCCGATGCCGTGCGCGACGAATACACGACCATCATCCACGCCAGCCTGCAACAGCCCCGCTACGTATGGATGCACATCGTGGGCAGCCTGCGCTCCACGAAGGACCAGCTGATGCAGGGTGACATCGCCGACGAGTTGGAAGGGATCTACTACCGACAGGCTTACAGTCCGCCGTACACCGAAGTGGCTGAGCGCCTACCCCGGCATTTGCCCGCCTACCTGGCCGCCCGTCAGAACAGCGGCACGGGCTTCCTGGGCCTCTCCACCTTGAGCAATGTGCATGCGACGTTGATGCTGTCGTCACTGCCGCTGGCGCTCCTGTTGCTTTGGCGCCGTCGTGAGCCGCACACAAGGTTGATGATCGGCTTCGCTTTGGGCGCTGTGGTGATCTCGGCGTGGGTCTGCGCCACCTTCAGCACGGTGGACACACGCTACATGGCGCGTACTGCGTGGATGCTGCCGTTCGTGGTTGCCCTGCTTGGATCCCGCTACCACCGCGACCGCAAGCAGCGGTCCTGATCGACCACCGATCGATGTGGAGCTGATGGGAATCGAACCCACGACCTCGTCATTGCGAACGACGCGCTCTGGCCAACTGAGCTACAGCCCCGGAAGTGCATGCAAAGATGTGGAATGGGCCGATCGGTACGATGATCGGAACGTGGTCGCATCAGATGTTGGCGAGCCGGGTGCAGAGTTTCCACCGCTGCCACGCCACCGAACCTGACACAAGGAATGCCATGCGATGCGCGCCGCTCCTTCGGAACGTTCCGTGTTCAATCTTCCAACGTGCGCAGTGTGTAGTTGTGGGCCTGCCTCACCTTCTCCAACTCGCGCTTGTAGCGGTCCGTGGTGAACAGGTCCAGCGGATAGGCGCACAGCAGATTGAAGCTGCGCTCACCGGCCAGGACATTCCACATCGCCTCCAGTTCCAGTGCGCCGTCCGGGTTCCCGGCCTCCATCAACAGGGTGACCATTTCGCCATACACATGGATGCCCGGTGTGCGGTATGTGAGCATCTTCAGTTGGCCACCCACGATGGCCCTGAAACGACGGGGGTCCGGTCGGCCGTCCACCATGAAACGATCCAGCAACCACTGGGCATCGAAGAGCATCAGTCGTCGGTCCCGGGTAAGTCGTTGCACATCGAGCTTTTCGTTGCGCGCGTACCGCTCGAACGCAAGCATGCTCTCGGGCCCCGCCACCACAATGGCCCCATGCCCCCGCTGCAACACCGGAGCGATGTGCGCGTGAACGCGTTGCGCCAATTCATTCCGATCCGCGTAGAAATGCACCCCGTGGCCTTCGCAACAGGGGCTTATCCCGCCTTTGGACCCTCGGGAGAGAGAGTTGTCCAGCATGGTCACCTTTCGTTTATTGGGAACCTGCCTACGTAGCGAAGGCATGAATGTTCCAGCGGCCTCAATACACAAGGCATTGGTCCGGACAGAGGTTCTCGCAGCTCGATCAGCGCCTAACTCAGCCCCGTCACCCTACCCTCCGCATCGATGTCCATGCCTTCACTCGCGGGAATTTCGGGCAGACCGGGCATGCGCATGATGGGACCGAGGATCGGCACCACGAAGCCTGCACCGGCGGCGATCTCGATGTCGCGTACGGTGATGCGGAAACCCTCGGGAGCAGCGCGCAGGGTGGGGTCATCGCTGAAGGAATACTGTGTCTTGGCCATGCAGATGGCCACGCCGTCCAGTCCGAGCTTGGTGATGCGCCGCAGTGCCACACGTGCCTCGTTGGTGTAGTCCACACCATCGGCGTGGTAGATGGTGCGTGCGATGTGTTCGATCTTCTTCTCGATGGACATGTCGAGCGTGTAGAGCGGTTCGAAGCGTGCGGTACCGCTGTCGGCGACCTTCACCACGGCTTCGGCCAGTTCGGTCATGCCCGCGCCACCCTTGGCGAATCCTTCGGCCAGCACGGCATCCACACCTTTGGCCGCGCAGTAGAGCTTCACCAGATCCACTTCCTCCGGCGTATCGTTGGGGAAGCTGTTGATGGCCACTACGCAGGGCACGCCGAAGCGGCCCATGTTGTCGATGTGACGGCCCAGGTTGGCCAGTCCGGTGCGCACTTGATCGGCGTTGGGCGTGTTCACGGCCTTGACATCGGCACCGCCGTGGAAACGCAGCGCGCGGATGGTGGCGACGATCACGGCGGCCTGTGGTTTCAGGTCGGCCGCGCGGCACTTGAGGTTGAAGAATTTCTCGGCACCCAGGTCGGCACCGAAGCCCGCCTCGGTCACCACGTAATCGCCCAGGCTCAATCCCATTCGGGTGGCCAGCACGCTGTTCACGCCCTGTGCGATGTTGGCGAAGGGGCCGCCGTGCAGGATCGCCGGATTCCCCTCCAGAGTTTGCACCAGGTTGGGCTTGATGGCGTCCTTTAGAAGCAATGCCATGGCGCCTTCGGCCTTGAGGTCGCGCGCATACTTCGGCTCACGCGCGAAGGTCTGTCCGATGTAGATGTTGCCCAGCCGCTGCTTCAGGTCATCGATGCCGGTGGCGAGACAGAGGATGGCCATCACCTCACTGGCGGGTGTGATGTTGAATCCGTCCTGCCGCGGTATGCCGTTGCCGGTGCCACCGAGGCCGATGGTGATGTCGCGCAACGAACGGTCGTTCATGTCCATCACGCGCTTCCAGGCGATGGTCCGGGGGTCGAGGCCGAGGGAGCGTGTGCGGCTTTGCAGGTTGTTGTCGATCAGGGCGGCCAGCAGGTTGTTCGCCTTTTCGATGGCCGCGAAATCGCCGGTGAAATGCAGGTTGATGTCCTCCATGGGCACCACCTGTGCGTAGCCGCCGCCGGCCGCACCGCCCTTCATGCCGAACACGGGACCGAGCGAAGGTTCGCGCAGCACAACGATGCTTCGTTTCCCGAGCTTGCTCAAGCCCTCGTGCAATCCGATGCTGGTGGTGGTCTTGCCCTCGCCGGCAGGTGTGGGGCTCAGCGCGGTCACCAGGATGAGCTTGCCCATGGCAGCCTTTCGGTCGTCGATCAACGACAGTGGCAGTTTCGCTTTGTAGCGACCGTATTGCTCGATACTGTCGGTGTCCACCCCCAGTCGTTCAGCAATGCGGGTGATGGGCTGCATCTGCGCGGCCTGTGCGATCTCGAGGTCGGAAGGGAAGGACATGATGACGAATGGTTATGTGGTATGGTATAGCGAAGCGTGAAGATGTGGAAGATGTCCGGGATATCCGCCATCAACTGGTCTCAACCCCGAAACCGGCCTTGCGCAGATCGTCCCAAAAACCGGGATAGCTCTTGTTCACCACCGCGGGATCGGCGATCGTGAGAGGGCCAGCGACCAGGGCAAGCGGCGCCAGGGCCATGGCCATGCGGTGGTCGGCGCGGGGATCGAAGGGCGCGTGTTGTTGCGTGGTGGCATGCCCTTCCACGGCGAAGGAACCGCCATCCTCGTGCACGTTGCAACCCAGTTCGCGCAAGGCTTCGGACATGGCGGCAAGGCGATCGGTCTCCTTCACGCGCAGGTTCTCCAGGCCGGTGAACTGCGCCGCCACGCCAAGACCCGCGCATGTGGCGGCCATGGGTTGGAAGAGATCCGGCTGGTTGCGCAGCATCACGGGGATCGAAGGAAGAGGATCGGGTGTTGCGCGATGTAGAAGTGCTGCGCCCTGTGGCGTGAAAGTGGTCTTCACCCAGGGTTCCCAGAGCTGTACTGCGCGACGGTCGCCCTGCAAAGTGTCCTCATCCAGACCCGGGAGCAGTAATTCGGCACCGGGCATCAGGGCTACGATCTCGTACCAGGCGCCTGCTGCGCTCCAGTCCGCCGGTACGGTATAGGGCACCGCTTCATACTTCGAAGGAGCCACCTGCACACCAACGAGTTCCATCACGGGGAACACACCGAAATGCGCCATGATGCGCAGGGTCATATGCACGTATGGCTCGCTGAGGCGCGTACCGGTCCAGCGCAGGTGGATGCCTTGTTCCATCGCGGGTGCGATCAGCAGCAATGCCGAGAGGTACTGGCTGCTGATGGGCGAATCGAAATGCACGGCACCACCTTTCAAGCGACGACCCCGCACTCGGTATCCCTTGTCCTCCTGCGTGATGTCGGCACCCAGGGTACGCAATGCTTCCACCAGATCGTGGTGCGGGCGGGCCAGCAGCCGTGCGCTGCCGGTGATGAAGTGCTCGGCCCCTTCGCGGCAGCAGGCCCATGCCAGCAGGAAGCGGAAGGTGGTGGCCCCTGCGCCGCAGTCCATCACCGGCGCGGGATCGCGCAGGTACTTCAACAGGATGCGCGTGTCGTCCCCATCGCCGGGTTCGTGCACCAGATCCACATCACCCAACAAGGCCGCGATGATGAGCGCGCGGTTGGCGGCGCTCTTGCTGCGCGGCAGTTCGATGGTGGCGCGCAACGGAGCCACGGGTGCGGTGATCAGTACGGATGCCATGGCACAAAGATGGAGACGCGGCCATGGGATCTGGCGCATCACGATGGAGCGCTCCCGACCGATCCGAATTGGTTTGGTCATATCGACCTTCCTCTTACCTTCATCACGCGTTTAGCATCGTAGCCTTTGGTGAACCATGCCTGAAGCGATCGCCGTACCACCAGCCTCCCGGCTGGGCGCCACCGACCGGAAGGACAACTGGTGGGCGGCGCCCCTCACCGTCCTCATCGCCCTCAGTGCCTTCGGCGTGTA
>JBGTIB010000101.1:0-5536 GCA_041745875.1 Flavobacteriales bacterium | reverse complement strand
TTGCCCGTGCCCGTGAACAGCTCCGGTGAAAAGCGCTCACCCATGCTCGCCACGGCCCCGCCTCCTTTGGGGAGGGAGATGACGTTGGAACCCAGGGCGGATCTTTCGGTGGAGGACATGGGGGGAAGTGGAGGTGATCGGGATCTGAAAGGCGCAGGGTCCGCTACGCGAGACCCTGCGGAGGTTTGGAAGGCCAAGGAGACCAAGGCCGCGAAGGCTGAAGCTCCCAAGGCCGAGGAGCCAAAGGCTGAAGGTGGCGAGGAAGCTGCCAAGGCTGAGTAAGCCATTCCATCAAGAACAGAGTACGAAGGGGCGCTGCGAGGCGCCCTTCGTCGTTGTGCGGGGCGTGAGGCAGGTTCCAGTGGTTTCAATGTGCCGCTAGTTTGGGAAGTGCCCTTCAAGTCTTGTCATTGGGTGGCCCTTACCGGACACACCTGCGTGGGGGGAGAAGGCGCAGGGTCCCCTCGTACCTCAGTAGACCACTGCGGAGGTCGCGGGGCGGACATCCTGCGGAGGTCTGGAAATGGGGGCCTGCGCTGCTCAAGTACGAGAGGCAAGAGAGCATCCTGGGGGAGCGCGGCAGCTACTCGAAGACCGACCCGGACGCCACCTTCATGCGCATGAAGGACGACCACATGGGCAACGGGCAGCTCAAGGCCGGCTATAACGTGCAGTGGAGCACGCAGGACCAGTTCATCGTACACTACAGCCTGCACCAAGACACCAACGATACCAAGACGCTCATACCGCACTGCCAGCAGATGAAGGCCGAGCTGGGCGGGCTGCCTGAGGCCGTGGTGGCCGACGCGGGCTATGGATCAGAGCAGAACTATGAGTACCTGGAGCAGGAGAACGATGAAGCCTTCGTCAAATACAGCTACTTCCACCTCGAGCAGCAGAAGAGCCATCAGCAAAAGCGCCCCTTCGAGCAGGGCAAGCTGCACTACGATGCTGTGCGCAACCAGTACATCTGCCCCATGGGTCAGCCCATGCGGCACATCGGTGAGGAGCGCTCAACCACCAAGGCCGGCCACATACAGACCGTATCACGCTACCAAGCCCTGAACTGCGCAGGCTGCCCGCTGCTCGGAGCTTGTCACAAGGCCAAGGGTAACCGCATCATCGAGGTTAACCATCGGCTGGGCGAGCTCAAGGCCCAGGCACGCGAGCGGCTAACCAGCGAAGAAGGCTTGAAGCACCGCAGCACAAGGCCCATTGAAGTGGAATCGGCCTTCGGCAACCTCAAACAGAACAAGGGCTTCACGCGCTTCATGCTCCGAGGCATCGAGAAGGTCGCCTTGGAGACCGGGCTGCTCGCAGTGGCGATCAACCTCAAGAAAATGGCCCGGATCCTTCAGGAAAAGGCCTAGGAAGGTATCGGAAAGGCACTTGCGCCCAGGCAGTGCCCAATAGTGAACCCATCGCTCTTGCTCATCCATCGATAACCCGGTGCAACTCCTGCCTCACTAAGCACCGAGCAAAAGAGAGGGGCCGCCCCTTTTGAGACAGCCCCCTTTGGGTGGATCCGGTCGGTTATATTGCCATCCCAACCCCGCGACGAAAATGGACAGGTTCATCTTGGGCGTATGTGCCCTGCTTACCACAGCGAGCGCTGTTGCCCAAGTGTCGGGTCTGGTAAAGGTCATCCCTTATTCAGACGAGCTTAGCAAAGGGAAACCGGGGAGCACATACTCCAATTTCACACCGCTGTGCAATGGGGACGGCCTCGTATTCTACCTGGACGATTTCCTGGAACGGAATGGCATTCGATCCCGTTCCGTGTTGCGCGCCTTCGATGTGGACGCTGGCAAGGCTATAGCCGCCAAACCCATCGAATTCGAGGGCGAGAAGGGTATCAGCAAGGATGTGCGCACCTTCTTCCTGGCAGGTAATAAACCGGCGATCGTACACAAAGCCTGGAACAACAAGAGTGGTGAAGTGGGTCTGTTCGCGCAGTCATTCGATCCACAAACCCTTGAAGCTTCGGCATCCATCAAGATCGGCTCGATCCCCTTCGATCCCAAATCCTACGGCGGAGGTGGTCCCGTGATCCGCGTAGTTCGCTCGTCGGACAATTCCAAGTTGCTCTTCTACTTCGATCGGATCAAGCTCCAAGGGGTGCAACTGGTGATGTGCTGGGTCACGGACAATGACTTTGAACCGATCTGGTCCGGCGTCTATCGTGTTCCCGCACAGTCCGAGGGTTTCTCGGCCTCCGTGGACCTTGCGGATGATGGCGGGGTGTATCTGTCGGTCGAGGCGGTGCTGCTCACTGAAGATGCCGTCAAGGAGAAGAGCGATGGCAGTATCAAAGTGAAAACAAAGAGCCTCAAGAACAAGGAGGTGTCGGTCTTCAAGCTCCACGAGAAGGAGTTCCTCCACTGGGATGGAATGCTGGAAGGCGGTATGGAGCTGCATGGCGTGCAGCTATCCGAGCACCAGGGTGTGATGTACTACGGCGGAGTAGGCTCCATAGGTGATGCCGAGCGACCCACGAGTTGGGTGACAGGCCGACTGGGACCCGATCTAAGTCCAAGCGCCACGACAGTGATCCCCTTTCGTTCGAAGGAGCGGCAACCCAGGGACTTCCATCATTTCGCCATGGGTGACAAAGGGAGGAAGTATTTGGTTGGCTATGCTCCCGGCTATACCACGGTCTGTTCCATCAGCCCCGACGGTGAACTGGACTGGGAAAGCGTTGTGAAGTGGGAGGAGCTGGAGCAATTCCCGCTGGGGCGTTCATTGGTGGTGGTGAATGGCCTGGCGCGGATGTTCGCCTATAACCTGGGTTCACAGGACGGGGCCAAACGCCCTGATGAAGTGATCCAGAAGTCCATCGGTAATACCACCCCGCTCATGATCACCTTCAAGGAGGATGGTCAACCCGTGATACAGGAATTGGCCAACAAGGACCATGGCGCCGCGCGCCGCATGTTGTATACGGTATGGCCCCACTACGACCTCATTCCGCAGTGTGGATTCTTCGTGGAAGCCTGCTACGACAGCAAGGTGGATGGCGTGTATGTCGTGCCTATCCATTGATCATGGCCACATCCAGCGGATTTGCGTTCCCGGAGCCTTCTGTTTCACACGTTTCCATTGACTTCGGTGATCGCCTCCCCATTCAACGTATCTCGCCTATCATGACCTCAATTCGCTCCCTGCATATGCACATCCATCTGCGGGAATGGGATCGACACACCGTGCTTGTCAAAAGCCTTCTTCACGCCCTCCTGCATGTCGAAGAACACGTCCCAGTAGTCGGCAGCCTTCACCCAGATGCGCACCTTGAAGTTCACTGAACTGTCCGCCAGTTCGGCCACCACGATCTGCACGGGCTTGTCGCTGAGCACGCGTTCGTCACTCGTGATCAGTTGCTGGATCGTACTACGCGCCTTGTCGATATCGTCGCCGTAGCCGATGCCGAACACCAGGTCCACGCGGCGTTCGGGCTCGGTGGAGTAGTTCACCATGGCATCGGTGCTCACCTGTGCGTTGGGCAGGATGATCGTCTTGTTGTCCGGTGTGGTCAGTATCGTGTGGAAGATCTGGATCTGCCTCACGGTACCGCTGTGGCCCTGCGCCTCGATGAAGTCACCAACCTTGAAGGGCTTCAGCAGCAACAGCATCACACCGCCCGCGAAGTTCTGCAGCGTACCGCTCAGCGCCAGCCCGATGGCCAGGCCCGCCGCAGCGAGCACCGCGATGAAGGAGGTGGTCTCGACGCCGATCATCTGCACCACGCTGAGCACGAGCATGACCTTCAGCACGCCGCCTACCAAGCCCTTGACGAATGGCACCAGCGACGGCTCCACATCCCGCGACTGCAGGGCTTTTTCCACCGCACGCACCAGCAGGCGGATCAACCAAAGGCCCACCAACAGGACCACGATGGCCAATACCACCTTGGGTACATACAGGAGCAATAGTTCCTGGCCGCGAAGAATGATGTGTTTGAGTTGCTCGTCGTTCATGGGATTGGCGTTGGATAGTTTGATGACTTCAGCCACTGCCCACAAGGACCATACCCCCGGCCATGGGAAAGCAGCGGATGGGTTGGGTGAGGAAGTGGCTCCTCTATTGGCTGGAATAGGAGGCGGCACTGCGCCAATGACAGCTTAACGAACGGAGGGAAGCATGGCTGCAAAAATGTGAACCGCTCATTTTGCAGGTTGTGCCACGGTACCTCATAAATGGTTCAACAAATTTAATACCCTGCGGAATGTGATAATATCGTGAATATCGTGTGCGTAGTTTGTGAGTATCACGACCTATAAATCCGATGTTTTTCACGGTGACGGTTTATTTCAAGTGCCCTACATTGGGCCCATTCTAAATTACGCCAAATGCCAAACGAGCCCACAGGGAAAGACTTCCTCGTGAAAGCCGCCCGACACATCGGCGAGCGCTACCGTCTAGGGGTCATCGCTCCGAAGAACAATAAGAACTGGAAAGGCCCCTGGGACTGCGCTGAATTCTGTAGTTGGGTGGTGTACCAGGCGAGTGGCATCCTGTACGGTTGCAGTTCGTCCACAGACCCTTCGTTGGCGGATGCCTACACCGGTTTCTGGGCCCGGGACGCGAAGGCCAACGGCACGATCATTTCCCTCGCGGAAGCGATGCGAACTCCGGGAGCAGCCCTGCTCCGTATTCCCGCATCGAACCTCATTGGCCATATCGCCTTCAGCGATGGTAAGGGTGGGACGGTGGAAGCGCACAGCACGAAACGCGGTGTGATCCGCACGGTAGCAGGCGGGCGGCGATGGGACATGGGCGTTCTGGTGCCCGGCATTGTATACACGCCACTTGCCGATGCACCCGTGAGCCGACCCGTTCCTATTGTGCTGCGGCTCACCGACCCCACCATGAAGGGTGAACGCGTGCGGGAGGTGCAACGCGCATTGAAAGCCGCCGGGTTCGACCCGGGCAAGATCGATGGCGATTACGGCCCCAAGACCACCATCGCCGTTTATGCCTACCAAGTAAGCAAAGGCCTGACACCGGACGGTGAAGCAGGCCCTGACACCGCGCGCTCCTTGAAGATACCCTGGACCTGATCACGGCGTTCCACCTAAAAACCATACACCACCGGCCATGCCCACCCACTACATCATCACCAACCGGCTCGTCACCCGTGTACCTACCACCGGCTCCATTAAAGTGAACTCCACGGAATACCTGCGCACCGATGGCGCCGACGAGGCCCAGGACAACCTGCGATATGGTGAAGTGCGGTTCACCGAGCGTACCATTGCCAACAAGGTGGACAGCAACAAGGCCATCGATCTTGACGACGTGAAGATCGTGCTACATCCGGACCTGCACCGCGAGGATTACACCGAACCCGAACAGTACGAGAGAGCGGCTGAGAAATTCACATTTGGTTCACAAAAGGTCTTTGACAAATTGCATCAGCAAGGCTTGGACGAGGCGCATGATGGTGACATCCTGGTGTTCGTTCATGGCTACAACAATGATCTGCGCGAATCCATCGAGACGCTATGCCAATTGCATGTGAAGTACATCCGTGAGGGCA
>JBGTIB010000100.1:0-3679 GCA_041745875.1 Flavobacteriales bacterium | reverse complement strand
GATCTACCGGAGCAAGTACCGCAGCGCAGTGGAAGAAGCGCAGGACCTGAACCGTGCCTTGGAGGCGATGCGCGTGCGAACTGAGAACGAGCTGCGCACGGCGTACGAGTTGGCCTACTTCGAGGCACACAAAGCGGCGCTCAACGTGCGCTTGATGGATCAGCAGATCGGCATTGCCATGCAAGCGCTGGACCTCCTGCTTAGTGCATACAGCAATAGCGGAAAGGAATTGGAGGAGGTGCTGCGCATGCAGGAACAGGTATTACGCTTCCGGCTCATGCGACTTTCCGCCATGCGCGAGCACCACACCGCGGTGGCCAGACTGGACCACCTCACGGCCAAACGGATCATAGCACCCTGACGAACGAACAACAACCATACACCCAAATACCAAACGACGATGAAGACCAGGAACATCCTTACGACCGGCCTGATGGCCTTTGCCATGATCGCTTTTTCCGCCTGCGGCGGCAACGCGGATCAGGGACATGAAGGACAAGGTGATCACAAACAACACATGCACAGCGACAGTACGAACCACACGCATGAAGCGCACGCGGCAGCCTACCAATGCCCGATGAAATGTGAAGGGGACAAGACCTATGCGGAAGCGGGGAAATGTCCCGTGTGCAAGATGGACTTGAAGGCCGTGGAATGAAAAACAACCAATAGTTATGGAAACGATGAACGTGAAACGAGCGGGGTTGGCCTTCGGCTTTACCGGAGCGCTGCTTTATGTGGGCTGCGCGCTGCTCATGATGATCGCCGGAAGTGCAGGAACGGTGAAACTCTTCAACAGCCTGTTGCATGGGCTCGATGTGAGTGTCATCGTACGGATCGGCGTCCCGCTCGTGGAGTCGCTCCTCGGGCTGGCCGTGACCTTCCTCTTGGGATGGCTCACAGGTGCATGCATCGCCTGGATCTACAACATGGGCGTTGATCGAACCAAAAGCACCGCATGAAGGACCGGTCGACCATATCGATCGAACGCGCGAACGGCGAAATGGACACCTATGATCCAGGCAAGTTGCGTGCGTCCTTGTCACGCGCAGGTGCACGGGAAGCGGATATCGATCGTGTGGTGAACGAGGTGAAAGGCATGTTGCGCGAGGGCATGGGGACCCGAGAGATATACAAGATCGCCTATCGCGCATTGCGCAAACGCTCGCGAGGTTCGGCCGTTAGGTACTCCTTGAAACAGGCCATTCTGCAACTGGGGCCGACGGGCTTCCCCTTCGAGAAGTACGTGGCGGCCTTGCTCGCCTACCAAGGTTTCCAGACCACGGTCGGCGTGATCGTTCCCGGCAAGTGCGTGGATCACGAAGTGGATGTGGTGGCCGAGAAGGAGGACCATCACTACATGGTGGAGTGCAAGTTCCACAGCGATCCGAAACGCAAGTGCGATGTGAAGATCCCGCTGTACATCCAGGCGCGCTTCAAGGACGTGGAACAGAAATGGAAGCTGATACCTGGCCACGGGGCCAAATTCCATCAGGGCTGGTTGGTCACCAACACGCGCTTCACTTCCGATGCCGTACAGTACGGGGAATGTGCCGGCCTCTATCTGTTGAGCTGGGACCATCCGCGCGGCGACAGCCTCCGCGAACGGGTCGACCGCAGTGGCCTTCACCCCATCACCTGCCTCACCACGCTTACAAAAGCGGAGAAGCAGCGGATCTTGGATGACGGTACGGTATTATGCGCAGAGATCATGAAGGACGAACGGATCCTCGGCCGCGCCGGGGTGGACGATCGAAAAGCCGCCAAGGTCATGAAGGAGGTGGAGGAATTGTGTTCACAGAGCAACAACCAACGATGATGAAGGACCACACCGATCACCAGTCCATACAGCGCGAAGCAGCTGGACACGAACAACATTGAATGGACGGCTACAAGAAGAATAGCTTGAGCCTTGCAGGTGCCGTGGGCCTTGGTACGGGTGTTATGATCGGTGCAGGGATCTTTGCCCTGCTCGGTCAAGTCGCTGAGCTTGCCGGTGAATGGTTCCCTTACGTCTTCGTTATCGGGGCGATCATCTCGGGGTTCAGCGCCTACTCCTACATCAAGGTTTCCGATGCCTATCCTTCCGCAGGCGGCATCGGCATGATCTTGAAAAAGGCGTACGGGGCCACCACGATCACCGGTGCTGCAGCGCTTATGATGGCCATTACCATGGTGATCAGTGAGAGCTTGGTGGCGCGAACATTCGGCTCCTACACCTTGCAGCTGTTCAATGTGGACAGCTCTGCGCTCTGGCAACCGGCCTTGGGCGTGGGTCTACTGATCGTTGCGTACATCATCAACATCTCCGGGAACAAGGTGATCGGTAGGTCAGCTCAGATCATGGCCTTGGTGAAGATCGCGGGGATCGCGGTTTTCGCTGCCGGTGGACTTTGGGCAGCGAACATCGCACTAGGCGACCTGCTCCCGAAAGCAACGGAATTGCAAGATCATTCGATCGTGCAGTACGTCGCCGCTCTGGCATTGACCATCCTGGCATACAAAGGATTCACGACCATTACGAACAGCGGCGATGAGATCAAGGATCCACACAAGAACGTCGGTCGGGCGATCATCATTTCCTTGGTCATCTGTGCCGTGCTGTACTTCCTGGTGGCTTTGACGGTAGGCTCCAGTCTGTCCGTTGCACAGATCATCAAGGCCAAGGATTATTCATTGGCGGAAGCGGCACGACCGGCATTCGGGAATGTCGGCCTGTATTTCACCGTGGGCATCGCGATCATCGCCACCATCTCAGGGGTCGTCGCCAGCCTTTTCGCCGTTTCCCGAATGACGGCGATGCTCACCGATATGGAACTGATGCCACACAGCCACCTGGGTATGTCCGGTAGCGTGCAAAAGCACATGTTGATCTATGTAGTGGTGATCGCCATCATCCTGACCATCCTCTTCGACCTGACGCGGATCGCTTCCATCGGGGCGATCTTGTATCTGGTCATGGATGTGATCGTCCATTGGGGTGTTTACCGGCACTTGAGGAAGGACGTGCATGCGAATGGGGTCGTGATCATCTCGGCGATCCTGCTGGATGTCGCGGTACTGACCGCATTCCTATGGGTCAAGATCGGGAAAGACCCACTGGTGGTCATCGTGTCATTGGCAATGATCGTGGTGGTCTTTGTGGGCGAGAAGTGGTTCTTGTCCAGAACAGGATGATCAGCAGGGCACTTTGAATGAATGCATTGAGCAACAACCAACAACGATGAAGGACCACACCGATCACCATTCCATGCAGCACGGAGCAGCTGGGCACGAGAAGCACAAACCCGCCCACGGCATGGCCGGACACGATCATCACGCCATGATGATCGCCGACTTCCGCAAGCGCTTCTGGATCTCACTTGCGCTCACCGTACCGGTCTTGGTGCTTTCACCGATGATCCAGGAATTCCTGGGGCTGTCCATCTCGTTCCCAGGGAGTCATTACGTGCTCTTCGCATTGTCCTCCGTGGTCTACTTCCATGGTGGGTGGCCCTTCCTGAAAGGGGCGATGAAGGAATTGCGTTCCGCTTCTCCGGGCATGATGACCTTGATCGCCGTGGCCATCACCGTGGCCTACGCATACAGTTCGGCGGTCGTGTTCGGGCTGGAAGGCAAGCTCTTCTTCTGGGAGCTGGTCACCTTGATCGACATCATGTTGCTCGGGCACTGGATCGAG
>JBGTIB010000099.1:0-2405 GCA_041745875.1 Flavobacteriales bacterium | reverse complement strand
AGTAGCTAGCAGCCAATAGCTAGTAGCCAGCAGCGCCCAAGCAGCGGGGATACTACCTTGATCAAAAACGAACGACCATGAGAGATTTCACCAAACTGGAGATGTGGCAGCTGGGAATGGACATTGCCGTTGAGGTGACGGATATCCTGGAAACGATACCGATGACGAAAGCCGGGTTCAAGATCAGGGATCAAGCAGATGATGCTGCATGCTCGATCGCATCCAACATTGCTGAGGGAAGCTCGCGTCGCAGTGAAAAGGAGAAGTATCGCTACTTCGAATACGCCCTGGGATCTGCGTTCGAACTACAGACACGCATGCTGATCCTACAACGTCGGAAATATGCGGATGAAGCGGTGGTCAACAGGTTCCTGGAGAAGGTCGTGACCGTTCAAAAGAAGATCGGCGCCTTCATGGGGGTATTGAATGCTTGAATAGCTGCTGGCTATTGGCTGCTGGCTGCTCGCTGTTGGCTGCTGGCCACTAGCTGCTGGCCGAAGGAAAACGTGGCCAGTAGCTAGCAGCCAACAGCTAATAGCCAGCAGCGCATTCAAACCGCCTGCTCCTG
The DNA here is from genome assembly GCA_041745875.1 of Flavobacteriales bacterium. GTDB lineage: Bacteria > Bacteroidota > Bacteroidia > Flavobacteriales_F > PHOS-HE28 > PHOS-HE28. The sequence continues at coordinate 1,837 of JBGTIB010000099.1, read as the reverse complement.
CAGCACCTCTGCGATCTTCTCCTTGTAGCTGCGGCCGCTCACCACGCGCTCGTTGTTCGCCATGGTGAAGATGAACTCGTTGTTCCCGCTGTAGCGCGTATTTCGAACATGGGCGAGGTTCACGATGTAGCTGCGGTGGATGCGTAGGAAACGCGCCGGGTCCAGTTCGGTCTCCACGGCGTTCATGGTCATGCGGTGCAGGAAGTGGCGGTCCTTCAGTTGCAGGTTAAGGTAGTTGCCCTCGGCGCGCAGGTAGATCAGGTCGTCCACCCGCACCGTATGCTCACGGCCCTTGTCGCGTATGGTGAAACGCTCGGTGAACTCATTATTCGTGTGCATGTGCTCGCGCACCAGGTCCATCAACTTGCCTGTAAGGCGCGAGCTCTGCCGCATCTCGATGAAGCGCTTCGCCTTCTCCAACGAGGAGAAGAAGCGATCATCGTCGTAGGGCTTCAGCAGGTAATCCACCGCGTTCACATCGAAGGCCTTCAGTGCGTACTGGTCATGCGCGGTGACGAAGACCACGAAGGGTACATGCCCCTGACCATTCATGCGATGAAGCTGCTCCATCACCTCGAATCCGTTCATGCCGGGCATCTGCACATCGAGGAACAACAGGTCGGGGCGGCACTGCAGCACACGTTCGATGGCTTCCTGTCCGTTGCGGCATTCGTCCAACACCTCGATGGCTGGGTCTTTCGTCAGAAGCCGTGCGATGTGGGCGCGTGCTGCGGGCTCGTCGTCCACGATGATGGTGCGCATGTGTTTCATGTTCTGGGTTGGTGTTCGATGGGTAGGCTGATCCCCACATGGAATCCGCTCCCGTTCGGTGAACTGATATTGAATGTTGCCGCGTCGCCGTAAAGCAGGCCGAGCCGGTCGCGCACGTTGCGCAATCCGATGCCTCCGTTGTTCATGGCTTTGTGGGTGTCCGTGCAGCCCTTGCCGTTGTCATGGACCTCCAATAGGATGTTCGCGTCGTGCTTGGTGGCGGTGATCGAGATGTCCACGTTGCCATTCACCGCATCGATGCCATGCTTGATGGCGTTCTCCACCAAGGGTTGCAGCACCATGCTCGGCACTTGCGCGGAAAGCAGATGTGCAGGGATGTCATAGGTGACCCGCAGGCGGTCGCGGAAGCGTTCCGATTCGATGCCCAGGTAATAGCCGATGTGATCGACCTCGCGTTCCAGGGTCACCGTATCGCGTTGGGTCTTATCAAGGGTGATCCGCAGCAGTTGTCCCAGCCGGCTCAGCACCTTGCGGGCGGCGGCGGTGTTCTCGTCCATCAGGGCGCTCACCGTGTTCAGCGTATTGAAGAGGAAGTGTGGTTGTAGCTGTTTCTTCAGTGCATTGAGCTGTGCCACTTGAAGGTCGTGGCGAAGGCTGAGTAACTGCTCGCGCTCCACCCGGCGCAGGCGGGCACCTTCCAAGGCGACCAGCACGGCCATCAGCACGCCGTATTCCATCATGCGGCCGAAAATGCCCGGGGCCAGGGACTGCCGCACCCAACTGCGGTACAGTTCATCGCGCAGGTCGATCTCGCCGATCCCCTGCAGGATGGCATAGTAGATCGTGGAGGTGCTCACTTCGTGAAGGGTAGCTATCGCCAAGGCAAGGCCCAGATGTATGGCAATGACGGTGGAGAGGGGTCTGGTGTTGAACGGCCAGCGCAGCAGGATGCGGTAGACCAGTGGACACAGCAGCGCCCAGAAGAGGAAATTCAGGTATGGGACCGGTGCCTCGCGCCACCAACTGAAGGTCTCCAGGCCTTTCAGTTCGCGGTAGGCATGGTGATGCACATAGGCCTGAAAGAGGTACAGGGTGGCAAGGACCG
>JBGTIB010000098.1:0-18315 GCA_041745875.1 Flavobacteriales bacterium | reverse complement strand
GGCCACGCCGACTATGTGAAGAACATGGTGACCGGTGCCGCCCAGATGGATGGCGCCATCCTGGTTTGTGCTGCCACCGATGGACCCATGCCACAGACCCGCGAGCACATCCTGCTCGGCCGCCAGGTCGGCGTGCCCAAGCTTGTGGTGTTCATGAACAAGGTGGACCTTGTAGATGATCCTGAATTGCTGGATCTCGTGGAAATGGAGCTCCGTGAGCTTCTCAGCTTCTACGAGTACGATGGCGACAACACCCCGGTGATCCGCGGTAGCGCCCTGGGCGCACAGGAAGGAGCCGAGAAGTGGGTCGACTCCGTGATGCAGTTGATGGATGCGGTGGACACCTGGATCCCTGTGCCTCCCCGTGAGGTCGAGAAGCCTTTCCTGATGAGCGTGGAGGACGTGTTCTCCATCACGGGTCGTGGTACGGTTGCCACCGGTCGTATCGAGACCGGTGTGGTGAAGACCGGCGACAACGTGGAGATCATCGGCATGCAGGAGGAGAAGATGAACAGCACCTGCACCGGTGTTGAGATGTTCCGCAAACTCCTCGATCGCGGTGAGGCTGGTGACAACGTTGGTCTCCTGCTCCGCGGCATTGAAAAGAGCCAGATCCGTCGTGGTATGGTGATCGCCGCCCCCGGCAGCATCACGCCCCACACCGAGTTCAAGGCCGAGATCTACGTGCTGAAGAAGGAGGAAGGTGGCCGTCATACCCCGTTCCACAACAAGTACCGCCCACAGTTCTATTTCAGGACCACGGACGTGACCGGTGAGATCACCATGGAAGCTGGTCGTGAGATGATCATGCCTGGTGACAACGTGACCATCACCGTGCAGCTGATCGTACCGATCGCCATGGACAAAGGCCTGCGTTTCGCCATCCGCGAGGGTGGACGTACCGTAGGTGCCGGTCAGGTGACCGAGATCATCAAGTAAGCATAGCATAAACGGATGGCAGGGCCGTCCCGACGAGTCGGGAGGGCCTTCGCCGCCGAAAAAAGACAACAGGAGAACGAACGGGTGTAGCTCAATTGGTAGAGCGACGGTCTCCAAAACCGTAGGCTGCGGGTTCGATTCCTGCCACCCGTGCCAAAGCGATCAACAACGTGGCAAGCTTGAAGACATATCTCAGCGAGAGCTATAACGAGCTCGTCCACAAGGTCAGTTGGCCCACCTGGAAGGAACTGCAAAGCAGTGCCATCGTGGTGCTCGTGGCGGCGCTCATCGTGTCGGGGATCATTTTCCTCATGGACTACATCTTTGGGGTGCAGAACATGGGACCCGGTGACACGAACCCTTGGAAAGGCATGGTCGGATTCATCTACAAACTCATCACCTGAGATGGCCTCCGGCTCCAAGAAGTGGTATGTGATCCGCGCCATCTCCGGCAAGGAGAAGAAGGTGAAGGAACTCATCGATATGGAGATCTCGCGCTCGAACATGGGTGATCATATCAGCCAGGTGCTGATCCCCATGGAACGCTTCTTCCAGATCCGTGAGGGCAAGAAGGTGAGCAAGGAGCGCAACTTCTTCCCGGGTTATGTACTGATGGAGGCCGACCTCACAGGCGAGATCGCCCACAGCATCAAGAACCTGCCCAATGTGATCGGCTTCCTCGGCACCGAGAAGGGTGGTGAACCCGTCCCGCTGCGCCAGAGCGAGGTCAACCGGATCCTTGGTACGGTTGATGATCTGGCGGATGCCGATGTGACCACCCTCAACCCTTACCACATGGGAGAGGCAGTCAAAGTGATCGATGGACCTTTCAACGGGTTCACCGGTGTGATCGAAGAGATAAACGAGGACAAGAAGAAGCTCAAGGTGATGGTGAAGATCTTTGGAAGGAAGACCCCGCTGGAACTGAGCTTCATGCAAGTGGAGAAGGAGGTGTAGAGGCGAGATACATCTCGCCCGTACACCGACGGGATCAAGAATAGGAAGCAAACCAGTCCGAGCTGACCTGACGGAAAGCGCCAACAGGACACAAACAAAGAACAATGGCCAAGGAAATTTTAGGTCTCATCAAGCTCCAGATCAAGGGCGGTGCGGCCAATCCCTCGCCCCCCGTGGGCCCGGCACTCGGTGCCAAGGGGGTCAACATCATGGAGTTCTGCAAGCAGTTCAATGCGCGTACGCAGGACAAGGCCGGCAAGGTGCTGCCCGTGGTGATCACCGTGTTCGGCGATAAGTCGTTCGAATTCGTCATCAAAACCCCGCCTGCTGCCGTGCAGATCATCGATGCGGCCAAGGTGAAGGGCGGTAGTGGCACCCCGCACAGCCAGAAGGTGGGCAGCATCACCTGGGATCAGGTGAAAGCGATCGCCGAGGACAAGATGCCCGACCTCAATTGTTTCACCATCGAAAGCGCAATGACCATGGTGGCCGGAACGGCCCGCAGCATGGGTGTTACGGTATCAGGTGACAAACCCTTCTAAGCTGCAACCATGGCAACCCTGACCAAGAAGCGCAAGGACGCGCTGGCCAAATTCGACGCCAGCAAGTCGTATTCCCTGGAGGATGCGACCAAGATCGTCAAGCAAGTAAGCACCACGAAGTTCGATGGCACGGTGGATATCGCCGTTCGCCTCGGTGTGGACCCCCGCAAGAGCACCGAGATGGTGCGCGGAACCGTGAGCCTGCCCCATGGCACCGGACGTACCGTGAAGGTGCTGGTATTGGCAGACCCCGCCAAGTGCGAGGAAGCCTTGGCCGCCGGTGCCGACATGGCCGGTCTGGACGACTATGTGGAGAAGATCAAAGGTGGATGGACCGATGTGGATGTGATCATCTGCACCCCGGCCGTGATGGCCAAAGTGGGCGCGCTGGGTCGTATCCTGGGTCCCCGCGGTCTGATGCCCAACCCCAAGACCGGTACCGTGACCATGGACGTGGCAAAGGCCACCAAGGAGGTCAAGGCCGGTAAGATCGATTTCAAAGTGGACAAGGCCGGTATCATCCACGCGGTGATCGGCAAATCCTCCTTTGATGCCGAGAAGCTGACGGAGAACGCCAGCGAACTGCTACAAACCCTGCTGAAGCTGAAACCCAGCACCGCGAAGGGGACCTACATCAAGAGCATCAGCATCAGCAGTACCATGAGCCCCGGTGTGAGCGTTGACACGCGCACCGTTCAGGCCTGATCGAAATCCGCAAGACGACCATGGCAACCCGTATAGAAAAGGACCAGCAGATCGAACTGCTGACCGAAGAGATCAAAGGCACCAATGTGCTGTACTTGGCCGATACCTCGTCCATGAGCGCCGAGGCCACCAGCCAGCTGCGCCGTGCCTGCCACAAGAGCGGCATCACCCTCAAGGTGGTGAAGAACACCCTTCTTCGGAAGGCCCTCGAAGGCATCGAAGGCAAGGACTACAGCGGTCTGGTACCAACACTGAAGGGACAGACCTCCCTGCTCATCGCCGAGAAAGGCAACGCGCCAGCCAAGCTGATCAAGGATTTCCGCAAGAAGGAGGCGAAACCCGCCCTGAAGAGCGCCTGGATCGATGAGGCCGTGTTCGTCGGTGACGACCAGTTGTTGATGCTCAGCAACCTCAAAGGCAAGGAGGAACTGGTGGGCGACATCATCGCCCTGCTCCAAAGCCCGATGAAGAACGTCATCGGTGGCCTGCAAGCCAGCGGTGGACAGAAGATCGCCGGCCTCATCAAATCCCTCGAGGAGAGGGCCGCATAAAAGACAAAGCATGGGCGGCGAAGTTGCCGCACCATCAAAACGCGTTACGCACTTCCCGATAGCTTCTCAACAACAGTAACAACCCCCGTAAGATGGCAGATATCAAAGCCCTTGGCGACCAATTGGTGGGCCTCACAGTGAAAGAGGTCAACGAACTGGCGCAATACCTCAAGGACGAATACAAGATCGAACCTGCGGCCGCTGCCGTAGCCATGGCCGCTGGGCCCGCCGCCGGTGGCGGTGAAGTCGCCGAAGCCAAGACCAGCTTCGACGTGATCCTCAAGCATGGCGGCCAAAGCAAGCTCGCCGTGGTGAAGCTCGTGAAAGAGCTCACCGGCCTGGGATTGAAAGAGGCCAAAGACCTCGTTGACGGTGCCCCGAAGCCGCTGAAGGAAGGTGTGTCCAAAGAGGACGCCGAATCTCTCAAGCAACAGCTCACGGAAGCCGGCGCCGAAGTTGAGGTCAAGTAAGCCACAGCGAACGCTCGCATCACGCCAGCGCGGAGAGGCCCCAAAGCGGGCCTTTCCGCCTGTGCGTTGATGAAGGCCACGCTCTGAAAGCCCGGACGGTGGATCGATCCACCACCGAACCGAAGCACTGCCGGATCATCCGTTCCCTCAATAGGTCGTTCTTACACTCGCGCACCCATGGCCCAGGCGAAGACCACTATCAAGAAGAGCAAGCGTATCAATTTCGGCAACGCCCAATCGATCGACTATCCCGATTTCCTCGATATCCAGATCAAGAGCTTCGAGGAGTTCTTTCAGATCGACACCCTGCCGGAGAATCGCATCAGCGAAGGTCTCTTCAAGGTGTTCTCCGAGAATTTCCCGATCACGGACACCCGCAACCAGTTCGTGCTGGAATTCCTCGATTATTTCATCGATCCGCCCCGCTACAGCATCGATGAATGCATCGAACGCGGCCTCACCTACAGTGTGCCGCTCAAGGCAAAACTGAAGCTGTACTGCACCGACCCCGAGCACGAGGATTTCGAGACCATCGTGCAGGACGTGTACCTGGGGCAGATCCCCTACATGACACCCAAGGGCTCCTTCGTGGTGAACGGCGCCGAGCGCGTGGTGGTCAGCCAGTTGCACCGCAGTCCGGGCGTGTTCTTCGGCCAGAGCCGACACGCCAACGGTACCAAGCTCTACAGCGCACGCATCATCCCCTTCAAGGGGTCTTGGATCGAATTCGCCACGGATATCAATGGGGTCATGTACGCGTACATCGACCGTAAGAAGAAATTACCGGTGACCACGCTGCTGCGGGCCATCGGGTACGAAAGCGACAAGGACATCCTGGAGATCTTCGGTCTGGCCGATGAGGTGAAGGTGACCAAGGTCGGCATGAAGGACTCCGTAGGTCGTCGACTGGCCGCCCGCGTGTTGAAGACCTGGGTGGAGGATTTCGTGGATGAGGACACCGGTGAGGTAGTGTCCATCGAACGCAACGAGGTGTTGATCGACCGGGAAACGGTGATCGAGGAGCAGCACGTTGACCAGATCCTGGACAGCGGCGCGAAGACCATCATCCTGCACAAGGAGAGCATCAATGCAGCCGACTTCGCGTTGATCTACAACACCTTGCAGAAGGACACCTCGAACTCCGAGAAGGAGGCCGTGGAGGTGATCTACCGCCAGCTGCGCAACGCGGAACCACCCGATCTGGAAACCGCCCGCGGTGTCATCGACAAGTTGTTCTTCAGTGAGCAGCGCTATGACCTGGGCGAAGTGGGTCGCTACCGCATCAACAAGAAACTGGGCCTGGAAAGTGAGCTCAGTGTACGCGTCCTCACCAAGGAGGATATCATCTTCATCATCAAGTACCTGATCGAACTGGTGAACTCCAAGGCCGATGTGGATGACATCGACCACTTGAGCAACCGTCGCGTGCGTACCGTGGGCGAACAGCTCCACAGCCAGTTCGGCGTGGGTCTGGCCCGTATGGCACGCACCATTCGCGAGCGTATGAACGTCCGCGACAACGAGGTGTTCACACCAACCGATCTGATCAACGCCAAGACCCTGAGCTCGGTGATCAACTCGTTCTTCGGAACGAATCAGTTGAGCCAGTTCATGGACCAGACCAACCCGCTCAGCGAGATCACACACAAGCGCCGCATGTCGGCGCTTGGACCCGGTGGTCTCAGCCGCGAACGTGCCGGCTTCGAAGTGCGTGACGTACACTACACACACTATGGTCGCCTTTGCACCATCGAGACGCCTGAAGGACCGAACATCGGTCTTATCAGCTCGCTCTGCGTGTACAGCAAGATCAATTCGCTCGGGTTCATTGAAACCCCTTACCGCCCTGTGAAGGACGGCAAGGTGGATTTCAACGCCGAACCCATTTACCTGAGCGCCGAGGAAGAGGACAACCTGATCATCGCGCAGGCCAATGCCAAGGTGAGCGATAAGGGCGATTTCCTCAGCAACCGTGTGAAGTCACGGCTGATGGGCGATTTCCCGGTGGTCGAACCCAAGGACATCAAGCTGATGGACGTGGCCCCCAATCAGATCGCCTCCATCGCCGCCAGCCTCATTCCTTTCCTGGAGCACAATGACGCCAACCGCGCGCTGATGGGCTCCAACATGATGCGACAGGCCGTGCCGTTGCTGCGCCCCGAAGCCCCGATCGTGGGTACCGGCTTGGAGGAACTCGTGGCACGCGACAGCCGTGTGCTGCTGGTCGCCGAAGGTGAAGGTGTGGTGAAGTTCGTGGACAGTGACCGCATCGTGATCGAATACAAGCGTACCGATGACGAGCGGATCGTGAGTTTCGATGGCGACGATAAGGAATACAAGCTCACGAAGTTCCTCAAGACCAACCAGAGCACCTGCATGAACCTGCGCCCCAGCGTGCGAAAGGGCGAGAAAGTGACCAAAGGCCAGGTGCTGTGCGAAGGCTACGGTACACAGGATGGCGAACTGGCCATCGGACGCAACCTGCAGGTGGCGTTCATGCCTTGGAAAGGCTACAACTTCGAGGATGCCATCGTGATCAGTGAACGCGTGGCCAGTGAGGACATATTCACCTCCATCCACATCGATGAGTATACCATGGAGGTGCGCGACACCAAGCGCGGCCTGGAGGAACTCACCGCCGATATCCCCAATGTGAGCGAAGAGGCCACCAAGGACCTGGACGAGCATGGCTTGATCCGCATCGGTGCCGAGATCAAGGAGGGTGATATCCTGATCGGTAAGATCACACCCAAGGGTGAGACCGACCCAAGCCCGGAGGAGAAGCTGCTGCGAGCCATCTTCGGTGACAAGGCCGGTGATGTGAAGGACGCCAGCCTGAAAGTGCCACCCAGCATCCGTGGCGTGGTGATCGATAAGAAGCTTTTCAGCCGTGCCGTGAAGGACAAGAAGGCCAAGACCAACGAAAAGGCCGTCCTGGAACAGATCGACAAGGAGTACGACAAGGAACTCGGTGTGTTGAAGAACGAACTCATCGAGAAGATGATGCAGCTCGTGGGTGGTGTCAACTCCAACGGTGTATTCAACAAGTACAAGGAGGAGCAGATCCGCAAAGGGGTCAAGTTCTCCGCCAAGGTGCTGCAGAACGTGGACTTCGTAACCGTGGATCCGACCAACTGGACCGCTGATGCCAAGATCAACGAACTGGTACGCCAGCTGATACACAACTACAACATTCGCCACGGCGACATCAGTGGTGTCTACAAACGGAAGAAGTTCCAGGTAAGCATCGGTGATGAACTGCCCGCCGGCATCATCAAGCTCGCCAAGGTGTATGTGGCCGCGAAGCGCAAGCTTACCGTGGGCGATAAGATGGCTGGTCGGCACGGCAACAAGGGCATCGTGGCCAAGATCGTGCGCGATGCGGACATGCCCTACTTGGACGATGGTACCCCGGTGGACATCGTACTGAACCCCTTGGGTGTGCCAAGCCGCATGAACCTGGGTCAGATCTACGAGACCGTGCTTGGCTGGGCCGGAAAGAAGCTGGGACGCAAGTACGCCACACCCATTTTCGATGGCGCCTCGCATGACCAGGTGAACGCCGAGACCGATGAGGCCGGAGTGCCACGCAACGGCAAGACCTACCTCTACGATGGCGGTACAGGCGACCGTTTCGACCAACCGGCCACCGTGGGTGTGATGTACATCATCAAACTGGCCCACATGGTGGACGACAAAATGCACGCACGTTCCATCGGACCTTACAGTTTGATCACCCAGCAACCATTGGGTGGAAAGGCGCAGTTCGGTGGACAGCGTTTCGGTGAAATGGAAGTGTGGGCATTGGAGGCCTTCGGTGCCGCCCATATCCTGCAGGAGATCCTCACCGTGAAGAGCGATGACGTGCTGGGCCGCGCCAAGGCCTACGAGGCCATCGTGAAGGGCGAACCCCTGCCCACTCCGGGTATACCGGAATCGTTCAATGTGCTGCTCCACGAGCTTCGTGGGCTGGCACTGAACGTGTCCCTCGAGTGATAGAAAGGGTGAGGATTACAAGGATCAACGGTTAGCAACGCGATACCATGAAGAAGGAAGTAAAGTTGAACAGCAACTTCGAGAAGATCGTCGTGAGCCTGGCTTCGCCCGAGCAGATCCTCGAGCGCAGTTTCGGTGAGGTGATCAAGCCCGAGACCATCAACTATCGCACGTACAAACCCGAGCGCGACGGTCTCTTCTGCGAGCGCATCTTCGGGCCGGTGAAGGATTTCGAATGCCACTGTGGTAAGTACAAGCGCATCCGCTACAAAGGGATCGTCTGCGACCGCTGCGGTGTTGAAGTGACCGAGAAGAAGGTGCGCCGCGAGCGCATGGGGCATATCCAACTCGTGGTGCCTGTGGCCCACATCTGGTATTTCCGCAGCCTCCCCAACAAGATCGGCTACCTGCTGGGCCTGCCCACCAAGAAGCTCGATCAGGTGATCTACTACGAGCGATACGTGGTGATCCAGGCCGGTACAGCCGTCAACAAGGAGGGTGTGCCAGTTCAGTATCTGGATTTCCTTACCGAAGAGGAGTACCTGGACATCCTGGAGGCACTGGGCAAGGACAACCAGTACCTGGACGACACCGACCCCAACAAGTTCGTCGCCAAGATGGGGGCCGATGCATTGCACGACCTGCTGAAGCGCCTCGATCTGGACGGGCTCAGTTACGACCTGCGCCACAAGGCCAACACGGAGACCAGCCAGCAGCGGAAGAACGAAGCCCTGAAGCGCCTCAATGTGGTGGAGGCCTTCCGCGATGCGAACACCCGCCGTCCCAACCATCCAGAGTGGATGATCGTGAAGGTGGTGCCGGTGATCCCGCCCGAACTGCGTCCCTTGGTGCCTTTGGATGGTGGCCGCTTCGCCACTTCCGATCTCAACGACCTGTACCGCCGCGTGATCATCCGCAACAACCGCCTGAAGCGCCTGATGGAGATCAAGGCGCCCGAGGTGATCCTGCGCAACGAGAAGCGCATGTTGCAGGAAGCCGTGGACAGCCTCTTCGACAACAGCCGGAAGAGCAGCGCCGTGAAGAGCGAAAGCAACCGCCCCTTGAAATCATTGAGCGATTCGCTCAAGGGCAAACAGGGCCGCTTCCGCCAGAACCTGCTTGGTAAGCGGGTGGATTACAGCGCACGTTCGGTGATCGTGGTGGGCCCTGAATTGAAACTGCACGAGTGCGGTCTGCCCAAGGACATGGCCGCCGAGCTCTTCAAGCCCTTCATCATCCGCAAGCTCATCGAGCGCGGCATCGTGAAGACGGTGAAGAGCGCCAAGAAGATCGTGGACAAGAAGGAGCCCGTGGTGTGGGACATCCTGGAAAGCGTGTTGAAGGGGCACCCCGTGCTGCTCAACCGTGCACCCACCCTGCACCGCCTCGGTATCCAGGCCTTCCAGCCCAAACTGATCGAAGGCAAGGCGATCCAGTTGCATCCCCTGGTGTGTACCGCCTTCAACGCTGACTTCGATGGTGACCAGATGGCCGTTCACGTGCCCCTCGGCAACGCGGCCATCCTGGAAGCACAATTGCTGATGCTCGCCAGCCACAACGTATTGAACCCTGCCAACGGTGCCCCGATCGCGGTACCGAGCCAGGACATGGTGCTCGGCCTGTATTACATCACCAAGGGCCGCAAGACGGACGCTGAACTGGCCATGAAGGGCGAAGGCATGACCTTCTACAGCCCGGAGGAGGTGATCATCGCATACAACGAGAAGCGTCTCGACCTGCACACCTTCATCAAGCTGCGATGGACCGGCGTGGACGGCAAGAGCCAGATGATCGAGACCACGTGCGGCCGTACGCTCTTCAACGAAGTGGTGCCCAACGAGGTGGGCTTCATCAACGAGGTGTTGACGAAGAAGGCCTTGCGCGACATCATCGGCAACGTGATGAAGGAGACCGGCGTGGCACGCACCGCCCAATTCCTGGACGACATCAAGGACATGGGCTTCATGAGCGCATTCACCGGTGGCCTGTCGTTCAACCTGGATGACGTGGTCATTCCGGAAGCCAAGGTGAAGCTGGTGCAGGCGGCGCAGGCCGAGGTGGACGAGGTGACGGGCAACTACAACATGGGTCTGATCACCAACAACGAACGCTACAACCAGACCATCGACATCTGGACACACACCAACAGCAAGGTGACCTTCACCTTGATGGAGCACATCAAGAACGATCGCCAGGGATTCAACTCCATCTACATGATGATGGACTCCGGCGCCCGTGGATCGAAGGAGCAGATCCGTCAGCTCAGCGGCATGCGCGGACTGATGGCCAAGCCCCAGAAGAGCGGCGCAGGTGGTGGCCAGGACATCATCGAGAACCCCATTCTTTCCAACTTCAAGGAGGGTCTCTCGATCCTGGAGTACTTCATCTCCACACACGGTGCGCGGAAGGGTCTGGCCGATACGGCACTGAAGACCGCCGACGCCGGTTACCTCACCCGCCGTCTGGTGGACGTGGCGCAGGACGTGGTGATCACCACCGACGATTGCGGCACCTTGCGCGGCTTGGTGGCCACGGCGTTGCGCAAGAACGAAGAGGTCGTCGAAAGCCTTTATGACCGGGTGCTCGGACGTACTTCGGTGCATGACGTGTACCATCCACAGACCGCCAAGATCATCGTGCCGAGCGGTGGGTCCATCAACGAGGACATCGCAGCAGCGATCGCCGGCAGCCCCATCGAGGAGGTGGAGATCCGCAGCGTGTTGACCTGCGAAATGAAGAAAGGCGTGTGCGCAAAGTGCTACGGTCGCAACCTCGCCACCGGCCGCATGGTGCAGATCGGTGAAGCCGTCGGTGTCATCGCCGCACAGTCCATCGGCGAACCCGGAACACAGCTTACTCTGCGGACCTTCCACGTGGGTGGTGTGGCCGGTAAGATCACCGAGGAGAATGAGATCCGTGCCAAGTACGACGGTACGTTGGAGGTGGATGAACTGCGCACCGTGAAGCGCAAGGACCGCAAGGGCGATGATGCCGAAGTGGTCATCAGCCGCAGTACGGAGATGCGCATCGTGGACAACAACACGGGGATCGTCCTCACCACAAGCAACATCCCTTATGGCGCCTTCATGTATGCCAAGTCCGGGAAGTCGATCGCCAAGAACGATGTGATCTGCACCTGGGATCCCTACAACGCTGTGATCATCTCCGAATTCGCAGGTAAACTGGAGTTCGAGAGCATCGAGGAGAACGCCACGTACCGGGAGGAGATCGACGAACAGACCGGCTTCGCCGAGAAGGTGATCATCGAGAGCCGCGACAAGCGGAAGAACCCGACCATCAAGATCATGGACACCAAGGGCAAGGAAGAGCTGAAGAGCTACAGCCTGCCGGTGGGTGCCCACATCATGGTGAAGGAGGCGCAGAAGATCGAGGCCGGCGATGTGCTGGTGAAGATCCCCCGCAGCAGTGGCAAGGGTGGTGACATCACCGGTGGTCTGCCAAGGGTGACCGAACTGTTCGAAGCACGGAACCCCAGCAACCCTGCGGTGGTCAGTGAGATCGACGGCATCATCTCCTACGGCAAGATCAAGCGGGGCAACCGCGAGATCATCGTGGAGAGCCGCACCGGCGAGCGCAAGACCTACCTGGTGCCACTGAGCAAGCACATCCTGGTGCAGGAGAACGACTTCATCAAGGCCGGTGCACCGCTCAGCGACGGTGCCGTCAGCCCTGGCGATATTCTCAACATCCAGGGCCCCACACGTGTGCAGGAATACCTGGTGGACGAGGTCCAGGAAGTGTACCGTATGCAGGGTGTGAAGATCAATGACAAGCACTTCGAAGTGATCGTGCGCCAGATGATGCGCAAGGTGGAGATCGAGGATCCCGGGGATACCAAGTTCCTGGAGCGCCAGAGCGTGAACAAGGTGGAGTTCATGGAGGAGAACGACGGCATCTACGACAAGATGGTGATCACCGAATCCGGCGACAGCCCCAACGTACGGGTAGGCCAGATGATCTCGTTGCGCAAGATCCGCGACGAGAACAGTGCCTTGAAGCGCAAGGACGCCAAGTTGGTGGAGTCGCGTGCGGCCCAACCGGCAACCGCCCGCATCATGCTCCAGGGTATCACCCGTGCTTCACTCCAGACCGAAAGCTTCATCAGTGCAGCCTCCTTCCAGGAGACCACCAAGGTGCTGAACGAGGCCGCCGTCAACGCCAAGGAGGACAACCTCAATGGCCTCAAGGAGAACGTCATCGTGGGTCACCTCATCCCGGCAGGTACCGGCGCTCGCGCCTACCAGCGCCTGGTGGTGGCCAACAAGGATGACTACCAGCGCATGCTGGCCTCGAAGCTGGAGGAACAGGAGATCGAAGAATGACCATTGGCGAATGGTAGGGGTGCGTCATGACGCGCCCCTACCCTCGCCATTATCACAGAACGACATGGCAGACCCCAAGGAACAAGCCCGCCCCAACCAGCTGAACATCGAGATCAGCGAGGAGGTGGCCGATGGCATCTACAGCAACCTGGCCATCATCACACACAGCAATTCGGAATTCGTGCTGGATTTCGTACGGGTGATGCCGGGTGTGCCCAAGGCAAAGGTGCGTGCGCGCGTGTTGCTCACACCCCAGCATGCGAAGCGCCTCATGCGAGCCCTTGCCGATAACATCAGCAAGTTCGAGCAGGTACATGGCGACATCCGTGAAAGCGAGATGCCCGAGGTGCCCATGAATTTCGGTGGGCCGACCGCGCAGGCCTGATCACCGGAACGACACACGGAAAGCCCCGGTATGGATCGTATCCTGCCGGGGCTTTTGCGTGGTGCGGATCATAGCCGCAGAGCCTTGATCCGTTCGATCACCGAGTTGTCCGCACAGGTATCGCGCAGGCGTCGTTCCACGTGGCGCGCGTACCCTTCGTCGGCATAGTCGTGCCGGATCAGATGCAGGTCGAACAGCAACTCCTCCGCGAGCTCCCAGCCCGCGGGATCGACGCTCACATCCTGCCCCAGACGTGCAGGATCCCCTGCTGTCCGTTCGAAGTGGTCCAGTAAAGCGTGATCGATCACAGGGCTCATTCCGAGGCACGTTGGTTGAACAGCACGTAACCGAAATTCAAGCTCCATGCCCATGGGATGCGCAGGCCATCGATGAAGCTCAGATTGAACCACAACGGTCCGATGGGGCTCTGGTAGATCAGCGATCCTGATCCCAGGAAATAGCGCTGGGTGAACGCCGGGGCCAGTTCGGTTCCGTCCTGGTCGCCGCGCACGAAAGGCTCGTAGGGCTGGAACACATAGGCTTCCACACGCAGGTCGAAACGGTTGCGGGCCACCGCCATGATCATGCGCGCGCCTCCCGCCAGGTAGGTGGGCGCGCGGAACTCCTCGATGAAGTAACTGCGGCTTTCCGGAGTGGGGTGGAAGACCGGTGATCGGATGACGCTGGCCGTGTAGTTCTGGAAGCGGGGCATGCCGCTGGCCACACCCTCGGCCAGAAAACCGAAGCGGAAGATACCCTTGGGGAGGAAGTATTTATCCAAGGTGACCTTGGCCATCAACCAGGTATGATCCGTAAAGGTGGTCGCTGCCCCTGGTGCCTGGGTGGAGCCGGGATCGGTCTCTTCCCTTCCCCCTTGCCAGCGTATCTCGGCCTTGAGCAATTCGCCCGCGTTGGGATGTTGCTTGCGGTTCAGTGAATTGCGCGCCAGGGAAAGGCCCGTGGTCACGTGTTGGAAAAGTGTCACGTCCGTGGTGTCACTACCGTCGAAGTTGTCGGACTGATAATACTGGTCCTTGGTCTCCACGGCCTTCGCATCGAAATGCAGCAAGCCTTTGTTGCCCAAGCCCAACCCCACATTGGCCCCGGCCCAGGTCTCGCGCATCAATACGAAGGAAGGCTTCACCTCATCGAAGAAGGTGGCGAAGCTGCGAAAGTGGTCCCAACGGTGCAGGGTGAACACGGGCTCCACATAGATCGGGAGCCGCGTGGACAGATTCGCTCGCAAGCGGACCTGGCCGGCCGCATAGAACTTGCCGAAGTTCGAGACCGCGTCGAGGTGCGCCGAACTGCGACCGAAGATGTTGTACCGCAAACCCACCATGCCGGTATTGATGGGCCGCGATGAGAACATGCCACCGAAACGTACCTCCATGTCCTTCTCCTTCTTCACGTGCACGTCCAGATCGAAATTGCCCCGGTCCGGGATATAGGTGGCCCTGGGATAAAGCTGTGAGATGTTCCCATCGGCATACACCCTGAAGTAGGCCGACTTCAATCGCTCAATGGTCAGCTTACCGTCACGCGGAGCAATGGACTGTTTTACATATAGGGTTTGCGCCCGGGTCAAGCCATGGATCCGGATGACCTCGAAGACCATGGGTGGGTATTGTGCGCGGAACGCCCGCCGACGCAACATCACCTCCTTCGGGTCAATACGCCGGGAAACCTGGGCAGTGATCTCCGGCATGCGCTCCATGGCCGCCCGGTAACCGTCCTCGATGGTCGTCCCCGGGTCACTGAAATCGAACAGGGAGGTGGCCGTGGTCGGCTCGATGATCACCCCTTCCTCGCAGATCACCGAGTAATCGGTGCGGTTCTGCATCATCGCGCGGATCTGGCTCAACAGGTCGTCCTCGTTGGGCGGTGGCGCGTTGTAGGCGACATTGCTCCCGATGATGAAGTCGGGCATGAAATCGTTGTACATCACGTCGCTCGGGAAGTTGTTGTACAAGCCGCCATCCATCATCAGGTTGCCGTCCATGCGGATGGGCTTGAAATAGAAGGGATAGCTCATGCTGGCACGCACCGCCTGGGCCAGGTCGCCCTTTCCGATCACCACCGCGCGCTGGTTGGTGATGTCGCTTGCCACACAGCGGAAGGGCACGAAGAGCTTGTCCATGTCGTATCCGGCTACCGCTGCGGCCGGACCGAAGTGCCGCATCTGCTCCATGTCGATGAGTACCGGGCTGCGCAGGTTAGTGGGCAGGGAGGTCTGCAAAATGGTGTCCAGGTCGAAGCGCAGGCTGATGACGGAGGCATCAGGGGCACCCTGCATGAAGTGGTACTCGTAAGCCGGTTCGATACCACCCTCGGCCATGATGCGGTTCTGTTCGGTGTGGAACAACGAATCGATCTCCATGGGCGACCAGCCCGCAGCGTACAATGCGCCCACCAGCGCCCCCATGCTGCTGCCCGTGATATAGTCGATCGGGATGGCGTTCTCCTCCAATGCTTTCAGCACACCGATATGCGTCATTCCCACTGCACCACCGCCGCTCAGTACAATGCCAACGCGCTGGCCCATGGCGCTGATCACCATGAAAAGCAGGCTGAGAAGTAGCGTGGAACGACGGGTCATCCGATAGGGTGGCGAACAAAAGTAGGGCCACCGGAAGAGCCCGCACCCCCTCACAGGATGTGCAACCCGTTGAAGTAGGCCGCCGAGCCCAACAGCCTGCTACCGTACCAACTGAAGTATGCACCATCCACCACCCTCACGGGCACGCCGGGCAGGATCATGTTCAACTCAGCGATATGCTTCTGCTTGAAGGGATAGGGCTCCGACGAGAGCAGGATCACCTCGGGATCGGCTTCTGCCAGGTCCTGTGCGGTGATCTCCGGGTATCGCGCATCGTCCTCGTCGAAAACGTTCACCAAACCGCAGCGTTTCAGCATGTCGTTGATGAAAGTGCCATGGCCGGCCACCATGTAGGGTTCACGCCAGATGAAGTAGGCCACGGTGCGCGGTTCCTCCCGTGGCGTGATCTCAGCAAAGCCTTGGACGATGTCGCGGGCGATCACCTCGGCCGCGGCTCCAGTATCCGTCAACGCACCCAAGCGCCGGATCATGTCGAGCGCGCTGTCCAGGTCGCGCACATCGCTCATCCACACCGGGAATTCCTGCTCCATCGCTTCGATGTCGCTACGTTGATTTTCTTCCTTGTTGCCGATGATCAGGTCCGGCTTCAACGCGCGCACCTTGGCCAGGTCAACCTTCTTGGTGCCGCCCACCCGACGCTTGCTCTTGAACCAGGTCTCCGGGTGGATGCAGAACTTGGTAATGCCAACGACGCGCTCCCCAAGGCCGAGGTCATAGAGCAGTTCGGTCTGCGAAGGGACGAGGGAGATGATGCGCTCCGGGCGGTCGGGCACCTGGATGGTGCGGTGGAGCTGGTCGGTAATGGCGCGCGTTATCATCGCCATTTCATTGGGTTTTCTGCGATGTACTGTGCGATCCGCCAAATTTCACCAGTCTGTTCCCGTATGACCCGTTCGTGGTAGTTGGGTTGCCACAGTGATCTGCCAAGTGTACCATTCAGTCGGTTTGCCCGTCTGGTGGTTTCCGATTTGAATGACCCGATGATGGCGCCCAATGAACCGCGTGCGGGGCCATTGGCCATTCGACCGCGTTTGTCAACGGTATCGTAGTCGCGACCCAGTGGGTCGCCGCTACGAATACCGTTGTCACGGGCGTTGTTCAACACGACGATCGCATGCAAATGGTCGGGCATGATCTGCATTTCGTGCAATTGGGCATGCGGGAAATGTTCCGGAATGGCGCGCCAGCATTCATCCACGATCCGGCCTATATCGGTCAATTCCATCCGTGCATCGGCACCGGCCCCAACGATGCTGCCGAACACCTGTCGGCGCCACCAGGTACACATCGTCACGAAATACGCCCCCTGCAGGTAATCATGATCCGGCAGACGAACGTGTTTTCTGAAACGCAGTGACATGGGGCGTATGCGATGGGCAACCCGATAGGTCTGGGATGCAACGTTATAGCGCTGTGCGACCCGATGGGTCGCGGCTATAACGTTGCGGGTGTGATCACTTGAGCTTCCCAATGATGTCCTGCTTTGTCAGTATCCCGTAGCCACCCGGTTTCTCCACCAGCACCGCCGGACTGCCATTGCCCAGGCGTTTGGCCACCTCTTCCAAGGTGGCATCCAAACCGAGCACCGGCAGGGCAGGCCCCATCACCACGCGGTTCGCCTGCAGGCGCACGTCGGCATCCTCTAGGATCGCATCGAACAGGCGCGCATCGGTGATCGTGCCCACAGGCTTTCCGTTCTCGAAGACGGGCAGTTGGTCGATGTTGTGCTTGCGCATCTTGTCGATCGCGTTCAGCACGGGCTCATCGGCCTCCACGCTCAATAAATGCAGGTCCTTTCCTTTCAGCAGATCACCGGCCGTAGGCTTCTCCTCCACCAGGAAACCGCGCTCGCGCATCCAGTCGTCGTTGAACATCTTGCCCAGGTAGCGCGTGCCGTGGTCGTGGAAGACCACCACCACCACGTCGGTGGGCTTCAGCTTGTCCTTCAACTGCAACAGGCCAGCCATTGCGGCCCCTGCGCTGTTGCCCACGAAGATGCCCTCGTCCTTCACGATCCTGCGCGTGTAGATGGCTGCATCGCGGTCGGTCACCTTTTCGAAGAGGTCGATCAGCTCCATGTCCACGTTCGCCGGCACGAAGTCCTCGCCGATGCCCTCGGTGATGTAGGGGTAGATCTCGTTCTTGTCGAACTCCCCGGTCTCTTTCAACTTCTTGAACACCGACCCATAGGTGTCGATGCCCCAGATCTTGATGTTCGGGTTCTTCTCCTTCAAGTAACGACCTGTTCCGCAGATGGTGCCGCCGGTGCCCACTCCCACCACGAGGTGTGTCACTTTCCCATCGGTCTGCTCCCAGATCTCCGGACCGGTGCTTTCGTAATGCGCCTGCCGGTTGCTGAGGTTGTCGTACTGGTTGGCATTCCAGCTGTTCGGTGTTTCGGCCACCAGGCGGGAGGAGACGCTGTAGTAGGAGCGGGGGTCCTCCGGATCCACGTTGGTGGGGCATACGATCACCTCGGCACCGAAGGCGCGCAGGGCATCCACCTTCTCCTTGCTCTGCTTGTCCGTGGTGGTGAAGATGCACTTGTAGCCCTTGATGATCGCCGCCATGGCCAGACCCATGCCGGTGTTCCCGCTGGTGCCTTCGATGATGGTGCCGCCCGGTTTCAGCAGCCCTGCCTTTTCCGCATCCTCCACCATTTTTATGGCCATGCGGTCCTTGATCGAGTTGCCGGGGTTGAAGGTCTCCACCTTGGCCAGCACGGTGCAGGGAAGGTCTCGCGTGATGCGGTTCAGTTTCACCATGGGCGTGTTGCCGATGGTGCTCAGGATGTTCTCGTGGATCTT
>JBGTIB010000097.1:0-8275 GCA_041745875.1 Flavobacteriales bacterium | reverse complement strand
CCCATACCACCATCGAAGTCTTCACCACCCGCCCCGATACCCTCTTCGGTGTCACCTTCGTTACACTCGCCCCTGAGCATGCCTTGGTGGAACATATCACCACTGAAGAGCACCGCGCCCAGGTGATGGCCTACGTCGCCGAAGCCAAGAACCGCAGCGAGCGCGAGCGCCAGTCCGACGTGAAACGGGTCAGCGGCGTGTTCACTGGTGCATACGTCACGCACCCGTTCACCGACGAGGACATTCCCGTGTGGGTGGGCGATTACGTGCTTGCCGGCTATGGCACCGGCGCTGTGATGGCGGTACCCGGCGGCGATCAGCGCGACTGGAATTTTGCCACGCACTTCGGGCTGCCCATCATTGCCGTTACCGAAGGCGCCGACATTGCCAAGGAAGCAGACGAACGCAAGGACGCGATCATCTGTTCAGAGGGCTTCATGAAAGGGCTGCATGTGAAGGATGCTATCACGCGGGCCATCGAGGAACTCGTGGATCTGGGTGCCGGATCGGGACGCATCAACTTCCGCCTGCGCGATGCCGCCTTCGGTCGCCAACGTTACTGGGGCGAGCCCATCCCGATCTACTACAAGGACGACATCCCGTACCCGCTGCCTGAGGACCAACTGCCGCTGGTACTACCAGAAGTGGACAAGTTCCTACCCACCGAGGATGGCGAACCACCGCTGGCACGAGCTACCAATTGGAGCTACAACGGCCATCCATTGGAGACGACCACCATGCCCGGCTGGGCCGGCAGCAGTTGGTACTTCCTGCGGTACATGGACCCGCACAATGCCGAGCGCTTCGCTTCACCGGAGGCCATCGCCTACTGGCAGCAGATCGACCTGTACATCGGTGGCAGCGAGCACGCCACCGGCCACCTGCTCTACTTCCGCTTCTGGACCAAGTTCCTCCACGACCGCGGCTGGTTGCCTTTTGATGAGCCGGCGAAGAAGCTGGTGAACCAAGGGATGATACAGGGGGTGTCGGCTCTATTGGCACCGGCAAGTTTAGAATGGACCCTGCACTCTCCTGAGGAGAGCATAACCGTAAGGCGACCTAGATCATTCGTTTCTGGGAGTTTCACCGAGAACATCGAATCTCTCCAAGCATGGGTAAAGGAGAATTGGTTGACAGAATCTCAACGCGCGGCGATAAACAGTCGAAGTGACGATGGATTTGCCATTCACACGGATGGCTTGATTCACATTGGGCTCGAGTATGTCCGGGGTGACAATACAGTTGATATCGAAGCCTATCGTCAAGCTGACTCAACAAAGCAGGAATATGAGTTCGTTAGGGATGGCGAGAAGTTCACGGCTCTTCGAGTCGTCGAGAAGATGTCCAAGTCGAAGTTCAATGTGGTGAACCCCGACGACATCATCGCCAGGTACGGCGCCGATACCCTGCGCCTCTACGAGATGTTCCTCGGCCCCTTGGAGCAGAGCAAGCCTTGGGACACTAACGGCATCGAGGGCACCTTCCGCTTCCTGCGAAAATTCTGGAACCTCTTCCATGCCGCTGCATCGGGCGATCCGTCCCTGCCTCCGGCACCGTCGACCCTCCGGGTCGACAATGACGGCTTCCACGTATCCAATACCCCCCCCACCAAACCAGAACTCAAAACCCTCCACGCCACCCTCAAAAAGATCACCGAGGACATCGAGAAGTTGAGCTTCAACACCAGTGTCAGCCAGTTCATGATCGCGGCCAACGAGCTGGGTGCGCTGAAGTGCAACAAGCGCGCGGTGCTGGAACCGCTGGTGATCGCCCTGGCGCCCTTCGCGCCGCACATCGCCGAGGAACTGTGGGAGAAGCTGGGCCACGATGACAGTGTGACCGGGGCAAAATGGCCCCAGTGGGAAGCGCAACACCTTGTTGAGGATAACTTCAGCTATCCGATCAGCTTCAACGGAAAGACCCGCCTGATGCTGGAGTTCCCCATCGCGCTAAGCAAGGAGGATGTGGAGGCACAGGTGCTCGCCAACCCTGAAGTGCGGTCCAAACTGGAAGGCAAGGAGCCGAAGAAGGTGATCGTGGTACACAAGCGGATCGTGAACATTGTAGTATGACCAGGCCGCTGGCTATGGGCTGTTTGCTGGTCGCCCGACATCGGGGTGGGCGGCCAGCAACCAACAGCTTGCGGCCAATGGCTGCGTTCCGCACCGATCGGCACAGCCCTTGCCAATAGGCCCGCATGTCACGCAAGTCCACCCTTATCCTGGCCGGGCTCGGTCTGCTTACACTGGGCTTCGCACAAAGCGACCGGCCCCTTGGTTCCAGCGCATCCACTGACACAGTGGAGAACGCGAAAGAAGTTCATCCACTTCGCCACATCAAGCACAACGCTTTCCGTCCCGGCGAGAAGCTCACCTATGTGGTCCACTACGGATTCCTGAATGCAGGAGAGGCCATCGTTGAACTGAAGGAAAGTCCGCGCACCATCCAAGGCCGCCCGGTGTGGCATGCGGTGGGTACAGGGCGCAGCCTCGGTGCCTTCAACACCTTCTACAAAGTGGACGACCACCTGTCCAGTTACTTCGATGCCGAAGGTGTCTTTCCCTGGATCTTCAGCCGCAGTGTGAGCGAAGGCGGTTACGAGTTCACGCAGGACTACGTCTACCACCAGGACCGTCGCGAGGTGCGCACCCAGCGCGACAGCACCCACCAGGTGCCGCCCAGCATCCAGGACATGCTCAGTGCCTTCTACTATGCACGCACCATCGACTACAGCAAAGCCAAGCCAGGTGATGTCTTCGTCATCGATTGTTTCATCGATGACGAGATCTGGCCCCTGCGCATGCGCTACGTCGGCAAAGAGAAGATCAAGCTGCGCAATGGCACCTACCGCTGCATGAAGTTCCAGCCTGTGGTGCAGGAGGGCCGCATCTTCAAAGGCAACGACGACCTCAACGTGTGGGTGACCGACGATGGCAACCGTATCCCGATCCTGGTGCAGGCCAAGGTGTTGGTGGGTTCCATCAAGATGCAGTTGACGGATCATAAAGGGTTGATCCACCCCATCGCCAAGCTGTAAGCAGGCGGTTTTCCCATATCCATCGTGGATAGGATCTGCCAGGTCCATGCGTTACTGTTAGCTTCTTGTGCATTCCTTGCAGTGCGGCCGCATAGAGGTGTGCCGTGGCGAGCGGGATGAGGACATGGCAGAAGTGGACGGCAGGCATCATCTTCGTGGCAGCAACAGGCACATTCTTCCTTTCCGTGGATGTGCGTCCACGTGAGGAGTATGTGGAGCCGGTGCTTGCTGAGACAGTCGTGGACAGCATACCCATGCCACCCAGTGCGTACGGGATCCCCATGGCAGGCTTCGTACTCGAGGAGGGCGTACTGCGAAGCGGCGCCACGTTCGGCGGATTGTTGGGCGAACAAGGTGTGCCCATGGCGACGGTGCATGAGTTGGTGGAACATGCCCTGCCGCATTTCGACGTGCGCCGCATGCGCAGTGGCCAACCCTATGCCTTCATCTTCAGCGACACGGACCGCACCCCGAACTACTTCGTGTACGAGGCCGACGCCGTGGAGTACGTGGTCTTCGGCCTGAAGGACAGCGTTACCGTGGAAGTCGGGAAGAGACCGGTGCATACCACGGAACACGCCATTTCCACCACGGTCACCGGTGCGCTGTACAACGACCTGGCCCGCGTCGGTGCCGACCCCATGCTCGCCATACAGCTTTCCGAGGTCTTCGCATGGACGGTCGATTTCTACCGGATACAAAAGGACGATGTGTTCACCGTGGTCTATGCGCAGGAGGAGGTGGACGGCAAGCGCCACGGCATGCCCCGGGTGTTGGCTGCCCGGTATACCAGTGGTGGCCGGGTCAAGCAGGCATTCCGTTACGAACAGGACAAAGGCACGCAGTACTTCGATGAGCAGGGCAACAGCCTGCGCAAGGCTTTCTTGAAAGCACCGGTGAAGTACAGCCGGATCTCGTCAGGCTTCAGCGGTCGTCGTTTGCATCCCGTGCAAAAGGTGATGAAGGCACACCTGGGCACCGATTACGCCGCACCCTACGGCACGCCGATCCTGGCCGTTGGCGATGGGGTGGTCGAAAAGACGGGGCAAACGGGAGGCAATGGCAAGTTTGTGAAGATCCGCCACAACGGCACCTACACCACCCAATACCTGCACATGCGCAAGATCCTGGCGAAACAAGGTCAGCGTGTGCAACAGGGTGACGTGATCGGCGAAGTGGGAAGCACCGGGTTGGCCACCGGGCCGCATGTGTGCTTCCGCTTCTGGAAGAACGGTCAACAGGTGGACCACCGCCGGGAGGAATTCCCAAGCGCGGAACCGATCGCCGAGGCCCACCGCACACCTTTCAACAGCATGCGGGATGTGTTCAGTTTACGCCTGAATGAGGCGGAAGATCAGGCCCGTCAGGCCCGGCTGGTCAACTTCTGACCGGAAGCGAGCGTGTGGATATCGTTGTATGTGTGGGTACCACCTTCAGTAACCTGGGTTGCGTTCAGCAATGCCCTGGCCAGCACATCGTGCGGCATGGGTTTGTAGCGGGCGGGCAGCAACGGCCCAAAGAGGCGACCCAATACGATGCCGATGCGTTCACCGATGCGCACTTCCCTGCGAGGCCCGGTCAGAATGGAGGGTTGGAAAAAGTGTAGGGTAGGGATGCCAAGCGCCTTCAAGGCGTCCTCCATCTCACCCTTCACCCGGTTGTAGAAGACGCTCGATCCGGCATCGGCACCGATGGCACTGACCACGCACATCACCGGCACGCCCTGTTGTTTCGCCCATTCCGCGACCCCCTCCACCAGGTCCTTATCCACGTGGATGAACTTCGACTCGTCGCCATCCACGTTGCGGATCGTCGTGCCCAGACAGCAGATCACGGCATCCACGGGTTCTGACCTCAGCGCCATGAGCAGGTCGCTGTGTTGCCATTGCACCAGTTCGGGATGCTCCAGGCCCAGTGGGCGCCGTGTCAGTGCGATCACCCGGTGGATGCGGGGATCGTCCAGTGCCATGCGCAGGGTGGCATCGCCGATCAAGCCGGTGGAGCCTGCGATGAGGAGGGTCTTCATGGTGCGGTGAATGTACCACCGCTAATTTGCAGCACTACCTTCAGCTTACTAAAACACAATGGCCATGCGATCAACTAAGCAGACCACCCCATATTGGATGTTGATGATCATCGCAGGTGCAACCTGCTTGACGACGCTCGCCTGCAACAAGAAGGAAGACCCTGCGCCACCGACCCCCGGCGGTGGGGCTGCATGCAGTGTTCCCGCACTTGAATTTACTTCCGCCCCCGGGCTGCGCATGTGCCTGGATGGGATTTTGATCTCCCTGGATGCTGATGATATGGAGGTGTTCAATAGCGGCATGCAGGAGGCATTTCCTGGTCCCCCTGCTGGCATGCGCTATAGCTCGCGGTTCTATGCGATGAACATCAATGATTTCCGCTTCGGTCTGGAACTCGGTCTCTTCGTCGACAACGGGGGTGTGCCGACCGCTGAGCAGTTCATCGGTTATTGCGAACCGGGAATGCGGGAACATGGGAATACGGAAGAGGAGCTCGGAAAGGCTTCCGTCTTCTGGCGCGAGGAGGGCGGCTTTCCGCCTTGGAGTACCTATTGTGGTTCCGCTGACCAGTCCGACTTCAGTTTCACGATCACCCACAGCGAGCCCTTCGTCGAGGATGGTGAACAGCATGTGAAAGTGCGTGCGACCTTCTCGGGTACCGTATATGACTGTGGCGGTGGTGGATCCAAGCAGGCTGCGGGCACAGTGGTGACCGTGTTCCGGCGGGAGGCCTGAAGGAGGGGGCGACCTGTTCGAGGAAGGGGGCTCAAGGTGTGTTTGGTTTATAAGGTGAACTAGTCTATACTTGCATCATCAAACACCGACCGTGATGGACAACACTTTCACCCCCGAGCAAAGCCTGAAGCTGATCGACACCATGATCAGCCAGGCCAAACGCAGCTTCCATCGTATGAGCTTCTACTTCCTTTTATGGGGAGTGTTGATCACGCTTGCCATGGCCGCCCAGCTTATCACCGCGCATCTGGCCCCAGGCAAAGAAGCTTGGGGTTGGGTCATCGTTTCCATAACAGGAGGCCTTACATCTGCATGGTATGGTGCCCGCGAAGGCCGTCGAGAGCAGGTCCAGACCATGGCCGATCGTGTGCTCATGTGGCTATGGGTCGGTTACATGATCACACTTTTCGGCACCCTGATCGGTGCAGGCTTGGCTGGCTACACCACCCCAGTGGGTGCGATCATGCTGCTCACGGGGCTCCCCACTTTCACCACTGGTCAGATGCTTCGGTTCCGGCCGCTCATTGCAGGCGGTATGCTTTTTTGGGTGCTTGGCAGTATTAGTTTCTTCGTGGACCCCACATGGGTCGGCATCCTGAACATCACCGGGATGGTATTCGGCTATATCGTACCAGGGATCCTGTTGAAGCGACAAGAGAATGGCCTTCGCACCGCTTGATCCCCTGCTCCACAACCAGCTGCGGCTCGCCATCGTGAGCCTCTTGGTCTCCGTGGATGAGGGCGACTTCAACTTCCTGTTGGAGCGGACCGGCGCTACTCGGGGCAATCTCAGTGTGCAGATCAGCAAGCTGAAGGAGGCGGGCTACATCAGTGTGAACAAGGGCTACAAGGACAATTACCCCAACACGGCCTGTGCGATCACCTACCAGGGCATCCGGGCCTTCGAGGCATATGTAGCGGCCATCAAGGAATACCTGGGCTGACCCCATCGAGGATCCATCGAAAGGTAGCCTGCACCCGGCGATCGATCTCGGTCCCCGGTCGATCGCTTCGAACACCATATTCGTCGCTGCCGTATCGGCTGGCATGTTATCGATCAATCGAACGAGAATGGAGCCGAAGTATCTCACCCTGATCCAGCTTGCTGCGATCGCCTTTGTACTGGCCCTGGTGGTCGTCGTCAAGGACGGTCCCGAAGCAAGCCAACAAGCCACTGCTGAGGCAGTGGTCGCCGAATAGCAGGACATCGTTCCCGTGGACCTTTGACCGCGGCCCGTATCACGCTGGTGTTACGGGCCGTGCCTTTTTCGTGCCACTACTCAGAAGGAATAGCACTCGGGTCGGGATCGTGAATTCGTCCGAGAAAGAACCATTCCGCGATCCGTTCGTAGCACGGTCCGCCTTTGCGGTGTTACTCGCACCAACAAGGTCGACCGATGTACTACACCGAAGAGCTCCGCAAGGAGGCCAGGGCGGATATGTCCATCACTGCCCCGGACCACATTACCAGGAAACGGCTACGCACCATTCGTCCGGTATGCATGGCAATTGGTCGTAGGGTGGGACTATGCGGGTCGAGTTCTCGAACAGGTAGCACCGATCCCTTCGTAACAAAGGAGCCGGTACCTGTTGCCATGAAGTTCATACAGCACATCATCCAAGTCGTTCTCCTGGTCGCGCTGGCCGTCCTGCTTCTTGCCGGATGCCGCAAGGAGCCGGAATTGATCCCGGACAACGCACCGCCTGACTACGATGGCGTTCCCTCCGTATTGGTGCGCAACTACGTCAATCGACTTTACATCGACCTCATCGGCCGCGAGCCCGTCGATGCCGAAATGGATGCCGATGTGCAGTACCTGCGCTCCGGCGATCTCTCACACCAGGTGCGCACTGCACTGGTGGTTCGCATCATGACCGACACTTCCTGGGTGGAAGGTGATTCGTCCTATGCGCATGCCTATTACCGTCGGCAGTACGACATGTACAAGTCGCGTTTCCTGGAAGGTGCATCGGATGCGGTGATCGATGACTTCATCGGTCAGGCACTACAGGCCGCCTTGGAGGATTCGCTTTCGGGAGATACGGGAGCGCTGGCAGGGTCCAACATGGAAGTGGTGAAGTTGCGCAATGTGCAACGGATCCCCGTTCAGTATCGACGGGGTGAGATCGGCCTGAAGGAGGTACACCGGCGCCTGGTGTTCAATTCCGTCTACGATCACATCCACATGAACGCGTTCAATTTCGTGAACGCCACCTTCGACAATTTCTACTTCCGGACACCGACCACCACCGAGTTCTCCACGGCCTACAACATGGTGGAGCACGGTGCCGCCGGTACGCTCTTCGGACAGAACGGGCAGAACAAAGGCGAATACGTCACCATCGCCACCAACCATGCAGAGTACTTCGAGGGTATGGTACGCTGGTGCTATCATACCTTGTTGGGAAGGCTTCCCTCGGCGCAGGAAGTGTATTCGATCCTGCCCTCCTTCCAGGTGGACCAGGACCTGCAGTC
>JBGTIB010000096.1:0-14264 GCA_041745875.1 Flavobacteriales bacterium | reverse complement strand
GGAGATCGGCCGCCGCATCCATCACGAGATCGGTCTTACCTATGGCACCCCTCCGGAGAAGATGCGCGAGGCCATGTCGATCCTACATGCCATCATCAACGAGTCGCAGGATGTGCTGCTGGACCAGCGCTGGTTGACCTTCGAGACCTACGCGGCCTTTTCGTTGAACATCACCTTCATCTGTTTCATCCGCAAGGAGGCCGACATCCAAAGCACCCAGACGCGCATCGCCTTGGAGATCCTGGAACGCTTCAATGCCGCCGGACTGAACTTCGCCTTCCCGACACAGACCTTGCACATGGTGATGGAAGGAAAGGACTGAGGATATTCAGGGCATTTGCCTTGACGATCGCCTACTTCCCCTTTTCCTTCTTCCGCTGCTCCTCGCGTTCCAGCTTCTCCTTCCTGCGCTTCAACACCTCGGGGTCGAGCACATCGCCGATGTTGCGCATCTGCCTGAGCGTCCATTGTTGGCGGCTCTGCTGGTAGGGTCCCGGCTTGCGGCAGTTGTAGCGGCGTGGCGATGGCAGGGTGGTGGCGAGCAGTGCGGACTGCTGGGCCGTGAGCTTCGCGGCCGAGCGGTTGAAGCAATGCTGCGCGGCAGCTTCCGCACCAAAAACCCCCTTGCCCAGCTCGGCGATGTTCAGGTACACCTCCAGGATGCGCCGCTTGCTCCAGAAGGTCTCCATCAGTAGGGTGAACCAAGCCTCCAGGCCCTTGCGGAACATGTTCCGGCCGGGCCACAGGAAGACGTTCTTGGCGGTCTGCTGCGTGATGGTGCTGGCGCCGCGGACGCGCTTGCCCTTCCGGTTCGATTCGCGTGCCCGTTCAATGGCATCCCAGGAGAAGCCCCCGTGCAGCATGAAGCGTTGGTCTTCCGAAGCGATCACCGCCAATGGCAAGGAACGTGCGATCGATCCCAAGGGAACATTGCTGCGTTGGAGGCCGCCTTGCTCTTTGGCCTGTTCCACCATGATCCAGGTCACCGGGGGATCGACCACACCAAGCAGCAGCACCCACAACACGGAGACCAACCCGGTCCATAGCATGGTGGCCAGAAGTAGACGGAACGAACGGCCAAGGGTGCGCAACATGGTCTGGGGATCGGCGCGAAAGTAAGTGGCGAGAAGTCCCAGATCGTGTGTGGCATTTGACCCATCCCGATACGTTACGTGAGCGATGCTCCGTGCCGACGCCCAAATGCAATGGCCAGTTGATGTGCAGTTGCTCCCAGTGCGCGTAACAGGCGTGCAGGTACAGCGTGCGGTGGGTGTCCACGATCCGCGCGGCCGTACCCGGCTCGGGGGGCTCGTGCTGCGGGGCTGTGCGAGCCGGGCTGCGGCTTGGATCGTGGTCGCCTTTTGGCTCCACCTTTTGGCGAAGCAAAAGGTGGAAGAGTTTAGAGACACCACACACGAAAGCGGGGCGCCCCTTCAGGAACGCCCCGCCCTGCAAGCCGCGTCTGAACTCACCCCTGTTGCGCGCGGCCCGATCGATCTACTACAATGCCCGGTCCTCCGCCTTGTCCAATTCCTTCTTGTGGAACATCATGTGGTAGATGATGTTGGCGATGCCCACCGTGAAGGCCACCGATCCGAGGTAGACGAATACTTCCTCCACATCGCTGGTATTCATGTTGATGATGTAGCCCAGGCCCAGGCCCACTGCGACACCGACCCATTGCATGCCTTCCTTCAATGCCTTGCGCGGTTCAGGTGGTGGCTTGCGTAGACCAGTTTCCATACCACGTTCGATCATGGCCATCCGCTCGCGATGTCGTGTGGTGTAATACAGGTAAACGATCCCGAAAATGCAGGCAAGCGAAAAGATGATCGCGATCATACCGGTGATGTCTTCCATGGCTTTGGTGTTTCGTTCATTCCATCTGACGCCACCTATCGCCGACCGGTTACGATCGCCGGTCATGCGGATCCATTACCGGTCGATAACCTCCACTCCCGCCCATCCCAAGTCCCTTGGTATCCGCCCGCCTGGCGATCAGCTTTGTAACGCAGCATGTCCAGCCTGCGTCACACCCGCACCCCTGTCATGGACGTCGCCACGCTCATACCCCAGATCCTCGCCGGAAATGGGAACGCCTATGCCGAGGTGGTGCAGCGCTACCAGCACATGGTGTACACCGTATGCCACCGGGTGTTGCGCAACAACGAGGATGCGGAGGAAGCCACGCAGGACGCCTTCGTGAAGGCCTACCAGCACCTGGGCACATTCAGCGGCACGGCCAAGTTCAGCACCTGGCTGTACAGCATCGCCTACCGCACCGCCATCAGCCACGGTCGGAAACGCAAACACGATACGACCTCGGTGGATGAGCTCGCGCACCACCCGCAAGCCGATCACGACGATGGCAGCGAGCGTGGCGAACTGCGACAGCACCTGGATCGGGCCCTGGCCACGCTCTCTGCGGAAGATGCCTCCCTGTTGAGCTTCTTCCACCTGGAGGAGATGAGCGTGGAGGAGATCGTAACCGTGACCGGACTGGGGGCGTCCAATGTGAAGGTGAAGCTGCACCGGGGGCGCAAGAAGCTCCTGGAGGCACTGAACCACGAACTTGGACCCGAAGCCCGTGAATTACTTTTGGCACATGGCTGAGCTGCACGATCAGGACCTGGACCGCTTGTTCCGCAACGCAGGGCACCACCAACCTGCGTCGGACCTCACCGCGCGCATCATGTCGCGCGTGGCCGTTACGCCGGTCATGCGTCCCACGGAAGTAAAACCCCTGATCGGCAAGTGGGGCTGGGGTGCCATCCTGCTCGGCTTGATCGGCTTCGTCGGCCTCCTGATCGCCATGGCTCCGGCCCAGAGCAACAGCACATCGCCGATCGCTGACATGCTGCGCAACACGCTCGGCAACCTCACCCTGCCCACCCTGCCCGCCGGGGAGTGGCCCCTGTGGCTGGCAGGCGCTTCCGCGGGTGCCCTGTTGTTCGTGCTACTGGACAAGGTACTGGCCAGGCGCAACTCTTTTTAGTCGTCCCTTTGCGCCCTTTGTACCCTTAGCGGTCCATGCCTCAACGGTGCGTTCCTACAACAAGGCTTGCACCGCCTTGAGCGCCGCCTCGTAATCCGGTTCGCTGCTCAGTTCCGGCGCCAGCTCATGGTACCGGATGATGCCCTCCCTGTCCACGACCCAGGTGGCCCGGCAATGCAAACCCTGATAGGGACCTGCCGCGAATGCCGCGCCCCATTTCTCGCTCATGTCACGGAAGCGGAAGTCACTGCCTGTGTGTACGTTGGTGATGCCTTCGGTCGCGCAGAAACGTTTCATGGCGAAGGGCAGGTCCGGACTTACCACCAGCACGTGGGCACCCAATCCGGCTGCCCGCTGGTTGAAGATGCGCGTCTGCGTGGCACAGGTGCTGGTGTCCAGACTGGGTAAGACCATCAACAAGACCACCTGGCCCTTCAGTGCGGTGAGTGCCGTGTTGGACTTGTCCTGCAGTACGTAGCGAAGCTCGGGAGCAGGATCTCCTACGTTGGGGAGTTTGCCAGTGGTTGGTGGTTGGGGCATGGGTCAATTCAACTTGGATCACCGCAGGGAACCTTGGAGATCGATCAGATGATCATTGGTGTCCGGGCAAATTTGAGCAAGAAGCGTCTGCGACCCTTTCTGGGTCGGATCGCCTCCTACACATCCTCTTCAAATATCTGCGACCCCTTCGGGGTCTGGCCAGTAACGACGCGGGATCAGACCCCGAAGGGGTCACAGATATTAGCCCGAAGGGCGTTGAACGGCGCGTTGCATTTTCGACCCTGAAAGGGTCGCAGATGGCATTTAGCCAGTCTTGCGGAATGCAAGCCCACGGGATCATCACCTGCTCTATTCCTTGATAAAGTAGCTGTTCAGGAAGTTGTTGCAGTCTTCCCCGGACACCAATGATCGTCTATTCATCTGATCTTTCCAACCACCGCCGGGCCTCCTGCAAAGGACGCTGTATCGCAATTTGGTAAGCGATCCGTTGCAGGTCGTCCAAGGCCGCAGGCGTCCACCTTACTTCCGCCACCGCTGTGCGAGCATGGCCTTCGCCTCTTCCTGGCTCACCGTGCGGCCCGCCTCAACATCCTCCAAGCCACGTTCCACGGCCTGTAGCAACAGGATACGCTGAATAAGGTCCTCCACGACAAAGGGGTCGGGCAGGTCCTTCAAGGTGCGCCGCAGTACGCTCTTGCTGAGTTTGGTGGTCCCGGTCTTCATGTCCACGAAGGTAAGTGGGGGCCCTTCGGCCCATATGGATCGGTCCGTCAGAAGATCATGCAGCGGTTCGAGAGACCATGAAAATTTCTCAATAGGTCTTGCGTTGGCTAATTTTGACGGTACCATCATTCCTCACTTCATAACTGTCCTTGCTCTCAGCCTATGTGGATCACATCCATCTCAAGGTCATCTGTTGCATTGGCCCTATTCCTGTTCATTACAGGTTGTACATCGACGCAGCATGTGGCCCTGGATCCCACCACTACAAAACACAAGGTTGATGTCTATTTAAGGAACAATTCCCCACCCCAACGGGATTATCGGATCGTCTCTTACGTCGAAACCACCGGGGCCGTTTTCGCATCCAAGAAGGATCTGATCAAGGGTATGCAACGTCGCGCTTTGATGCTGGATGGAGATGCGGTGATCGATGTGGAATTCTTTTACATACCCTGGATACTGGCGAGTTTACCAGCAGCAGAAGGTACTATCATCAAATACATCGACCCTGCTCCCGCCAAATGATCTTCTGCCACCATTGCCTTACACAAATTCATTGGTGATCCATTCGCGTGAGGGATCGTACCGGCAAGCCCGGAAGCCGGTCATTGCGAGGAGGAACGACGAAGCAGCCGGCTGAGGAATTGGAGGGGAGAGCCCGACCCCGCTGGCCCTGAGCGCAGCTTTAGCGGAGTCGAAGGGTGAGCGGGGGCACGCCCAAAAAGCGATCAGACAATGAGAAGATCAGAAGATCAGAAGATCGAATGCCGTTGATCGTCGGGCAGAGTCTGATCATCCGATCATCTGATCCACTACTGCTCCCGCATGATCTTCGGGATCGCCTCCTCATACACCTTCCGTGCATCCTCGATGAAACCGAAAGGCTCATCGTCGATCACCAGCTTGCCCTTGGTCACATGGCCCAGCAGCACGCAGGGCACCTTGCTCGCCCGCATCATGTCCAGGAAATCGGTGTCGTTGTCCTCGTTCACGGCGACAAGGGCGCGCCCTTGTCCTTCGCCGAAGAGGAAGGAATCGGGGCGCACCTCGCCATCGGTCACGATGTCGAAGCCCAGTCCGCGGGGCAGTCCCATCTCGATCAGCGCGGTCCAGATGCCGCCTTCGCTCACGTCGTGCGCGGCGTTGATCAGGCCCTTGCGGATCAGGATCAGCAGCATGGTGTGCAGGCGCATCTCCTCCTCCAGGTTGAAGTAGGGTGCCGGTGAGCGCTCGATCTTGTGGTGGCGCACCAGGTACTGGCTGCTGGCGATATCGTCCACCGAACCACCGAGCAGGAAGACCAGGTCGCCCTTGGCCTTGAAGTCGAGGCTCATGCGCTTCTCCACATCGGGCACGATGCCCACCATCCCGATGGTCGGCGTGGGGAACACCGGGATGTTGCGCTTCTCCGTGACGGTGTGGTTGAAAAAGCTCACGTTGCCGCCGGTGACCGGTGTGCCCAGTGCGCGGCAGGCGTCGCCCATGCCCTTGATCACCTGGGTGAACTGCCAGTACACCTCGGGATCATACGGATTGCCGAAGTTGAGGCAGTTGGTGACACCGCAGGGTTCGCCACCGGTGCAGGCGATGTTGCGCGCGGCTTCGGACACGGCGATCATCGCACCGGTGTAGGGATCGGCATGCACGTAGCGGCTGTTGCAATCCACCGTCACCGCAAGACCCTTGTTGCCGCCCGCTTCCTTCAGCAACACCAGACCGGCGTCGCTGGGCGCATTGGTGCTCATGTTGTTGGTGCGCACCATGGTGTCGTACTGCTCGTACACCCAGCGCTTGCTGGCGATGTCCGGGCTGGCCAGCAGCGCATAGGCCACGGCACGGAGGTCGTCCGGCTCGGGCACATCGTCCAGCTTGAACTTCTTGTTCTCCTTGATGTACGCGGGCTCCTTCTCCTCACGCGTGTACACCGGCGCACCACCGCCCAGCACCAGGCTCTCTGCGGGCACCTCGGCGATCTGTTCGCCGTGCATGAAGTAGCGCAATGTGTTCCCATCGGTCACCGTGCCGATCTCCACGCAATTCAGGTCCCACTTGTCGAAGATCGCCTGCACCTCCGCCTCGCGGCCCTTCTTCACCACCACCAACATGCGCTCCTGGCTTTCGCTCAGCAGGATCTCCCACGCGCGCATGCCTTCCTGACGCGTCGGCACACGGTCCAGGTGGATGTCCATGCCGGCCTCCCCCTTCGCGCTCATCTCGCTGGTGCTGCAGGTGATGCCCGCCGCGCCCATGTCCTGCATGCCGATGATGGCATCGGTCATCGACAGTTCCAACGATGCTTCCAGCAGCAGCTTCTCCATGAAGGGGTCGCCCACCTGCACCGCCGGCAGGTCGTCCATGCTGGTCTCGGTGATGTCCTTGCTGGCGAAGCTTGCGCCGTGGATGCCGTCCTTGCCCGTGCTGCTGCCCACGATGTACACGGGGTTGCCCTTGCCATGGCTGGTGGCGCTGATCACGCGGTCGGTGCGCACGACGCCCACGCTCATGGCGTTCACCAGCGGGTTGGTGGTGTAGCAGGGGTCGAAGTAGACCTCGCCGCCCAGCACCGGCACCCCGAAGGCGTTGCCGTAGTCGCCGATGCCCTTCACCACGCCGCGCATGTGCCACCGGCTGCGTGCCTCGGTGCTGATGTCGCCGAAGCGCAGGCTGTTCAGCTGTGCGATGGGCCTTGCGCCCATGGTGAAGATGTCGCGGTTGATGCCGCCCACGCCCGTGGCCGCGCCCTGGTAGGGTTCGATGGCGCTGGGGTGGTTGTGGCTCTCGATCTTGAAGGCGCAGGCCCAGCCGTCGCCGATGTCCACCAGCCCGGCGTTCTCCTGCCCGGCCTCGGCCAGCAGTTTCGGACCGCTGCGCGGCAGGGTCTTCAGCTGCTTGATGGAATTCTTGTACGAGCAGTGCTCGCTCCACATGGCGCTGAAGATGCTCAGCTCCGTGAAGTTCGGCTGGCGCCCCAGGATGTCCTTGATCTTGTCGAACTCCTCGGGCAGCAGGCCCAGTTTCTTCGCGGTATCGACACCGGCCGGTGCGGTATCGGGCCCCGCGGTATAGCGGGGGGTGATGGTCTTGGTAGGCATGGGCTGCGAAGGTAGCGAGGGCGGGCGGGTCGATCAGACGATCGGATGATGGAGTGCGAATGCTGGGAACGCAGACCTGCGTGCCGACAGGCGGGTGACGCAGATGATACAGATGAAGTTCCGCTTGGTGATGGTGCGGAACGGAAATGGGTGATCAGCGAGAGCGCTTCGCGGCAATGGTGTTCAGTTGTCATAGGACATGGATATTCTCAACATCCGGCCATTGCTAAGCGCCAGGATCCGAGAGGTGTCCCAAGAACCTGTCAAGACGACATGATGTGTAAAGGATCGAACGAATTGTTTACACCGATCTGTCAGATGGAAAAGATCTTTACAGATGGACAGCCGTGATCTCGGCCCGGAGGACTACAGGTCCATCGGTCGCCGAAATATTGACCGATCCCATTGACGGTCGATCGTTTGGAGCACTATCCATTACCAACCTGATCGCGAAAAAATAGAGAATGAAAGATTTATTGTATAATCTTTACATGAAATAACGCTGTTGCAAAAATCTTTGCACACCCATCCATCGCCCGCCATGTGGACCCGGCCTGAGACCCCATACAACACCCTGCCACCGCCTCCGACGCAGGATGAATTGGAGACCGTGCAGGTGCTGCGCAAGGCCATCTCCGCCACCCGGGCCCTGGCAGAGCTGAAGGGTAAATGCCAGACACTGCCCAGCCCCGAGCTGCTCCTCAATTCCATTGTGCTACAGGAGAGCAAGGATAGCTCCGCCATCGAGAACATCGTTACCACCAACGACCAACTCTACCAGGCCATCCTGAACCCCTTCGACCATGCCACAGCAGATGTGAAGGAGGTGTTGCGTTACCGAGAGGCCATCCAAACCGGTCTGCAAGCCCTGGTGCGCACCGGTGGTATCAGTACCGCAGCCGCAGTTGCCGTTATGCAACAGATCCGTGGCACCACGGTGGGGCTGCGTAACAAGCCGGGCACCAAGTTGACGAACCCGGCCACCGGGCAGGTGATCTACACTCCGCCCGAACATGACCATGTGCCCGACCACATGGCCGCGTGGGAACGTTTCGTGAACGCCGCCGAAGGCGTGGACCCCTTGGTGCGTATGGCCGCCATGCACTATTGGTTCGAGGCCATCCACCCCTTCAGCGATGGCAACGGCCGCACAGGCCGCATTCTCAATGTGCTCTTCCTGGTGAATGCCGGTTTGTTGCAGCAACCCATCCTCTACCACAGTTCGCATATCCTGCAGCACAAGAGCGCCTACTACCGCTGCCTGCGCCAGGTGACCGAGACCGGCCAATGGGAAGCGTGGACACTCTTCATGCTCGATGCCGTGGAACAGACCTCCAAGCTCACCCTGGGGCTCATTGAGGCCATCCTGCATTTGCGCGAGTCATCGGCCCAGGCCATTCGCGGCATCTCCCAAAAAATGCCCGTGGGCGAACTCAACGACCTGCTCTTCACCTACCCCTACCTCAAGATCGCCACCCTCATGGAGCGTGGCCTCGGTTCGCGCCCCACCGTTACCAAGTACCTCCGTGCGCTCAGCTCACCGGAACTGGGCATCCTGCGCGAGCAACGCTTCGGCAACGAGGTCTACTTCATCAACCACCAACTCATGGACCTGCTTACGCGCCACCAGCGCTGAATACGCTCCAGCACTGCACCCACATGGCCAAGCGCTACCCTATGCCATAGCCCTGAGCATAACCCTTACCGGGACCAAAGCAACTGTCAGCGGTCAACTGACATAGTACATGCATTCGAAGTCGCGGAGCGAAAAGGCCGCTTAGCCGAGAGCGAATGGCCTCCGGCCACCTTATGCCGTGGCACGGACCATAACCCTAACCGAGACCAAAGCAATTGTCATCAGTCAACTGTCATAGGACGTTGCTCTACCATATATATAAGGTATAGGCAAAGGCACTTGGCCGCGGAGCGGAATGGCCTCTTAGCCGACAACTTATGGCCTCCGGCCACCTTTGGTTCAGGTACAAGTGATGGTCTGTGGCTTAGGTCGAGGTAGCGGAGCGAAAAGGCCAAGGGCTGTTTCGCCCAAGGCGACCACTTGCTTCGCACCACTGTCCACAAGACCTGGCCGAGGCCCCGGTATTAGGCCGCGGAGCGGAACGGCAACAGGCACTTGGCCACGCCGTCATTTACCAATGCTTTTCCCAAACGCCGTGCTTTGGCGGGATGGGATCGCTATTTTGAGCCCGAATGACCCACACCCCCGAGCAACTCGCCCGTGTCCGTATTGATGCCATGTTGGAAGCTGCCGGCTGGGCAGTGCAGGACAAGAAGCACCTGAACCCCTCGGCTGCGCTCGGTGTTGCGGTGCGTGAGTACGACACCGACGCCGGCCCCGCCGATTACATCCTTTTCGTGGACCGTGTCCCCGTTGGCGTGGTGGAGGCCAAGAAGCCCGAAGAGGCCGAGAAGTTCACCGTACACGAAGCGCAGGCCGAAGGTTATGCCTCGGCCAAGCTGCGGTGGACCATCGGGCAGCACAAATTGCCATTCTGCTACCTGAGCACGGGCGAGATCACCAAACATTGGGACCTGCGCGACCCCAAGCCACGGGCGCGTGAAGTGTTCAGCTTCCACCGGCCCGAGACCTTGCAGGAGTGGTTGAAGGAGGATGGCTCCCTGCGCGAACGACTGACGAAATTCCCAGCGCTGGATACCGACCACCTGCGCGAATGCCAGATCAACGCGATCACCAACCTGGAGAAGAGTTTTGCGCTGAACAAGCCGCGCGCACTGGTGCAGATGGCCACCGGCAGCGGCAAGACTTTTACGGCCATCACCAGCGCGTATCGCCTGTTGAAGCCGCCGGTGCGCGCAAAACGCATCCTCTTTCTGGTGGACACCCGGAACCTGGGCAAACAGGCTGAGCAGGAGTTCCAGAGCTACACGCCCAACGACGACAAGCGCAAGTTCACCGAGCTGTATACGGTACAGCGCCTCACCAGCAGCTTCGTCGACAGTGGCGCACAAGTGTGCATCAGTACGATCCAGCGCATGTACAGCATCCTCCAAGGGCAGGCACTGGACGAAACGGCGGAGGAGCAGACGGGCATCGATGTGGAACGCGTGCTGGGTAAACAGCCGCCCGCACCGGTGGCCTACAATGCCAGCATCCCGCCGGAGTTCTTCGACCTTATCATCATCGACGAGTGCCACCGCAGCATCTACAACCTGTGGCGGCAGGTGCTGGAGTACTTCGACGCCTTCCTGGTGGGCCTCACCGCCACGCCGGACAACCGCACCTACGCCTTCTTCAACGAGAACGTGGTGAGCGAGTACACGCACGAGCAGGCCGTGGCCGATGGCGTGAACGTGGGCTACGACGAGTACCTGATCGAAACGAAGGTGACGCAGAAGGGTGCGGTGATCGCCGCGAAGCAGCAGTTCGACAAGCGCGACCGGCTGACGCGCAAGCGCCGCTGGGAACAGAGCGATGAGGACCTGAGCTACACCGGCACCGAGCTGGACCGCAGCGTGGTGAACCCCAGCCAGATCCGCACGGTGATCAAGGCTTTCAAGACCGCGCTGGAAACGGAGATCTTCCCGCAGCGAACGGAGGTGCCCAAGACCCTGATCTTCGCCAAGAGCGACAGCCATGCGGACGACATCATCGGCATCGTGCGCGAGGAGTTCGGCGAGGGCAACGACTTCTGCAAGAAGGTGACCTACAAGAGCGAGGACAACCCGGACACGGTGCTCGCCAACTTCCGCAACAGCTACAACCCGCGCATCGCCGTTACCGTGGACATGATCGCCACGGGTACCGACGTGAAGCCGCTGGAGTGCCTGCTCTTCATGCGCGACGTGAAGAGCCGCAACTACTTCGAGCAGATGAAGGGCCGCGGCACGCGCACCTTCGACAAGGACAGCCTGCAGAAGGTGAGCCGGAGCGCCACCACCAACAAAACGCACTTCGTACTGGTCGATGCCGTGGGCGTGACCAAGAGCTGCAAGACCGACAGCCGCCCGCTGGAGCGCAAGCCGGGCGTGAGCCTGAAGGACCTGATGATGCAGGTGGTGATGGGCAAACGCGACGAGGACACGCTCACCTCCCTGGCCAACCGCCTGACGCGGCTCGAAAAACAGATCAGTCCCAAGGAGAAGGAAGAGTTCAAGACCAAGGCCGGGGGCCGCAGCATCCAACGCGTGGTGGGCGCCCTGCTCGATGCGAACGATCCGGACACCGCAGCCGCGTCCGGCAAAGCCGCCGAACAGTTGGTGAAGGAAGCCACCGCCGTGTTCGACGATGGTGGCTTCCGCGAGTACGTGGAGAACGTGCGCAAGAGCTACGAACAGATCATCGACACGGTGAACCGCGACGAAGTGGTGCACGCTGGATTCGATACGCAGGCAAAGGAGAAAGCGCAGGAGGTGCTCCAGAGTTTCCGCGACTTCACGGCTGCGAAGCGCGATGAACTGGATGCCCTGCGCATCTACTACAGCCAGCCCTACCGCCGCAAGGATGTCACCTTCCAGATGGTGCAAGAGGTGGCTGCGGCCTTGCAACAGCCGCCCTACAACCTCACCACCGACCGCGTGTGGGCCGCCTACGAACGTGCGTTGGATCTCAAAACGGAAGCGAGCGGCCAACGCCTGCTCACCGATCTGATCGCCCTGATCCGCTTTGAGCTGGGGTTGGACAATGAATTGCGCCCCTACTCCGACACCGTGAAGAAGAACTTCCAGGACTGGGTGTTCCGCAAGCAGGCGGGCAACATCAAGTTCTCCGAGGCGCAGATGGAATGGCTGCGCATGGTGCGCGACCAGATCATCACCAGCTTGCGGCTGGAGCGCGACGACCTGGAACTGGGTACCATGGGCCAGCAGGGCGGACTGGCCAGGATGTACCAGCTCTTCGGGGATGGCATGGAGGCGATCATCGAAGAGTTGAACGAATCGTTGGCGGCGTGATGAGCAAGAAGAAGGGCGATAGCACAAGCATCACCCTCGAGGCTCATTCACAGGCCAAGGTCGAGTTGTTCAAAACGTATCTGGCGACCTACCTGAACATCCTGCAACGTGCCACGCATATAGACCACCTTAAGTTCTTTGACCTCTGCGCCGGGGAAGGCGTTTATGCCGATGGCGGGAAAGGAAGCCCTGTTGTGATCATGGAGACCATCAAGGACCATTACTTCTCAAACAAGAAGCAGTGTTTGCCCATCGATGTCTTCCTGAATGATCCGGGAATGTCCAAGGTTGAGCCGGGAAGAAAGAAGATCGACCGGGTGGAGGAGGCGGTCAATAAGCTCTTTATCCCGAATGGGGTCAACGTGCATTTCTCCGCGCAGAATTACACGGAGATTCTCGAGCACGCCAAGGTTCATGTACTCACCTTGAAGGCGAACGAGCGCGCTATCGTCTTCATCGATCCTTGGGGGTACAAGGACATCAAACCCGATGATCTGAACCTGTTGATGCTGAACCGGCGCACGGAAGTGCTACTGTTCATGCCTACAGCGGATATGCACCGGTTTGCTGATAAGTCGCTCAGTGATGATGAGTTCCCAGGTGGCCTTCCTCTGCGAAGGCTGCTACAGGCATTGTTCGGAACAGAAGCACCGCAGACCACTTCTTCCTTGGCCTTCGCTGAGTCTTTGCTCAAGCAGTTCCGTAAACTGTCAGGCATCAAGTTCGCTGACAAGTTCACCCTGGAGCGTGGCACGAACCGGTTCTTTTGCTTGTACTTCTTTACGAGCAACATCCTTGGACTGGAAAAGATGATCGAGGCCAAATGGAAAATGGATGAACAACAGGGGCGCGGATTCAAGCTTAGGCCCAGAGCACCCAGCCTCTTCGATAGCTTTCAGTTCCATACCGAGTATCCAGAAATGCTCGAAGACGAGATCAAGAACAAGGGGAGCATGACCAATCAGGAACTCAAGGAGTTCGGGCTACTGAATGGCTTTCTCCCAAAACACACCAGGGAATTGCTGAAGCAGTGGAAGGATAAGGGTATACTTGAGGTTGAAGCACTTGACGATCTTCCTGTCAAAGACTTCTACATTCCGAGGAACGACCGAACCGTACGGATCAAGTTCAAGTAAGCCATGGCACAGAGCAGCATCGAATGGACCGAGATGACCTGGAACCCCACCACGGGTTGCAACAAGCTGAGCGCGGGCTGCAAGTTCTGTTACGCCGAGGTGATGAGCCGCCGCTTGCAGGCCATGGGCGTGGAGAAGTACAAGGACAACTTTGAGCTGCGGATCCACGAGAAGGAACTGGACACGCCCTATACCTGGAAGAAACCCAAGGTGGTGTTCGTGAACAGCATGAGCGATCTGTTCCACAAGGACGTGCCGGTGGACTTCATCCAACGCGTGTTCAAGGTGATGAAGGAGAACCCGCAGCATGTGTTCCAGGTGCTCACCAAGCGGGCGGACGTGCTGCTGCGCTACGACCAGCAGGGCCTGTTGCAGTGGCCCCACAACGTGTGGATGGGCGTAAGCGTGGAAGATGGCCGGGTGCGCCACCGCATCGATGCGCTGCGGCAGACCGGTGCCCGGGTGAAATTCCTGAGCTGCGAACCGCTCATCGGCCCGCTGCCGGACCTGGACCTCAGCGGCATCGACTGGGTGATCGTGGGTGGTGAAAGCGGCCGCAAGCCACGGGACATGAAACCCGACTGGGTGCTGGACATCATGGAGCAATGCGAACGGGCCGATGTGGCCTTCTTCTTCAAGCAGTGGGGCGGTACCAACAAGAAGGACTCAGGGCGCAAACTGAACGGGCAGTTCTACAATGAGATGCCGAGCATTGAACAACAGGTGTGATGGACATGAAGCGGGAGAGCACACAAGTAGATTTGGAAGCACCAGTGGAGTTTGAGCGTGTGCGCCTTGCGGATGTAGCCCACGTTGTGCGTGGTGTCACCTACAAGAAGGATGATGCCACCGTGAAGCCAGCGAAAGGAATGATCCCGATCCTGCGCG
>JBGTIB010000095.1:0-15801 GCA_041745875.1 Flavobacteriales bacterium | reverse complement strand
TTGCAGAGTACTTCCACTATTACAACCACCAACGTGCTCACCAGCACCTGGACGGACTCACCCCAGCTCACCTGTACCTTGGCCTTCCCGACACTCGGCCAAGGGGCATCAAACCAACCCTGAAAACACCTCGACCAACATCAACCCCCGCCTAAAACTGTCCAGTCATCGGGGAGTACCTCACTATTCTTCATGTCAGTGTGTGTTGTTTTCGCTGGACCTAATGTTTCACGAACTTCACGGTATGCACTGCCGACTCCGACGCAATTATTGCACAATACAGCCCTTGGGGCAAAGACGCTGTACCAATTCTGAACTTCTCCTGATCGGATCTTCCAGAATCAACTAACCGACCACCTAGATCAACAAGTTCAACTCGGTACGACCGCAAGCCAGGCCAATCGATCTCGAAGTGTTGTTGTGAGGCATCATAGTACGATCTTGGTTGCTCGTGATCAAGCGTGCGCATCCCAGTCTTGAGATCTTCGACGACGCTCACATTGTCGACCAGTACATATGCAACCTCTTGGAAGCTTGGAACAACTGGAGTGTGGTCGGTCAGGTCGTTACTGAAGAAGTTGCCAATTACCATATGCTGATAGGCGCTGTCAGCAACAAATGACCCGGAAACCATCACCCAGCCCACCGTGTCCAGTAGTACTGGTTCATGCACCACATGTGCGTAGTTCAGAAAAACTGGCTGACCAGGGGTTGCGAACTCTGCAATAGACCGATTCGTGAACAATACGCTTGTATTGTTGGACCCCGAAGTGGTAACATCAAATTGGCCTCCAAGTGCCAAATTGATCCAGAAGGTGACGTCGTAACTCCTTCCCGCCACTAGTGCTGTGCTCAGCGTTGTTCCAACGTACTCTCTGTATTCGTTAAACTGCGAATACACTACGAGTCCCACATAGGCCTCTCCATCCTGAGCATGCTGGAATGCAACCGCATTTGATGGAACGCCCAATAAAGGATTCCCGTCAGGGTCACCACTTGCACACCCATGAAAATAGTCGGGGCTACTTCTCCAAGCAGCCCAGGCTTGAGGTGAACTTCCATCCTCGAAACCGTAAGTGAACGGGCAGTCGTTCGAAATTTCAAAACTTCCGTTGGGCACCAAATTCTGGGCGAAGTTGTGCAGAGGCACAATGAACAGCAGGCAGACCAAGGCATGCATGATCGCTTGCAACGGCCGCCTACTGTTCATGGTGTTGGAGTACATGTCGTTGTCGTTTGCATCGTCCCGGCAAATGCCGGGCAGGGCATTGGTCCAGCCCTTTCCGCTCCTTTCCATGCGCTTGTCCGTCGCGGTGTGCGGCAAGGCATCCTTGGATGTGCTGCCAAGGTGCAGCGGCACGTTGTGGCAGTGCGGTACCTTTGTGCTGCTTCTGTTTCGTTTACCTATACGAGTGGGTTGGTGGGACATGAGCGACCGAGGCCCTCAGCATCGCAAGTGCTGGGGGCTTCTTCATTTTCCATCCGGTGTTATTGTCGGCATTGATCTCTGGAACCCTTCCAATAGGATGTTCACATCTTCTGCTGTGAATGGGCGCTGCTGACGTCGATCGAGCCGCTCTTGTGTGGGAGGGGGGAGCAACTCGAACACATACCCTTCCAAGAAATCCACCCGCTCCTGAAGCTTTCGCAATTGGGCAGCGCATTCTTCCAAGGTGATCGCGTGCTCTTGGACAGCCACATCCGGGATGGGTGGCAGGGAGGTGCCCCTCCGCTTATCGGCAGCGATCTTCGAGGTGTCCTGTTCACAATGCT
The DNA here is from genome assembly GCA_041745875.1 of Flavobacteriales bacterium. Lineage (GTDB taxonomy): Bacteria > Bacteroidota > Bacteroidia > Flavobacteriales_F > PHOS-HE28 > PHOS-HE28. Next base: position 14,028 of record JBGTIB010000095.1, on the reverse strand, counting down.
GTTCTGTGCTTGCCACTGCGGACCAATTGGGGTTGTACGGGTTCACATCCATTCCAGCAGTGGATCGCGCACAGGCCCAAGTGGATCGTGGAGGCACAGGTTCCATGTTCGCCCGAAAGTACGGCCCATGCGTGCAGACAAGGATCAATGCGATCAGACCTACGCGCAACATGACCATGGGCTTTGAACGGTGCTCTGGTAGCAAATACCCGAACAGTATGGCGCGCTGGGAAGGACGGCAGGTAACTTTAGCTGTGGCGCTGTGGCGCTGTGGCGCTGTGGCGCTGTGGCGCTGTGGCGCTGTGGCGCTGTGGCGCTGTGGCGCTGTGGCGCTGTGGCGCATGTCGGAGGTCGGGGCCGATAGCCATGCCTGACCCTGTTCGTATTTCGCTATCCTCTGAGCCATGACCTGAACCTGGCTTATGAACGATCCCGTACGACCTTGCCGTCAGCGAACCACTGGAGCATTGCTGGGCTCAAGCTTATCGGCAGGACTAAAGTAATACCCGGAAACACGAACTCGACATGGTGGGCAAAAATTCAGATCACGGACATGGATGGATAATACAACGCGTATCCAGCCTTGGTTGGAGCGACGCAGACGCCTGGTCGTAATGCACGAAGCCCGGCCACCGCTGTTGCGGGGCCGGGCTTCAAGCTTTGGAATGAAGGGAAAGCTTACTCTTCGTCCTCCTCCGTTTCTTCGTCCTTCTTCTTCTTGCCCTTGGAGCCACGCTCCTTGGTCTCCATGGCGCTCTTCAGGTCGCTGAGCACACCGAGGTCGCCCAGGGTGCTCTTCTCCACCTTCTCGTTCACGGCCTTGAGCGAAACACCGGCGCCGCTTTCCTTGCGGGCACCGCGCTTGGCGGGTGCTGCTGCGGCTTCCATGGGCTCGTCGCCCTCCTCGAAGGTACGGGTGTGGCTGAGGGTGATGCGGCGTGCTTCGGCATTGAACTCGAGCACCACGAAGGGCAGCTTGTCGTCCACTTCGGCCTTCGATGCATCCTCCTTCTTCAGGTGCTTGGCGGTAACGGTGCCTTCCACCCCGTAAGGCAGGCTCACCACGTAGTTCTGTCCGGCGCGGCCGGTGATGGTACCCTCGTGGGTGCTGCCGGGTGTGAACACACTGGCGAACACCTCCCAGGGGTTCTCCTCCACCTGCTTGTGGCCGAGGCTGAGGCGGCGGTTCTCCTTGTCCACTTCCAACACCACCACGTCGAGCTCATCGCCCACGTTGCAGAACTCGCTGGGGTGCTTGATGCGTTTGGTCCAGCTGAGGTCGCTGATGTGGATGAGGCCGTCGACGCCTTCCTCGAGTTCGGCGAAGATGCCGAAGTGGGTGAAGTTGCGCACCTTGGCGGTGTGCTTGCTGCGCAGGGGGTACTTCCCTTCGATCTCCGCCCAGGGGTCTTCGGCGAGTTGCTTCATGCCCAGGCTCATCTTGCGCTCTTCGCGGTCGATGTTCAGGATCACGCACTCGATCTCCTGTTGTTCCTTCAGGAAGTCCTTGGGACTGCGCAGGTGCTGGCTCCAGCTCATCTCGCTCACGTGCAGCAGGCCTTCCACACCGGGGGCCACCTCCACGAACGCGCCGTAGTCGGTGATCACCATCACCTTGCCGGTGACCTTGTCGCCGGCATTGAGGTCGGCGCTGAGGGCATCCCAGGGGTGCGCCTGCAGTTGCTTCAGACCGAGGGCGATGCGTTTCTTCTCGTCGTCGAAGTCCAGGATCACCACGTTGATCTTGCTGTCCAGCGTCACCACCTCCTCGGGGTGGCTCACGCGGCCGTAGCTCAGGTCGGTGATGTGGATCAGGCCGTCGACACCACCGAGGTCCACGAACACGCCGTAGCTGGTGATGTTCTTCACGGTGCCTTCCAGCACCTGGCCTTTCTCCAGTCCGCCGATGATCTGCTTCTTCTGGGCTTCCAGTTCGGCTTCGATCAGGGCTTTGTGCGAGACCACCACGTTCTTGAACTCCTGGTTGATCTTCACCACCTTGAACTCCATGTTCTTGCCCACGTACTGATCGTAATCGCGGATGGGCTTCACATCGATCTGGCTGCCGGGCAGGAAGGCCTCGATGCCGAACACGTCCACGATGAGGCCGCCCTTGGTGCGGCACTTCACGTAGCCCGTGATGATCTCGTTGGTCTCCATGGCACCGTTCACCTTGCCCCAGGCATTGTGTACGCGTGCGGTCTTGTGGCTGATGACCATCTGGCCACCCTTGTCCTCCTGCTTCTCGATATAGACCTCCACCTTGTCGCCGATGGCGAGGTCCTCCTTGTAGCGGAACTCACTGATGGGGACCACACCTTCGGACTTGTATCCGATGTTGATCACCACTTCCTTCTTGTTCATGCCCACCACGGTACCCATGAGGACCTGCTTCTCGGAGATGCTGCTGAGGGTGTCCTCGTAGGCCTTCTCCATCTTCTCGCGCTTCTCCGAAGCCACGACACGGCGGTCGTCCTCCAGGATCTCCCAGTCGAAATCGGCCGGTGGCTCTGCGAAAGTGACAGTGGTACGGTTGCCGACCTTGGTGGACACCGGGGTGGCGCGCACTGGTTTGGCTGGCTTGGTGGATTCGGCGGCCGGTGCGGCTGCCTGGGTTTCGGTCACCTGTGCGGTTTCCGGGGTTTCGGCGGCCTGATCGGCGCCTGCTTGTTCTTCTGCTGCCATATGGGCGAGCTGTTTGTTTGTATCCCGGACCGAGGACGCTGTCCGGAAGGGTTAGTTCGTGTACCTGCTGCGTCACGGCAGGTTCCCCGAAAAGGGGCCGCAAATGTAAGGAAAGTCCTGATAATTAGAGGATCAGATGATCGGACGATCAGAAAATGCCCGGCTGCACTAAAAGCGTGGTGAACCGGGTGGGTACTTTTGGCGTTCGGTTGGCACGGCTGCTACGATCGGTCGACCCGGAGGGTCGACGGTACCGGAGGCAGCGATCGTACTTATCATAGGCAGAAGAGCAGTGCGCAGTTTCACCATCCCCAACCACTACCGCAGCGAGCTTATCGGGCGCTTGAAAGCCTTGCGCAAGGTGCAGGACCCGAAGAAGAAGGACCTCTCGCCCACCCTGCTGGACCTGGGTGCGGTGCGCTTCGTGTTCGCCCGGCACTTTGGATTCTGCTACGGGGTGGAGAACGCCATCGAGATCAGCTACAAGGCGCTGGAGGAGAACCCCGGCAAACGGATCTTCCTGCTGAGCCAGATGATCCACAACCCCGAGGTGAACGCCGATCTGGAGAGCCACGGCCTGCGCTTCATCCAGGACACCCACGGGCAGATGCTGATGGACTGGAACGAGTTGAAGGCCGACGACATCGTGATCATCCCGGCCTTCGGCACCACGCTGGAGACCGAAGCGCGATTGCGGGCCATCGGCATCGATCCGCTGAAGCACAACACCACCTGCCCCTTCGTGGAGAAGGTGTGGAACCGCAGCGCGCAACTGGGTGCAAAGGACTACAGCGTGGTGATCCATGGCAAGGCCGCGCACGAGGAGACGCGTGCCACCTTCAGCCACACGGCGCAGGGTGCCCCGGCAGTGGTGGTGAAGGACATGGCGGAGACGGAGTTGCTTGGGCGTATCATCATGGGCGATGAGCCGATCACACGCTTTGCGGAAGTGTTCGGCTCACGCTGCACGCCGGGCTTCGATCCAGCCAGGGACCTGCAACGCATCGGTGTGGTGAACCAGACCACCATGCTGGCCACCGAAACGCAGGCCATCGCCGACCACCTGAAGCAGGTGATGGTGCGCAAGTACGGCGAAGCCGAACTGAAGAACCACTTCGCCGACACACGCGACACGCTGTGTTACGCCACCAACGACAACCAGGACGCCACCACCGAACTGCTGAAGGCCGAAGCGGACCTTGCCTTGGTGGTGGGCGGCTACAACAGCAGCAACACCAGCCACTTGGTGGAACTGTTGGAACAGAGGTTCCCGACGTACTTCATCAATGGCGAGAAGGAACTGCTGAGCGCGGAGGAGATCGAACACTTCAACTACCCGGAACACAAGTTGGAGCGCACCAAGGGGTGGTTGCCTTCCTTCGACTCCGCTCAGGAAAGGCGACCGATCACGATCATCCTCACCAGTGGTGCGAGTTGCCCGGATACCTTGCTGGACCGGGTGATGCTGAAGGTGCTGGGCATGGTGGAGGGGGTGAAGGATCCGTTGGAGGTGGTGGAGGGGATGGTCGCTTATCCGTGAACGAGAAACATCACATCCTCTTCGTATGCACCGTGAACCGAATGCGTTCGGTCACAGCCCACAAGATCTACGAGGACGACCCGCGTTTCGAAGTGGACTCAGCAGGCAAGGACCGCACAGCTAACGTGGTTCTGGAGGAATGGCACATGGAGTGGGCCGATGCCATCGTGGTAATGGAGAAGCAACACCGCAACAAGATCCGCGATCGTTTTCCGGAGTGGTATGAGAAGAAACCGATCGTGTGCCTGTACATCGAGGACATCTACGACTAGAAGCCACCTCGTAACTGCTTTTGGAAGCGAGCCGAAGGGATTGCGTGCTCAGGCAAGGCGCGGGATCCGCGCATAGCGGTGGCTATGCAAGGATCGCGCAACGCCGCATGAGCGCGTCAAGACCAAGGCGCAGCCCGAAGGGTAGTTGCGAGGTGGCTTCCCAATGCAGCCGGAGCTGATCGCGGTGCTGAAGGAGAAGTTCGAGGATGTGTGGCGGAGAGGGTTGCTGGAATTGTAGCGCTCCCGGACATCGCATAACTTTGGGCTGATGGGAAAGCCCCGCTTCAAGGACCCTTGGGGGCACCATGCTGCTGAGCGCTTGATCTCGCTTACTCCCGAGGATAAGTTGAAGGTCATCGAGATCCTGCGCGCATCCATACGAACGAAGCAGGCGAGTGGAACTCCAAAGCCGAACACATGAGCAGCAAAGCCCTGCATCGGAAAATGACCGCTGAGTTCCTTGACAAGATCGAGGATTGGCCGGAGGATGCCTTGCGCACCCTGAAGGAGGCCATAGAGCAGCGCTTGAAACCAGGAAGCACTAAGAAGTCACCCAAGATGAAAGGCGGCACCATGGATGCCTTTGGGGCATGGGTAGGACCGGAGAGCGCCGAGGAGATCATTGCGATGATCGAAGGTTCCCGGACCATGGGTGCTGAGCGCGAGCCATTGGACTGAGCACCACCAGCCATGGCACGGACCTATCTGCTGGACACCAACATCTGCATCTTCTTTACCAAAGGCAACCGAGCCGTTCTTGATAAGTTCGAGGCGATCGGACTGGAACGATGTCGGATATCCGAGATCACGATAGCGGAACTGCTGTTCGGTGCCGAGAACAGTACGGACCCAGGCAGGAACAAGGCCATGTTCAAGATGTTCCTACGGGACATGGTGGTCATACCCATCTCACCCTGCATACCTGTTTTTGCGGTCGAGAAGGCCAGACTCCGCAAAGTCGGTCAACCCCTTCCCGACTTCGACCTCCTGATCGGCGCCACTGCCGTCCACCACAGCCTCACCTTGGTGACCAACAACACCAAGCACTTCCAGCGCATTCAAGGCATCCAAATGGAGGACTGGACCCGCTGATCCGGTTCACCACCGCAGTGCCGCCCCGAAGCTGAGCCCGAAGGCGGCGTGCAACGGAAAGCCACGCTCGCTGATGGCGTACCACATGTAGGCATCGAGGCCAACGATCTCCGCGGTGAACGCCAGTGTTTGAAAAGGGCCCGGGCCGTTGATCGTCCGATGCATGCGGCCACCGAGCCCCAGGGTGAACCGTGGAAGAGGTGCCATGTAGTAACCAGGCGGGAAACGTTCCGGTAGGGAGAGGTAGCTGTGTCGGCCTGTCTCCACCAGCAGATTGAGACTTGCAGCGGGCGAGTACCAAGTGCGTTTCCCGCCCTTGTTCGGCAGGAACACCACATCGTTGCGCAGGATGATCTGATGCACGGCATCGCGACCTTCGGTTCGTGGCGCGAAGCCGTACATGAGCGCCGGGTGCCACACCCCTTTGCAAAACACCGGTCCGCCGCCCACGCTGAACAGGCCTTGATAGCCCGCGAACTGGGCGCGCAGATGCCATTTACCAGTCGTTCTTCCCAGCGAGTCGGGCTCTTGCGCTTGCATTCCAGACGATGTGAGGACCGCTCCTATGTAAAGCAGATATGTCACCATCCACCTCATAGTTCCACCACTTCGATCTGGAATTCACCGCCATCCAGGATCACCTTCACATAGGCTCGCTCCTTGGGCCAGGGCACACACACGTAGCGCACACCGTCCTGGTATGGCGTGAAGTCCTTGAACCGGTGAAGGTGCCCATGCAATACCAGCGGGACCTCGGCTACCGCGACCATCGTACGGAATGGCTCCTCATGAACTCCCACCATCTGGTCCGTGAACGGTGGTATGTGGGTGATGACGATCGGGATCCGTTCTCCCGCACCGTTCAATGCAGCCTGGAGCCAAACCATGTCGGGGGGCATGTCGCTCTCCCAGACGGTATCGTCGAATAGTATGAAGCGATAACCTGCCACATCCATCACCACGTTCCGTGGGCCGAACATGCTTTCGTAGATGCTGCGCCCATTGCCCAGATGATCGTGGTTGCCGATCAGTGCGATCCACGGCACGGTGAGCTCCTGCATAGTACGCGCGAACCACACGAACTCACCGATCAATCCTTGATCCGTGAGGTCGCCTGGCACCACCACGAAACGGATCGAGGCGTCGGCACGCATGTGCTCCACGATGTCGTTCAGATCGCCGTAGTGGTAATGGGGATCGCTCGTCAGCGCGAAGGTGAGCGTGCCTTGGTGACCGGAAAGTTCATCTTGGATCCGCACCGTGTTGGTTGCCGTAAGATCAAGCAGATCATCGGGGGGCTCGGCATCGTAAGGGGAAACATCGAACCACTTACCGCATCCGCTCAACAGCGCCAGAGCCGCACCTACGAACAGGATCAGCGGAGTTCTTCTCATGGCAAGGGACACCCGGATCAGGCAGCGTCACTGATCGTGAATGGGTCGAAGGTATCCACTCGTCCACAGTTCTCCACCTCGCTCTCAAGGGAGACATGGACCGGGCCGAGATCCATTGCTCACTCCTGCCCCACCTGCGCCAACACGCCCAACACGATGTCCAGCGCGATCGCGAATTGCCGCTGTGCCGTGATATCGCTGTTGTCGATCTCAACGGCATCAGCAGCCTTGATCAACGGATCGGCAGCGCGGGTGGTGTCGTCCTCATCGCGCCGTTCGATGTTCTCCAGCACACTGGCCAGATCCACCTCCACGCCCTTGGACTTCAACTCCTGGTATCGGCGCTGGGCGCGTACTTCGGGGCGGGCCGTCATGTAGAGCTTCACCTCCGCATCGGGGAACACCACGGTGCCGATATCGCGTCCATCCATCACCACGCCCTTCTCCTTTCCGAAAGCTTGTTGGAGCTTCACGAGTTTGGCACGCACCTCCGGCACCGGGCTCACCAGCGTGACGAAACGGCTCACTTCCATGCCCCGGATCCTGCTCTCCACGTTGCGGCCGTTAAGCCAGGTCTCGCTCCTGCCGGAGAGTGGATCGTGCTTGAATCGTAATTCCAGGCTGTCCAACACATGGAGCAACCCTTCGCGATCCAGTTTGCCATCGTGCACCAGGCCGTTCTCGATCACATACAAGGCCACGGCCCGGTACATGGCACCACTGTCGATGTATGTGTAACCGAGATGTGCGGCCAGCTGTTTGGCCAGGGTGCTCTTTCCGCAGGAAGAGAAACCGTCGATGGCGATGGTGATCCGGTTCAAGGGAAATTCCGTGACCGGCGAAGGTAGGGACTGCGCTGGAGGCCTGCTGGAAAGTACTTCCATGGCACCGCGATCTCAGCCCTTCCGGAAATCGGAGAAACGGGCAGCGAGCGTGAAGGTGTTGGAGATCCCGGCCAGATGCAGCTGGGAATAACCATAGCTGATGTGCAGCTTGCTCACCTTGAGCCCCACGCCGAAGCTCAGCCCTGTGATGGCCGGCTTATCCGGCAACACCATCTCCTGTCGGCGGCGGAAGTTGTAGGCCACGCGCAGCATGAAGTTCTCGCTGAGCAGGACTTCGGCGCTCGGCACAAGGTGCAGTAGGGTCTTGTCCAGGCGGGTCACCCGGTCCTCCACCACATTACCGGTGGTGGGATCGATCTGCACCACTGCGTTGGGATCCTCGTAGGTGAGATCCCACTGCTGCAACTGCTCCAGCATCAGCCCCAGTCTGAAGGGTGCGTGTTTGAAACGGTACGTGGTACCGAGCTGCACTTGGAACGGCAGCTTTTCACGTGTTTCGGTGAAGGCACTGGTCTGGTAACCGAGGTTGCGCACCATGGCGGCCACGGTGATCCCCATGCTCTCCTTGTGGAACACGCCACCCAGGTCCACCGCCCACGCGGTGGAGTTCCACGTATCCAGATTGCTGGTGATGAATTTCACGTTCGCTCCCACGCTGAACAAGCTATCCACGGGAATGCCACCCCCCACCTGGAATACGTACTCCCCGGCCTTGAATTCACCCAGTTCATTGCCGCTCTCGTCGGTGCGCATGAATGTCCCGTAATCGACATACTGAACACTTCCCGCGAACGTGGCGCCCAGGCTGTCGAAGTGATGCGCATAACCGGCATAGCCGATGTTGATGCCGCTGAAATAAGGTAGATAGCTCAAGGCCACCTGCCTACCCATACCTTCATTGAGCAAGGCCGGATTGAAGATACCCAGGTTGATATCGTTGTCGTACACCGCGATGTAGTTACCCCCAAGAGCCGAGGAGCGGGCCGAATTGGGGATGTCCAGGATACGGAACGCCGACTGCCCACCCAGTTGGGCAAGGACCACGGTCGACAGGAACGTCACCAGCAGGGAGGATAGCGATCGAAGCATACAGCGATGGGAACGAAGATAGGGTTCACGTATTGTTGAGGCCCGGGCCATGACACAAAGGTCGGATCCGTTCAGGACAGGGGGATGTGTTGATCCCGGTTGCGCCACAGCAACGAACCATCGCCATAGCTCAGGAACCGGTACCCGTGCGACAATGCGTGCTGGTAGACGTTCCGCCAGTCCGGACCAAGGAACGCGGCCACCAGCAGCAGCAAGGTGCTTTGCGGCTGGTGGAAATTGGTGACCAGGGCATCAGCGAAGCGGAAGCGGTACCCCGGAACGATGAGGAGTCGCGTATTTCCACGAAGACATTCATCGGGATCGTTGCGCACCTGAGCGAGCACCGCCTGGATGGCCTCCTGCGTACTGGGAAGTGAAGCCTCTTCATGGGAATATGGCTCCCATTGATCGATGGCCAACGTGCGACCGGCCCTCTCCTGCAGGAGCATCACACCGTGCCAGTAAATGCTCTCCAGAGTGCGCAGTGCTGTGGTGCCGACGGGGATCACCGCCCCTTGGCCCAATTGGGCATGAAGTAGCTCCAAGGCATGCCGTTCGATCCGCAATTCTTCCCGGTGCATGGGGTGGTCGCGCATGCGTTCGCTCTTCACCGGCATGAATGTACCCGCTCCAACGTGCAGGGTGAGCGTCGCCGAAGCGATGCCCCTGTCCTTGATCGCGTTGAGCACCGCATCGGAAAAGTGGAGACTGGCCGTGGGTGCGGCCACGGAGCCCTCGTGTTGTGCGAAGACCGTGTTGTAGCGCTCCTTGTCCGACGCCTCATCGGGCCGGTCCATGTACGGTGGCAGGGGAACGTGACCTACGCGCGCAAGGACCTCGCCCATGGGAAGCTCGCTGGGCGCCCACTGCAGTCGTATCCGATCCTGGCCATCGCGTTCGGCCGTCAAGGTGATCCCGTCTGCCTGCAACATCAGGGGCCGGTCGCCTTTCCAGCGCTTGGCATTCCCGACAAGGCAGTACCACGAACTGGCTCCCAAGTCCCCAAAAGCCTCTTCCAACGTTCTTCCATCACCGGGTTCGAGGCAGAATACCTCGATCCGGGCATCCGTGTCATTCCGGAAAAGCAGTCGGGCATTCACCACGCGGCTGTCGTTCAACAACAACAGGGAACCGGTGGGGAGCAGCGCTGGCAAGTCCCGGAAGACATGGTCCGAGATGGCGCCGTTGCGGGTCATCAACAGCCGACTTGCATCGCGCTCGGCCAGGGGTTGCTGCGCGATACGATCCTGGGGCAGGTCGTAGGTGAAGTCGGCAATGGCCAGATCTTGGGCTTGCACGGCGCGAAGATCGTAAGGCATGTGCTCATGTGGGCATGTGCTCATGTGGGCATGTGCTCATGTGGGCATGTGCTCATGTGGGCATGTGCTCATGTGGGCATGTGCTCATGTGGGCATGTGCCCATGTGGGCATGGGGTGCTCCGATCGGAGTTGAGCATACCTTCGAGGGGGGCTTTCCATGAGCACCTGGAGCGCTAGCCTTGCGCGCCGACCCACATGAGCACATGAAGCGAGAGCTCTGCGCGGTAGCCCACATGGGCACATGAACTACGCCACCTTCAATGCATTTTCCACCTTCTCCTTCAGCAGGGCGTGCTTCACCACTTCGATCATCTCGCTGACGTAGGTGAAACGCATGCCCTTGGTATACCGCGTATCGATGTCCTCGATGTCCTTGCGGTTGTCCACGCTGAGCACGATCTCCTTGATGCCCGCACGTTTGGCGGCGAGGATCTTCTCCTTGATGCCACCCACGGGCAGCACGCGGCCCCGTAGGGTGATCTCGCCGGTCATCGCCAGGAACTTGCGCACCTTCTGCTGGGTGAACGCGCTGGCGATACTGGTGAGCATGGTGATGCCCGCACTGGGACCATCCTTCGGCGTGGCACCTTCCGGCACGTGCACGTGCACGTTCCAACGCTTGAACACCTCGCTGTCCAGGCTGATGAAATCGCTGTGTGCCTTGAGGTATTCCAAGGCGATCATGGCGCTTTCCTTCATCACATCGCCCAGATTACCGGTGAGGGTGAGCTTGCCTTCGCCCTTCGTGATGCTGGTCTCGATGAACAGGATGTCGCCACCGGTGGGTGTCCACGCAAGGCCGGTGACCACACCGGCCACATCGTTGCCCTGGTACTTGTCGCGTGCGTGACTGGGTCCGTAGATCCGCACGAGGTCGTCGATCCCGATGGTGATGCTGTACTTCTCCTTCAGGGCGATCTGCTTGGCACGGTAGCGTACCAGTTTGGCGATGCGCTTCTCGAGGGTACGCACACCGCTCTCGTCAGTGTACTGGTCCACGATGGCCTCCAACAGACCCGGAGCGAGCTTCAACTGTTTGGGCTTGATGCCGCTCTCATTGAACTGTTTGGGCAACAGGTGCCGCAATGCGATCTCGATCTTTTCCTCCTGGGTGTAACCATTCACCTCGATGACCTCCATCCTGTCACGCAATGCGGGATGGATGGTGCTGAGGCTGTTGGCGGTGGCCACGAACATCACGCGGCTCAGGTCGTACTCCACCTCCACATAGTTGTCATGGAATGCACTGTTCTGTTCAGGATCCAGCACCTCCAGCAGCGCACTGGCGGGGTCGCCATGGAAGTCCTTGCCCACTTTGTCGATCTCGTCCAGCACGAAGAGCGGATTGCTGGTGCCGGCTTTTTTCAAGCTCTGGATCAGGCGCCCGGGCATGGCGCCGATGTAGGTCTTGCGATGTCCGCGGATCTCCGCCTCGTCGTGCAATCCACCCAAGCTCATGCGCACGTACTTGCGGCCCAGGGCCTCGGCCATGCTCTTTCCAAGACTGGTCTTGCCCACGCCAGGAGGACCGTACAAACAGATGATCGGCGCCCGCATATCGCCTTTCAGCTTCAGCACGGCGAGGTGCTCGATGATGCGCTCCTTCACCTTTTCCAGCCCGAAGTGGTCCCGGTCCAGGATCTTCTGCGCCTTCTTCAGGTCGAAGTCGTCGGTGCTGTACTCACCCCACGGCAGTTCCAGCAACAGCTGGACATAGTTGTGCTGCACACTGAATTCCGCGCCGGCCGGGTTCATGCGCTGCAGCTTCCCGATCTCCTTCTCGAAGAGCTCTCCCACCTTTTTGGTCCACTTCTTCTTGCCCGCTTTCACGCGCATCTCCTCGATCTCCAGTTCGATGGGATTCCCACCCAATTCATCCTGGATGGTCTTCATCTGCTGGTGCAGGAAATACTCGCGCTGCTGGCGGTCCACCTCGGTGCGCACCTTGTCCTGGATCTCGTTCTTCATCTGCAGCAGCTGCAGATCCTTGGTGAGATGGGCCAACAGCAGGTTGGCACGTTCGCGCAGGTCGGCCACTTCCAGCATCTTCTGCTTCTCGGCCACCTCGGCGTTCATGTTGCTGCTGATGAAGTTCACTAGGAACGAAGGTGAATCGATGTTCTTGATGGCGAACTGTGCCTCGGTGGGAATGTGCGGGCTCTGTTTGATGATCTCCAGTGCCATGTCCTTCAGGCTGCTCACCAAAGCGCCGAATGATGCATCGTCCTTGGCAGGGCGGATCTCCTCGAACTCCTTCACCTTGGCGGTGAAATAGGGCTCGTGCTTCACCATGTCCAGCACTTCGAAGCGCTTCTTACCCTGGATGATGGCCGTGGTGCTGCCATCGGGCATGCGCAACATGCGGATGATCGTGGCGATGGTCCCCACCCGGTTGAGGTCCTCGGCGCGCGGCTCTTCGATCTGGCCGTCCATCTGACTGACCACACCCATGGTCTTGGTGCCACGGTACACATCCTGGATCAGACGGATGCTGCGGTCGCGACCGACCGTGATGGGGATGACCACACCGGGGAAGAGCACCGTGTTCCTAAGGGGCAGTATGGGCAGTTCGGGCGGCGTGGTCTCCGCGTTCATCTGCTCCTCGTCCTCGGCGGTGATCAATGGGATCAACTCGCTGTCGTTCTCGAGGGCTTCGGAACTGAAAAGACCGGTAGGATTCAAAAGATCGCTCATTCAAAAAATGGGGCCAGAATGTCAGTACAAAGTTATCGCTGGCATCACTGCCGGGGCGAAAGTCATTTTCAACAACGGACCTGCGCTGTTGGCAAGGGTTGTGCCGGTATGGCAAGGGTGACAGATGGGCAGGTACCGAACTTCAACACCGCCGGATCGGGTCGTTCATTACCGATCACACACGGGTCTCCTCCACGGCGAATACATGCCGCAAGATGGCTTCATCCAAATGGGTCAGCGGCACGTTGCGTCGTTCCATCACACGTCGCGCGGTGATCAGTGCTTTTTCGATCTCGTATACCGCGAAGCCATTGGTGCCTCCCCATGCGAACCCGGGGACATGCTTCGGCGGGAAGTTGCTCCCATACACATTGGCCGATACACCGACCACCGTGCCCGTGTTGAACATGGTATTGATGCCCGTCTTGGCGTGATCGCCCATGATCAGCCCGCAGAACTGCAGGCCGGTGTCGGTCATCGCCTGGTCCGCGTAGCTGTACATCTGTACATGACCGTAGGTGTTCTTCAGGTTGCTGTTGTTGGTGTCGGCACCCAGGTTGCACCATTCGCCAAGCACGCTGTTGCCCAGGAATCCATCGTGGGCCTTGTTGCTGTAACCGGTGATCACGCAGTTGTTCAACTCGCCACCCACCCTGCTTTCGGGACCGATCGTCGTAGGACCGTAGATCTTGGCACCCATCTTCAATTGGGCCTGATCGCCCAGTGCAAAGGGCCCGCGGATCATACAGCCTTCCATCACTTCGGCGCCCTTGCCGATGTAGATGGGACCGTGGGTGGTATTGAGCATGCTCGCCTCCACCACGGCACCTTCCTCCAGGAACACCAGGTCCGGGTCACCGATGATGGTGTTGTGGACACTGAGCCGTTGCGAACGACGTCCCTCGGTCAACAGTTTGAAATCATGGGTGATCGCCCTACCACAGTGGCGGAACAAATACCAGGGGCGGTCGAAACGGATCACTTCACCGGAGTATGGTACCGGCTGTAGATGAGTGGGTGGCATGCGCCAATCCATCGGAGCGGGTGCTGCCTCGCTCGCCGGGCAGAAAGCCAGGGCCCTCGCTTCCTGGATCAGG
>JBGTIB010000094.1:0-30234 GCA_041745875.1 Flavobacteriales bacterium | reverse complement strand
GAGCGGAGTCGAGGAGGCGGCAGACTCGCCACTCGCCACTCGATACTCGCCACTCCCATCAACATATTCCTCGCTCACCACCACCTCCGTCCCCAACCCCAGCCACTTCAACCCCAGCCGCATCGTGGCCAGGTCCAGGTCAACGAGCCGGTCATACCTCTTCAACACAACGGCTTCGATCTCGTCGATGAAATGGATGAACCACGGCGTGTTGCCATAGGCACTGCGGATGGCATGCACATGCTGCTGCGGCCAGCTTTCCACGTAGCTGAGGCCCACCGTGCGCATGGGCATCTTTTCGCCGGAACGACGGTCGATCGGCACCACGAGGTCCTGCACGCCGTTCGGCCCAACGATGCTGGTGCGGGTCCGGTAGCTCTGGCGTTCGTAGTGCTCACCGATGTCGATGATGACCTTCGGGTGCTGGGCAAGCAGACGGTAGTGCTCCACGCTGCCGAAGTAGAAAGCGCTCAGGATGGGGGTCATTGCAGCACCGGGCGTTTGGGCTTGCGCCAGAACCTGTTCTCAAGCCAGATACGGAAGAGCGGGTCGAGCCAGATGGTTTCGGCGCCTTGGTGGTCCAGGATGTCCTTCTTCTCCAATGCCGTCCGGATGCGACCCACCATGGCCGAGGATCCGAATTCGTAACGCGCGATGGCCTCCGCGGTGGTGAAGCGCTCCACACCGTCGGACATGGCCTCCAGGAAGCGGAGTTGCGGCGTGGTCAGTTCATCCACGATGCGTTGGTAGAGGATGGTGTACTGGTCCATGAGGTCCTCCAGGCCCAGTTCGATGGCACGGGGCGTGGCGCTCCCCGTCGTGCGTTGCCAGGTGGCATTGGCCAGCATCTGCACGGAGTAGGGGTGGTCCTCCATGATGCGGGCGATGGCCTCTGCCAGCTCCGGGCTGATCTTTTTCTTCGTGTACTGGAATCGGCTTTTGATGTACTTCACCCAATGCGGCCTGTCGATGCGCTCCAGGAAGAGGATGTCGCCGAACTTGTAGAAGGGCATGCTGCTCTTGGTGAAGAGCTCCATCATCATGTGGCGCTTGCTGCCGTAGAGCAGATGGGTCACGTTCTGTTGTCGCTGCCACGCCGCGCGCAGCAGTTTCTGTGTTGCCTTGGGGTCCGGGAAGTGGCCGATGTTCTGGAACTCGTCGATGCACAGCACCAGTTGCACCTTCTTATCCTTCGCCAGCTTCTCGGGCAGTTCCAGCAGTTCGTGGCGCGAGCGTTCCACATCCGCCCATGAAAGTCCGATGCTGAGTTCCTGCGTGGGATCGCTGCCCAGGCTCACCTTGGGAACGATGGTCTGCACGAAGCGCTTCATGTCGCGCAGCCGGTCCTCCAGGCTCGTCGACATGGCTGAGATCACCGCCGAGGTGATGCGCTCGAGCATCTCGCGTTCATCGCGCACCTCGAACAGGTCGAGCTGTGCGAAACGGACCGCGCGCTCCTTGCCCAGGTCCGCCGCCACCTGCTGGACCAGGGAGCTTTTTCCATATCGACGGGGCGATATCAGGATGGTGTTCACCCCGGAATCCACGTTGCTCTTCAGCCGGTTCCGCTCCTTGTCGCGGTCGGTAAAATGCACGCCCTCGGCGAGTTTACCGAACTTGAAGGGGTGGTGTTGCATGGCGTCGTGCTGTTGTAACAACAAAGGTAGTAACAAACATGTTACAAACAAACATGTTATATGATCGGTCCGAAGGTGGCTGCAGGCTCCTCTATATTCGGCGGCCGATAACGATCCGTCCATGACACGAACAATGCACAATGCACCAGGCGTTCTGTTCCTTGCCTTGCTGGCCGCCTGTTCCACTGCACCCACCGAAGAGCAGGACACCACGGTGCCGGAGCCGGTGGTCGAAGCTCCCGTGCAGTGGCCGGGCTACTACGATGGCACACTTCCCTGCGCGGACTGCCCCGGCATCGTCACACAGTTGTGGGTGCGCAGCGACAGCACCTTCGTACTGCGCCAACGATCCATCGACAAGGACAGCATGGCCATTGGCATGATCGGTGAATGGGGCGTGCGTGATGGAGCGATGCACCTTGGAATGGGGATCGGCGAGCCACAGCTTTGGAAGTACAGCGGTGACCGCATCGTGAACACGGACACCAGGAGCGGGGCGGAGGGATTGGAAAAACTCGCTGACGAGATCAACGACGAGATCCCCCGCATGCGGCTCACCGGCACTTTCACGTACCTGGCCGATGCAATGAGCTTCCGACCCTGCGGATCGGCGTTCACCTGGCCCGCTGCCGGTGGTGCGAACTGGACGGATGAAGGGGAGGTGTTGGGCAGCATGGACAATGTGGAGCTGGAGCGGTCATACCTCCGGAGCGTGAAGCAGGGCGGCGAACCATGGACCATCGAGGTGGAGTGCAGCCTGGCGATGGGTCCTGCCATGGAAGGTGATGGCGCCGATGAGTACCTCTTCATCCACCGGGTGATGGGTGTGGCACAATGCCCATGAGGAGCTTGTGCCGGACGACTATGGGGGCGCTCCGGGGCTAACGAAGATCCGTCTTACGTCCCATGTCCTATGCCGCCCAACGACCAGTCTGGGCGGCATAGGACATCATACATAAGACAACAAGAAGGTTTGAAAGAGGTACTACCGCCAAGGCCCACGCCAAGCTCGTCCCTTGCACACACCCTCACTTCCCGATACAGAACCGCCCAAAAATGCTCCCCAGCAGATCATCCGTGGTGATGCGCCCGGTGATCTCGCCCAGGTGATGCTGTGCCCGACGCAGGTCGATGGCGAGCAGTTCGCCACTGAGCCCTGCCTCCAGCGCCTTGCGTGCATCGACCAGCGCGGCGCGTGCATTGCCTAGGGCTTCCACATGGCGTGCATTGGTCACCACGAGGTCTCCGGTGCCGTGCTGAAGACCCTGTACATGGTCCACGAGGGCCTGTTTCAATGCGGCGAGCCCGGTCCCTTTCTTCGCGGATAGCGCGCGCACCGAAGCGGGTGTCTTGCTGCCCGGTACATCGCTCTTGTTCATCACCGGCATCACCACCGGTCCTGCCCCGATCCGCTCGCGCAGCATGTCGGCCTCGGTGAGCAGCGCGCCCTCGCTCAATACCGCGCCATCGCCGAGCAGCAGTACGATGCTGGCCTGCGCCGCCTTCTTGTAACTGCGGTCGATGCCCATCTTCTCCACACTGTCCGTGGTGCTGCGGATGCCAGCCGTATCGATGATGCGGAAGAGGATGCCACCGATGGTGAGCGTTTCCTCGACCGTGTCACGGGTGGTGCCTGGGATGTCGCTGACGATGGCGCGATCTTCCTGCAGCAGCGCGTTGAGCAGTGTGCTCTTTCCGCTGTTGGGTGCACCCACGATCGCCACCGGGATGCCTTCGCGGATCGCATTGCCGTAACGAAAGGAGGCGATCAGGTCGGTGCATAGGTCCACGATCCTGTCAAGCAGTGCGGCGAGTTCCACGCGGTGCGCGAACTGTACGTCCTCCTCACTGAAGTCCAGTTCCAGCTCGATCAGCGCGCAGAAGTCGATGAGCTGTTCACGCAGTTCCTCGATCCGCTGTCCGAAACCGCCCTTCAACTGTTGCAGTGCCAGGCGATGCTGTGCCGCACTGCGGCTGGCGATCAGGTCGGCCACGGCCTCGGCCTGGCTCAGGTCCAGCTTGCGGTTCAGGAAGGCGCGTTGGGTGAACTCGCCGGGACGGGCCAGTCGCGCACCGGCCTTCAGCATGGCCTCCACCAGGCGTTGTTGCACATAAGGAGAACCATGGACGCTCACTTCCACCACATCCTCACCGGTGAAGCTGTTGGGCCCTGGGAACACGGTCAGTAGGCCTTCGTCCACCTGCCCAGCGTCATCCACCAACGGAACGAAGTACGCCTTGCGGGCTGTGGGCGCTGAGGGTAGGGCGGGTGCGAAACAACGGGCGACCTCCACGGCCTTGGGCCCGCTGAGGCGGAGCAAGGCGATGGCTCCCACACCCGGTGGTGAGGCGATCGCGGCGATGGTATCCGGTTCGTACATCCGCGCGCAAAGATCCGGATCTTTGTACCCTTACGGACAAAGCGCAACGGAATGAGCGAAGCGAAACGGTATTACGACGATCTTGCATACCCGAAAGTGGTCGTCGTCGGTGGCGGTTTCGCGGGTCTCGAAGTGGTGCAGGGTCTGGCGAGTACCCCTTACAAGGTGCTCCTGCTCGACAAGCAGAACCACCACTGTTTCCAGCCGCTGCTATACCAAGTGGCCACTGCAAGCCTTGGGGCGGATAGCATCGCACACCCTTTCCGTCGCACCATCGGTCCCATGCCCAATGTGGCCTACCGCATGGCGGAAGTGCAGCGTATCGTGCCCCAAGAGAAATGCGTGGAGACCAACGTGGGCCGCTTCGACTACGACATCCTGATCCTCGCCATGGGTAGCACCACCAACTTTTTCGGCAACCAGCAGCTGGCCGAAGTGGCCATGCAGCTCAAGAGCATCAGCCAGGCGCTGGACATCCGCAGCGATTTTCTGCAGGAATTCGAGCTGGCCATGGTGCTGCGTGATGAAGAGGCACTACGCCGCTGCCTCAACTTCGTGATCGTGGGTGCCGGGCCAACGGGCGTGGAGCTTGCCGGGGCCCTGTCCGAGATCCGCCGCACCGTGCTGAAGCGCGAATACCGTGAGATGAACAGCGAGTTGATGCGCATCGTGTTGATCGACAGCAACGACAGGGTGCTGAAGAGCTTCAGTGAGCGGTCGAGCGCCAACGCGCAGAAGTACCTGGAGGAGCTGGGAGTAGAGGTCCACCTGGGAGTACGGGTACTGGGTGGGGATGCGGACCATATCACATTGAGCAATGGCAGCACCATGGATACCAACACCGTGATCTGGGCCGCTGGTGTGAAAGGGGCGTTGCTCCACGGGCTTGAGGACGCCGTGAACGAACGAGCCAACCGTTATCTGGTGGACCGGAACAATGCGGTTCAGGGTTTCCCAGATGTATTTGCCTTGGGCGACGTCGCACTGATGGAGGAAGGAGAGGCCTGGCCCAAAGGACATCCACAGGTGGCCACGGTGGCGATCCAGCAGGGCAGGCACCTGGTGAAGAACCTGCGGCGCCGTGCGGAAGGGAAGGAGCCGCTGCCTTTCACCTACGTCGACAAGGGCAGCATGGCCGTGATCGGACGTGGCCGTGCCGTGGTGGAGATCGGTGATCACAGCTACGGTGGCTTCTTCGCCTGGGCGATCTGGATGCTCGTCCATGTCGTGCAACTGGTAAGCTTCCGCAACCGCATGATGGTGCTGTTCAATTGGGCGTGGAAGTACCTCAGTTGGAAGAACACCATCCGCCTGATCATCCGCCCCTACGTGCGGAAGGGCACCGAAGTGTCGCGCCCCGTGGCCGTGGAAGATTGAGCTTCCATACGGGAATGGCGGTCTACTTTCGCGGCGTTTACCCGACGTGTTGCATTCCCATTTTCTGATCTTGCGAGCGTAGCGAAGCAATCTCATTCTGCCCGCAGTATCCATGCGTTCCCGCCTCGCCATCCTCTTCCTCACGGTCTTCATCGACCTGCTGGGTTTCGGACTGGTGATCCCCATTCTGCCCACTTACGCGGTGCAACTGGGCGCCTCGGCTTTCGAAGTCGGATTGGTGATGGCGGTCTATGCATTGATGAACTTCATCTTCTCGCCATTCTGGGGTACACTGAGCGATCGCATGGGCCGTCGTCCGGTGATCGCCTTCACCGTGTTCATCACCGCGCTGGCCTTCCTGTTGCTGGCGAATGCGCACAGTCTTATGCTGCTCTTCGCTGCACGCATGTTGGCCGGGATCGGCTCGGCGAACATCGCAGCCTCGCAGGCGTACATCACCGATATCACCCCACCGGATGGTCGAGCCAAGGCGCTGGGCCTGATCGGTGCCGCCTTCGGGATCGGCTTCATCTTCGGCCCGCCGGTGGGTGGTTTCATCAAGGAACATTTCGGCATGGATGCGGTCGGCTACACCGCCATGGGACTCAGTCTGATCAACCTACTTCTGATCCTGCTTTTCCTCCCCGAGTCGCTGAAGGTGAAGGATGCCACCAATAAGTTGGAGATCAAACCCGTGGCCCAGGCCATTCGAGCACTGCGGAATGAACGGTTCCGCGACCTGTTCCTCACCAGCTTCATCTACATCACCGCCTTCAGCATGATGCAGATCACCGTGGCGCTGTTGTGGGCGGAGCACTACGCACTGAGTGAAGCGCAGATCGGGTACATGTTCGCCTTCATCGGATTCGCATCGGCCGTGGTGCAGGGCACGATGGTGGGCTGGCTGACACGCACCTTCGGTGAGCCGCGGCTGATGGTCTTTGGCTGCGTGCTCATGGGTATCGGACTGTTCACCATTCCCTTCGTGCCGGAGGAGTATTTCATGCCGCTGGCCTTGGTGCCGATCGCGATGCTGGCCCTTGCGAACGGCTGTCTCATGCCCAGTATCACATCGCTGCTCAGCCGGAACGCGAGTGAGAAGGAACAGGGCCAGGTGCTGGGGATGAACCAGAGCTTCGGGTCGCTGGCACGGATCGCAGGCCCCACGGCAGGTGGCATGCTCTACGGGTGGCATTACACCGGTCCCTACGTGGGCGGCGCCGTGCTGATGGGCGGTGCACTGGTCTTCGTGATGGGGTATCAGCTGGCGGCGCGCCGCAAAGCGCTTTCCGAAGAGCAGTTACTTTAGCGCCCCGCAACAAGCCCCCGCGAATTCCATGAGCGTTCTCGTCAACAAGAAGTCAAAGGTCATCGTCCAAGGATTCACCGGTAGCGAAGGTTCCTTCCACGCTACCCAGATGATCGAGTACGGTACGAACGTCGTGGGTGGTGTCACTCCGGGGAAAGGCGGTCAGAAGCACCTGGACAAACCCGTGTTCGAGACGGTGAGCCAGGCCGTGGAAAGCACGGGT
Source organism: Flavobacteriales bacterium (assembly GCA_041745875.1). GTDB lineage: Bacteria > Bacteroidota > Bacteroidia > Flavobacteriales_F > PHOS-HE28 > PHOS-HE28. The sequence continues at coordinate 23,307 of JBGTIB010000094.1, read as the reverse complement.
GCCGATGTCAGCATCATCTTCGTGCCGCCCGCCTTCGCTGCGGATGCGATCATGGAAGCCGCCGAGGCTGGGATCAAGGTGATCGTATGCATCACCGAAGGGATTCCGGTGAAGGACATGGTGGCCGCCCGTGAGTACCTCCGTGGCAAGGACTGCCGCCTGATCGGCCCCAATTGCCCGGGCGTGATCACCGCCGATGAATGCAAGGTGGGCATCATGCCCGGTTTCGTGTTCAAGAAGGGCAAGGTGGGCATCGTGTCGAAGTCCGGTACGCTCACCTACGAAGCCGCGGACCAGGTCGTGAAGGCAGGTCTTGGTATCACCACCGCCATAGGCATCGGCGGCGATCCCATCATCGGCACCACCACCCTCGAAGCCGTCCGGCTTTTCGCCAACGACCCCGAGACCGAGGCCATCGTGATGATCGGCGAGATCGGCGGTGCCTTGGAGATCGAAGCCGCACACTGGATCAAGGCCAACTGCAAGAAACCCGTCATCGGCTTCATCGCCGGTGAGACAGCCCCCGTAGGCCGAACCATGGGCCACGCCGGTGCCATCGTTTCAGGCGCCGACGAAAGCGCCGCAGCCAAGAAGAAGGTGATGCGCGAATGCGGCATCCACGTGGTGGACAGCCCGGCGACGATAGGAGCGAAGGTGAAGGAGGTGTTGGGGTAAGCGTCGCGACCCCCGGACCCTGAATGGGTCGCAGACATTGGCACGAACGCCACCCCGGACATGTTCTCACGACTCTGAAGGGGTCGCAGACATTAGCACGAACGTCACCCCGCGCATTTTCTCCCGACCCCGAAAGGGTCGCAGACATTAGCACGAATACCACCATCCACGTGTTCTCCCGACCCTGAAAGGGTCGCAGACTTGCCGTTCATACGCGAAGGTGAAGGAGGCTGCAAAGACGCCCACCCCGGTCTTTCGACAAATATGTTGGAACCCGGCTTTTCGTGTGCCATCTTTGATAAGCGTTGATGAACGAAAGGATATATCCTCATTGCGTCGCCCATCGCTTCATGCTGCTGTTGATCATGGGCACCGTGGGCCTGTCCGCACGGTCGCAGCCGGTCTGTTCCATCGACTTGGGGCCTGACATCACGTTGGGTGCCGACCCGGTGCAGCTCAACGGCCCGGTCGGGTACAGCAACTACCTGTGGAACACAGGGGCGACTTCGGCGAACATCACTGTGAACATCCCGGGGAGCTACACTTGCCAGGTATCCTACGCCACCGGCAACCTTGTTACCAACGGCACCTTCAGTGCTGGAAATACCGGGTTCACCACGCAATTCAACTACTCCACCACGCTGGTCACCGACGGGAACTACTACATCGGTACCAATGCAGCTTCCTACCATCCACAATTCTTTGGAACCGGATCGGGGAATTTCATGATCGTGAACTCGGGTTGGCCATCAGCTCTATTCAATGTATGGTGTCAGACGGTCAGTGTATGCCCTGAACAGACCTATACGCTGAGTTACAGGGTTCGCACGCTATCGAATTCCCAGCCGGCCCGATTGCAGTGGTGGGTGAATGGTACAATGACCGGCCCCGAAGTGACACTACCTGCCTTTGGAGGCTGGCAGACCATTGCGCACAACTGGACCTCGGCAGCAGGACAGACCCAGGCCAACTTTTGCCTGCGTGTCATGTCCGGAGATGGCGTGGGCAACGATTTCGGGCTCGATGACATTTCCATCAGTAGCAACGTGGTCTTGAGCGATCAGGTGGAAGTATGGGCGGATCCACTACCCATCGAACTCGTGTCCTTCACCGGGGAGGCCATCAAGGGTCAGAGCCACCTGAACTGGAGCACCGCATCGGAGCGGAACAACGATCATTTCCGATTGCTTCGTTCGGGTGACCTTGACACTTGGGAAGAGATCGCCCGTATACCAGGCGCCGGGAACAGCCAAATGCTGCTCAACTACCACGCAGTGGATTACACGCCCTTGGCCGGCACCAACTATTACACTCTTGTACAGGTGGATCTGGACGGCACCGAAGCCGGGTCGCACGTGGTGGTCGTTGCCCATATCGACAAGCACCTCAGCTTGAAAGGACCCAATCCGGCACCCGTGGGAAGGCCGATCCAATTCAATGGTACCATCGATGGCCTGCGTGTGACAGATCTCCTGGGCCGACACATCCCGAACACGGTGAGCGGCAATTCCCTGTCCATCCATGCCGGTGCCGGGGTGTACGTGGTCACCATGCAACGTGGCGCTGCGCTTAGGTCCGTGCGCGTGGTCTTGGAGTAGATAACCAATGCCTGCACATTGAGAGACCTCAGCTTTACCATGAAGAGCGCGTTCATCCCCATCAGCCTGTGTATGACGACCATGCTTGTCGCACAGCAACACACGACCTTCCCCAATGTGGATGCGTCCTTTGAGTACACGCAGTGGTGCGCGCTTCCTCAAGGAGGGGGGTACATGCAGACATTCCCGTACAGCTATTCCTTCCAACCGGTGATCGAGGTCGACAGTCTTAACTGGAGCACCATTACTGGTGGCGACGGGCTTGTAGCCGTGCAAGGGGATCAGATCTATTACCGTGGTGACTATTGGCTGCTCCAGGACACCACAATGGTGCTGTATGATTTCAGCCTGAACATTGGAGACACGGCCTATCTCGATATGTACATGGAATGGTTCGGACATGCGGTTGTGGTGGCCATCGACACGGTGACGATCTCCGGTCAACAACGCCTGCGCTTCATGCTGGACAACGATGATGTCTGGATACAGGGCATCGGCAGCTTGATGGGATTCTTCCGGCCCATCATGCCCACGCCCTTGGGCTGTTCATTCAGTGCCTACTCGTTCTGCGGGAACTACTTGGATGACGACGGTGTTCCGTATACCATGTGTACGGACTTCTCCGTGGGTGTCGAAGAGCGCGCGCCGATGACGCTGACGGTACATCCCAATCCGAGTAAAGGGACCTTCGTACTGAAAGGCACACAAGCCGGTATGCCGTATACGATCCATGATGCGCATGGCCGCATGATCATGACGGGCACCTTTTCCGACTCAACCACTCACTTGCAATTTCAGAGGTCTCCGCCTGGGCTCTATCTATTGCGGTGGAGCTCCGGCATGCTGAGACTGCTCGTGGAGTGATCTGAACTGGCTTCGATCTCCCGATCCTGATAGCGCTCAGGCCTGTTCCGTTGTGTTCGTTCCTACCTGGATGTACGACCACCTTACCACCCGCTGCCCCGAACTCAATCGCAAGCGATCCTGGAACTGCCAGTACCCACGCAGGTAGCGCATGACGTAGTAGCTGGTCACCTTGTCCCGTTCAAAGTAGAGCTCTACGAGGCACAGGCGCTTGGGATCATCAGGCAGGGTGGGGGGCATGACCCAGGGGCCGGTGGCTGCGAGCATGGCGCGAATCTAGCGAGGACGTTGCTCGTGGTTCGATCATCGTCCGACCAACGTCGAACAACGCTCACTGGACCACACAACGAGAACCACCTCCAACCAATACCTTCGCCCACATGGCACTATTACAGGAAAGGACCGCCCTCGTCACCGGCGGATCACGCGGCATCGGCCGTGGAATTGTGGAGCGTTTCCTTGAAGAGGGCGCGGATGTGGCGTTCACCTATGTGAGCAGTCCCGAAAAGGCGAACGCAGTGGCGGAAGAGCTGGCCGCGAAAAGCGGCCGCAAGGTGCTCGCCATCCAGAGCGATGCGGGAAACTTCGAACAAGCGCAGGCCGCAGTTGACCAAGTGGTTTCCGCCTGGGGCAGGCTCGACATCCTGGTGAACAACGCAGGCATCACCAAGGACCAGTTGCTCATGCGCATGAGCGAGGCCGACTTCGATGCGGTGATCGCCACCAACCTGAAAAGCGTCTTCAACATGACCAAGGCGGTGATGCGTACCATGCTGAAACAGCGCAGCGGCAGCATCATCAACATGAGCAGCGTGGTGGGGGTGAAGGGCAACGCCGGGCAATCCAACTACGCGGCGAGCAAGGCTGGCATCATCGGCTTCACCAAGAGCGTGGCGCTGGAACTGGGCAGCCGCAACATCCGCAGCAACGCCATCGCACCGGGCTTCATCGAGACCGAGATGACCGGCGCGCTGGATCAGAAGGTGGTGGAGCAGTGGCGCGAAGGCATCCCCTTGAAGCGTGGCGGCACACCCACGGACGTGGCCAATGCCTGCGTCTTCCTGGGCAGTGACCTCAGCGCCTACATCACCGGGCAAACGCTGCACGTGTGCGGCGGCATGCTCACGTAGGTTGGAGTTCGTGACAGTAGCGCGTACGACCATGGGCACATGTGCACATGCCCACATGCCCACATGCTTTTCCTAAGCCCGATCTTTGCCCCCGCATGAACCTCACCACCGTCCACAGTCTCTGGCTGGCACCCCTGTGTCTCGCACTCGGCGTGGGGCTCGCGTGGCTGCTGTATCGGCGGTCGTCCGGGAAGGAGCTTTTCCCGAGGAACACCCGTCTGCTGCTCGCCACCGTGCGCGCTTTGGCCATCGCACTGATCGCCTTCTTCCTCCTGGAACCCATGGTACGCATTATGCTGCGCGAAGTACGAAAGCCGGTGCTGGTCATCGCCCACGATGGCTCGTCGTCGCTTGCCGCGACCGGGGACAGTACCGCATTGCGTGGAACGTACCGGGACGAATTGGAGGGACTTGCCGCTTCGCTTGCCGATCGCTACGAGGTGCGCACCTTCACCTACGGGGAGCGCGTGCAGGAGGGTTTGCACTTTGAGCAAGGCGATGGGTTAACGGACATGGGACGGATCCTGCGCGAGGCCTACGATCGTTTCAGCGGTCCCGATCTGGGTGCGGTGATCATCGATGGCGACGGGATCTACAACCGCGGACGCGATCCACGGCTGGAGGCCACACGGTTGGGTGTGCCCGTGCATGTGGTCGCCTTGGGCGATACCACCGTGCGCCCCGACCTGGTGTTACGCGATGTGGAACACAACCGCATCAGCTATCTCGGCAACGAATTCCCCCTGCTGGCCAGGATCGAAGCGCGGCACCTCGCATCGGCACGCACCAAGGTGACGGTTTCGCAGGATGGACGTGAGCTCGCGGTCCGTGAGGTGGTGATCGGGTCGGACCATTTTTTTCAGGACATCCCCTTCAACCTGAAAGCGTCCAGGCCGGGTTTGCAGCGCTTCACCGTGGCCGTGGCTGCCGTGGCGGGTGAATCCACCGGGCTCAACAACAGCCAGGACATCCACATCGAAGTGCTCGACGACCGGCAGAAGGTCCTGCTCCTCGGCGCCTCCCCGCACCCCGATCTTGGCGCGATCAAACTTGCCTTGGGCGGTTCCGACGCCTATGAGACCGACCTGCGTTTCGCCGAGGGATCCGTCATTGCGGTGGAGGAATATGACCTCATCATCCTCCATCGTCTGCCCACGACACGTCATTCCCTGGCACCCTTGCTGGAGCGTGCCAAGGCACGCGGGATCCCGGTCTGCTTCATCCTGGGTGCCGGCATGGACATGGCCGCATTCAATGCCCAGGGGAGCGGGCTGGCCATCAGCGGTCAGCGCAATGCGATCAGCGATGCACAGGCGCTGGTGAACAAGGAGTTCAATTGGTTCAACCTGGAAGATGCCCAGGTCCGTGCACTGGAGCGCTTTCCACCCTTGCAGGTTCCGCTGGGGCAATTCGCATTGGGGCGGGCGGCATCGGCCCTGCTCACCCAGCGGATCGGTCAGGTACGTACGGCTTATCCACTGCTGGCCATGACACAACAGGGCGAGCGGCGCATGGCCGCCATCAGTGGCGAAGGCCTTTGGCGCTGGCGCCTGGCCGACATGCAACACAATGGCTCGCATGCGCACTTCGATCTGCTCATCCACAAACTGGTGCAATTCCTGGCCTTGAAAGTGGATAAGAACCGCTTCCGGGTGGAACATGCTGCGGAGTACACCGGAAGCGATGCCATCGTGATGTCCGCCGAATTATACAACGCCTCTTATGAACTGGTGAACGAGCCCGAGGCGGTCATCACCCTGAGCGACGAGGAAGGCAAGGAGTTCCCCTACACCTTCAGCAGGGTGGGCAAGGCCTACCGCCTGGACGCCGGTCGGCTGGCCACGGGACGATACACCTGGCAGGCCCGCACCGAGCTGGATGGCGTGCGGCATACCACCTCGGGCGAATTCGTGGTGAAGGCACTTGTCGCCGAAGGACTTTCCACCGTGGCCGACCATGGCCTGTTGGCGGACCTGGCCGCGCGCAGCGGTGGTGTCATGGTGCGCCCCGGTCAGCTTGATGCCATCGAGCAGGCCATCCGTGAGCGCCGTGAGATCGCAGCGCGCTCCTACTCCCAGGCCACGTTCAGCGACCTCATCGGGCTTCGCTGGCTGTTCTTCATCCTGCTCGGACTGCTGAGCGTGGAGTGGGTGATCCGGCGCTGGAGCGGGTCTTACTAAGCAGTACCACTATTTTGTCGCCGTTCTGGTCCAACATCCTTTTCGCGCATGTTCCGTCGCATCGGTGAACTTTTCCTGGGGCGTATCCTCTTCGGCCTGATCGCAGTGGTGATCCTGCTGCTGCTTCTTTGGATGTTCCGCATTCCCCTGCTGAAAGGAGTGGGCAATTTCCTGATCACCCCCGATCCGGTGGAACAGTGCGATGCCCTCTATGTGTTGGGCGGTGCACCGCTGGAGCGCGGTGCAGAAGGGGCGCGGCTGCTGCTTGACGGCGTGGCACCGGTGATGATCTGCACCGGGCTGAACATTCCGACGCCCTTGATGGTGGAGGACATCATGCTGTCTGAAGCCGAACTGAGCCGGAACATGGCATTACGGACAGGTGCCGACCCGGAGCGTGTGGTGATCATGCCGGTGGGCACCAGCACCTGGGAAGAGGCGGAAGCGATCTTCATGCATGCTCAGGAGAACGACTATCGTTCGGTCACCATCGTCAGTACCGAATTCCACCTTCGCCGCGTGGGGCGTGTGTTCCGCAAGCGCTTTGCAGGCACAGGCATCGCCGTTCGCGTGCATGGCGCACAGGGCGCGATGTACGACAGTGCCCGCTGGTGGGAGAGCGAACCAGGTCTCCTGATGGTGAACAACGAGTACGTGAAACTCGTGTACTACTGGATCAACTATTGATCTCAGGCAGCCCCTGCCGGAGGGTCAGCGTTGCAGGAGCACCCTGCGCACCAGCCGTCCGCCGTCGTGGTCGATCGTCAGCATGTACACACCGTTGGCATATCCGCCGAGGTCCATGACCCAGGTGGGTGTGGAGGAAGGAATGACCTGCTGGACCACGGGGCGTCCAACACCATCGGTCAGTTGCAGACGCGCCATGCCGCTGAGGCCTTCCACCTGGATGTTCAACAGGCCGTTCGTCGGGTTGGGGAATACGACCAATTCCCCGGCGGCCTCCTGTTCATCGATGGAGACGCCGATGATGCAGAACACATCCTCATTGCCAGCGCCGTACTGCCCATCGTTCTCGGCATAGACCACGCTGTCGGTATTCAGGATCATGTAGCTGCCCTCTCCGTTCTCGCAGCAGATGCCGTCGCCGAAGAGGTCCACGATGCTGAAGGTGTAACACCCATTGGTCAGGCAGAAGGGGAAGGTCATGGTCTGGCCGTTCTGCCCATCGGCATAGGGCCCACCGCTATAAAGCACGGTGCCGAACGGACTGGTCAACTCCCATGTGATGTCCGTGCCATACGCGTCCGGAGTGAGCACGAGTTCCACGGTCTCGGCAGGGCTGTTCACCGTGAACGCGTAACTCCAGAGGTCGTTGTCCGGGATCTGGTCGAGTTCCCCATTGGGTGAACTGCTCATGACCTCCAGGGTGTGTTCGCCGGCCACCACGGCCACAGGCGGCAGGTCGTAGTTCACGGTCTGTCCGGGCTGCAAGGAGCCGGTCCACACATCGATGGCAGGTGGTTCACCCACGATGCCGTAAAGGATGATGATGGAGGTGACCACGAACACGCTGTTGTTCTTCAGTGTGATGCGCGGGGTGATGACGTTCGGTCCGCAGACGATCTCCGGAACGTTCGTGATGGAAGTGACGGCGGCATCGTAAACAATGGGTACGGCAACACTATCCCCCAGTCCCAACAGCGTATCACCACAAGCACCCAGGAAGGGCTCGAGCAAGGGCCAGCTCACATCCAGCCGCCCGTAGAAGTCGTCCACGTTGTTGGTACAGTTCGCAGCTCCTCCGAACAGTTGTCCCACCAGCAGTCCGTCCTGGTTCCACAGTCCGCTGCCGCTCGAACCCGGCTCGGTGGTGCCCGCATCCCAGGCCTGTACATGCCAGCAGTCGGCCCCGGACATGGTGCCGAAGATGACCGGATCGAAGGAGTGGCTGATCTTCTTGATGTCGCCGGCGGGATGGTGGATGCAGGTGACACTGTCGGCCGGTATGTTGGTGTTGTTCCATCCCGAGTAGTACACGTTGTAATCGGGCGGAGGAATGGCGTTGAGGCGCAACAGGGCCACATCGGTGGCGGCGCTGTTCACCAGCAGCTCGCAACCCGATATCGTCTGATCCACCGGTCCGTTCTCCGTGGGATCGCACACGGGACTGTCCCAGTTGAAGCGGAACACCCAGTTCTCCACATCGGCGCTCAGGCAATGGTCGGCGGTGAGGAAGTAGGGCACGCTATCCAGCGCACAATTGTTGATCAAGGTGCCGGTGCAGAAACCATTGCCCCCTGTGGTGATGATGGCGGTACTGCGGATCTGATCGCGCCAGTCATCGCCTTCCGGGCAGATCACGTTGATGTTGCAGGCCCCGCTGTCGCCCAAGCCACGACCGCTCTTGAAGATGTCCACGTAAGCATGTGTGACCTGGCCGATGCGCAGGCGTCCTTCACCGCTCACCTCCTTGGGCTCGTAGTATTCCACGGTGATGCGATCGCCGGGGAGTTGGGTGACACCCATGGTACTGCGCCCGCCGTTGCTGCCGGCCATGAAGGACCCCAGTTGTTGACCGTCCGCGTTGTACACGAACACAAGCCCACCATAAGGCACATGGTAATCGTGGAATTCGAAGTTGATGCTGTAAGCTGCAGGACATTCGATGGTGAGGCGCCAGATCTGATCGCCGTTGGGCATCTCGTGCCATACGCCACTATTGTCCAGCGAGAAATTCGCCGGGTGGTTCACCCCGAAACGGTACGGACCCTTGGCCCCGTTGGCGTAGCGTTCCTCATCCTCGGCCAGCATGGCGGCGGCATCCACAGCGGGCATGATCACCAAGGGCGGGGCCGGAAGCCCCAGGTCGAATTCCATCAGTCCGAAAGCCCTTCCCCCGTATGAGATCTGGGCCTGGATGCTCGAACCTGCCAGTAGGATGGCACCAACGAGGAGCCAGCGTGTCGTGAAGTACATGGATGATCGCTTGGGACCGTGAATATAGGAAGGTGCACAAAAGCCGTCGCCAGTGTGACGATGTAAAGGAGGCGGATGTTGCCTTGGCGGTATGCTTCGCTGGCGGGTAAGGTCAGCGCGTGAGCACCACGCGCTTCACACTTCGCATACCTCCAACGACGAGCTCAACGAGATGGACCCCCGGACCGAGGTCGCGCAGGTCGATCTCCATCCGGTCCAAACCCTGGGGCAATTGCTGCTGCGTCAACACCCGGCCCACGGCATCATACACCACCAGGTGACCCGCTTCGGGAAGTGCGCTGGTCAACCGGATGTTCAGCAGGCCATCGGTGGGGTTGGGGGCCAGCACGAAGTCACCTGCCTCCGACAACTCATCCACGCCGACCACGCCCACACAGAAATTGCTGGCGGTGGACGCTTCGAATACGCCATTGTTGTTCACCAGAACACCCTGTGTCCCTGTGATCTGGAAGCTGCCGTTCCCGTACTCACAGCAGATCCCATCCTCCCATTCATCGAACATGGTGAAGGTGTAGCAGCCATGGGGCAGGCACCAGTTCGCCGATACCACGGTCTGGTCCTGGTTGTCCTGATATGGACCACCGTTGAAGAGCACCGTTCCCGTATTCGTGGCGAGTTGCCAGGTGGTCTCGCTGCCATAGTCGTCCAAGGTGATGTTCAGCGTGACCTGTTCGCCTGGCGTTGCGACCAGGATGCTTTGGGTACTGGTATTGTTCGCCGGGTTCTCGTCCGCCTGGCCGTTGGGCAGGCTGGCCGTCACCGTCAAGGTCGCGTTGCCATTGGGCAGGGTGATATTGGGCAGCGTATGGTTCACCTGTGCACCACTGGCCAGGGACCCCGTCCAATTGGAGGTGGCCGGAGAACCGCCCGTTGCCTGGTAGGTGATGGCGACGGAAGTGAGTGTCACCGTGCCGTTGTTGCGGATGGTCACCGAAGGGGTGATCGTATTCTGGTTGCACAACTGGGCGGGCACACCGTTGATGGACTGCAGGGCGGCATCGTATGCCAGGGGCTCATTGTTATTGGGATCGTATCCGTCCAACACAGGGCCGCAGCTTCCCAAATGGGAGCTCAGTTGCGTCCAGCTCACATCGAAGCGACCGTAGTAATCATCGATATTGTTGGAACAGTTCGCGGTTCCTCCGTATAGCTGTCCGACAAGGTGGCCATTCTGGTTCCAGAGACCACTGCCGCTTGAGCCAGGTTCAGTGGTGCCGTCCTCCCAATTCAGGATCCGCCAGCACTGCGCAGCACCGTAATTCCCCGGGACCGCTGCTTGTTCATCGAAGCTGATCTTCTTCACATCGCCGCTGGGATGGTGGATCGCCACCGAACTGGTGGGTGGCGAAGTGCCCCGGTCCCAACCGCTGTAGAATACATTGTAGGAGGCCGGTGGTGCGGTATTGATGCGGATCAAGGCCATGTCGCTCCCCGCGTTGGTGGTCAGCAGGGTGGATCCCGAAAGGGTCTGGGTCGTTGGACCGTTCTGGTTCAAGGGGCAGGAAGGGCTGTCCCAGTTGAAGCGGTATACCCAGTTGCTGATGTTCTGGCTGCCCGGGATGCAGTGCCGCGCCGTCAGGAAGTAGGCGGTGCCATCCTCCGAGCAATTGTTGATCAGCGTGCCGGTGCATTGGCCGCTGCCACCCACGGTGATGATGGCCACCGAACGGATCTGGTCGCGCCAGGGATCACCCACCGGGCAGATGACGTTGTTGTTGCATGACCCGCTGTCACCAAGTCCCTTGGCCGTGCTGAACACATCGCGGTAGGCGTGCGTCACCTGGTTCACGCGCAGGATGCCCTGGCCGCGAACTGCCGCTGGTTCCACGTATTCGATGGTGATCCGATCGCCCGACAATTGCGTAACGCCCAAAGTGGTGAAGCCTGGATTGCTACCGGCCTCGAAGGCGCCGATGTGTTCGCCTTGATCGTTGTAGACATAGACCTTGCCTCCGGCCGGCACCACGAAGTCATGGAACTCGAAGTTGATGCTGAAAGCCTCCGGACATTCGATACCGAGACGCCACACGCCATCGCCGTTGGGCAGTTCGTGCCAGACCCCGCTGTTGTCGGTGCCCAGGTCCACCATGTGGTTGTACCCGAAACGGAAGGGGCCCTTGATCCCCTTTGCCACGCGCAGCGCATCCTCCGCCAGCAAGGCTGCTGCATCCACGGGTGCCATCACTTCCACGGGGGCCTTGGGCAGCCCATGGTCCTTCTTCAGGCCGAGGGGTGCTCCGCCGAAGGACAGTTGGGCGTGGAGGGGGAGCAGGGGAGCGGAAAATGCGGCAACGGCGATAAGAAGGGTACGGTACTTCATCTCTCGATGCGTTCAGGGGTTGAGGGTTCAGTAAAAAGTTCGCGAGGGAGCGAGGGCACAAGCAAGCGGCCGGGGCCGGTATGCCAATGAGGGCTTGAAGGTAGGAAGGTGCCTGAGGGATCAGCCCTGCGTATCGCTGGCTTCCTTGGAAACCTGCGCGCGTTCCTCCAATAGTTTCCGCATCGCGAACAGCTCATCGCGCAATTGCGCAGCGGCCATGAAGTCGAGTTCCTTGGCGGCCTTCCGCATCTGTGTTTCGAGCAATTGCACGTTCTTCTCCAACTGCCCCGGGGTCATGTACTGCATCACCGGATCGGCGGCCAGGCTCAGTTCCTCGGGTTCCACGTAGTACGCGCGTTTCCGCTCGGTATCGTGGATGTCGATCACCGCCGTCTGGCGCATCACATCGCCACGGTCGCGCCGGATCTGGGTGGGGGTGATGCCGTGCTCCAGGTTGTAGGCCGTCTGCTTCACCCTGCGTCGATCCGTCTCGTCGATGGTGCGCTGCATGCTCTCGGTCACCTTGTCGGCATAGAAGATCACCTTGCCGTTCACGTTCCGCGCGGCACGCCCTGCGGTCTGCGTGAGTGATCGGTTGCTGCGCAGGAACCCTTCCTTGTCGGCATCCAGCACGGCCACCAGGCTCACCTCGGGCAGGTCCAGCCCCTCGCGCAGCAGGTTCACACCCACCAGTACATCGAAGAGGCCCAGCCGCAACTGGCGCAGGATCTCGATCCTTTCCAGCGTTTCCACATCGCTGTGGATGTACTTGCAGCGCACGCCGTTCTTGCTGAGGAATTCGGTGAGCTCCTCGGCCATGCGCTTGGTGAGGGTGGTCACCAGCACCCGTTCCTCCAGCTCGCTGCGCTTGCGGATCTCGAACAGCAGGTCGTCGATCTGGTCCTTGCTGGGGCGCACCTCGATCGGCGGATCCAGCAGGCCGGTGGGGCGCACCACCTGTTCCACCACGATGCCTTCGCTCAGCTTCAACTCATAGTCCGCCGGGGTGGCGCTCACGAAGAGCACCTGCCCGAACATGCCCTCGAACTCCTCGAACTTCAACGGCCGGTTGTCCATCGCGCTGGGCAGGCGGAAGCCGTACTCGACGAGGTTCTTCTTGCGGCTGCGGTCACCGCCGTACATCGCGTTCACCTGGCTCACCGTCACGTGGCTCTCGTCGATCACCATCAGGTAATCCTCCGGGAAATAGTCCAGCAGGCAGAAGGGCCGTTGCCCGGTCTGGCGCTGATCGAAGTAGCGGCTGTAGTTCTCGATGCCGCTGCAATAGCCCAGTTCGCGCATCATCTCCAGGTCGTAGTTCACGCGCTCCTCGAGCCGCTTCGCCTCCAGGTGCTTGCCGATCTCGTTGAAGAAGGCCACCTGTTTCCCCATGTCCTCCTTGATCGACTCCAACGCGGCGTTCATGGTCGCTTTGCTGGTCACGAAAATGTTGGCGGGGTAGATCGTCACCTGCTCCTCCACTTCGATGGTGCGCGTGTCAGGGATGCCGAAGCGTTCGATACGCTCGATCTCGTCGCCGAAGAAATGGATGCGGATGCCTTCGTCGGCGTTGGCGAGGTACACCTCCACCACATCGCCACGCACCCGGAAGTTGCCGCGCGCTGGGTCTGCATCCTTGCGGCTGTACAGCGCGGTGACCAGCTCGTGCAGCAGCTTGTTGCGCGCGATCTTCTGGCCCACCCGCAGGTGTACCATGGTCTTGTGGAACTCCGCCGGGTTGCCGATGCCGTAGATGCAACTCACACTGGCCACCACGATCACATTGCGGCGCCCGCTCAGCAAGGCTCCGGTGGCGCTCAGCCGCAGCTTCTCGATCTCGTCGTTGATCGAGAGGTCTTTCTCGATGTAGGTGTTGGTCGTGGGCAGGTAGGCCTCCGGCTGGTAGTAGTCGTAGTAGCTCACGAAGTACTCCACCCGGTCGTTGGGGAAGAAGTGCTTGAACTCGCCGTAGAGCTGCGCGGCCAGCGTCTTGTTGTGGCTCAGGATCAGCGCCGGACGGTCCACCTGCGCGATCACGTTGGCCACGGTGAAAGTCTTGCCCGAGCCGGTCACACCCAGCAATGTCTGTGCAGGCACCCCGTCATTCAGCCCTTCCACCAGTTGACGGATGGCCTCGGGTTGATCGCCCGTGGGGGTGAATTCGGAAATGAGTTCGAAGGGCATAGGGAAGGGCGCGAAGTTACCGATGGGCACGGGGAGGTGAAGTAACTCCGACCTCGCTATGCACGCTGCCGGGTTCCTACACGAGCTGTTGGTAACAAGTGTAGCGCAGCGACGGCATTGGCTGGAGCACAGGTACTACTTTGGTGGTGGAATGAGCGCCTACCCCGATCCCAGCAACGGCCCAGAGTACTTCACCTGCCCTGTGGACGCTGGGGCGTTACAAGTGGCCCAACACCATCGGGACGGGATCCGCGTGGCCGACGCGAAAATGGTATTGATGCGATAACTGATGCATGTGATCAGAACGACTCTGGTGTTGTTGCTGGCGGGCGCAAGCCTGCCAGCAGCAGCGCAGTCGTTCAACCTGCGGCACGATCTTGAAGGTAGCGTGAACAACAGCGGTACGGGGTGGGCGGTGGAGGTGACCGATGACGGAAACTACCTGGTGGTGTGCAATGGCAACTACGTGTCAGGCACGGTCTCCTTAGGTTCTGTAGTACGTGCGCTGGTGATAGACGCCAAAGGATCAATACTAGCCGAGGAGCGTGTGCCCGATTCGTTACGCTCCACATACCCGGGTTGGAGCAACAGCATGGCCAAGCGAGTTGATGGTGGGTTTGTGGCAGGGGGCAATACGCTGCACACTGATTCGGTTGGAAACCTTATACGGCGTGCGACACTATTCATGGTGGCTCCAAATGGCAGCATGGAGGGCCTCACGGAGGTGGGTCCAGATAACCAATCGTGGATCGGCCGACAAGCCAAGCAAACTACCGATGGGGGCTATGTTATCTGCGGGGAGGTGGTGCCGCCCGGAGCTACCCATTCCGATGCATTCGTGATCAAGACAGATGTGCAGGGAAATGAAGAGTGGATCCAGACGTATGGGGGGCCGTGGAATGATTTTGCTATGTCTATTGATTGCCATTCAGGTACCAACTACTTTGTGGGTGGCCAACGTTTCATTGGGAGTAACAAGCAGCATTGGGTCCAGTGTTTGAACGATACTGGCGGTGTGGAATGGAGCAAGGTGTGGGGTAGTGCTTTCGGAGAACCCAATGCACATCTCACACTGGCCTCAGATGGTTCTCCGCTGGTGGCATCAGGCTGGGGTTACGCATCCAATGATCAAAGCAGGAAGTACCTCGCCAAGCTCGATCCCACCGATGGGGCGATCGTGTGGGAGCGCGAATATGGCAGCATTTGCGCATGCCCCTTGTTCGTGGTGAAGGAGGTAACACCTGGCGGTGATCTTATATCAGCAGGCCAGAACTATGTGTTTCCAGAGTCCTACGGAACCTTACTACGAACCACCAGCACGGGTGATAGCTTATGGATGAGGCACTACCAATACAGCGATAGCCTGGTGAGTAACGGTAGGGGAGTCTTTCGTGATGTAGTGCCCACGCCCGATGGCGGCTTCATTGCTGTGGGCTCGGCCTATTCCGTGTCCGGTATCTACACCCAGGACGTCTGGGTGGTAAAAGTGGATAGCATGGGCTGCCTGGAGCCTGGCTGCCACCTGATCACCGGCATGGAGACGCAGATCACCAACCTGGTTGGGGCGCTGAAGGTGTGGCCCAACCCCGTGGCGGCGGGCAGCCCGGTGCAAGTGGAAGTGCAGCTGCCGGAGGGATTTGTGATGCAAGGGCAATTGCGGCTTACGGTAACCGATGCGGTCGGGAGGTTGCTCAACGAGCAGCAGTTACGCGGCCCAGCCGGACAACTGACAACCGACAACTGGCAACCGGGCGTCCACCACCTCCACCTGCACGACAACACCCGTTGGATCGCCGGCGCCAAGCTGGTGGTGCAGTAATGCCCATCAGTTCGTACCGGTCACAGTGTCCAGCCCGCCGTTCCCCATCCCTTCAGTACCGTTCCTCGAACCTGACGAAGAATTGGTAATGCATGGGCAACCGGACACCTGGGTAGTGGAGTCGCTCCTGTGATGCCCATCGAACGGATCCCGACCCCTGACGCTTTTCGCCTTCCGCCACCTTGGAACGGCCGCATCATTCCGGTAGGTGCCGCACCTGAGCAACTTCCCGTGTTGCTGGAGCGTGTCCTGGGCACCCCCGTCCGCTTGCGTGAGCTATTGGCCGGCCATGCCGCTGAAAGGCTACGCCATCGGCCTGTCGGCAGTTGGTGCGCCCTCGCACACCTGGCCCACCTGCTGTGGGTGCAGCAACGCATGGTCGATCGGCTGGAGGATTTCCTTGACCTGCGCCCCCGCTTGTGCGAAATCGACAGCACTGCGGAGGAGGCGGAGTTGGAACGACAGGTCCTGCGCGACCCCGGCGACTTGCTGGAGGAGTTCCGACTGGAAAGGCTGTGGGCCGCGCGCACGATCGCTGATGCCGGGCCGTCGGTCCACCGCCATGTGGCCCAACACCCCTGCGGCGACCGACCCATGCGCACCGTCGATATGTTGATGTGGATGGCCGAGCACGACGACCATCACCTGGCCATCATGCGCCACATGCTTGCACCTCGTTAAAGGCTTCAACGCCGCACCACCCGCTGCACCACCGTCCCCTGGTCCGTGCGCAGATGTACCACGTACATGCCGCCGGGTAGTGAAGTCAGGTCCAACTGCGCGCGGGCATCGATGCTGCGCAACACCAGGCGTCCCACCGGATCGAAGACGAGTGCCTCGTGCAACACCGCCCCGTTCGTGTCGAGAAAGAGCAGACCATCCGTGGGGTTGGGATAAACGCGGGTGCCCGGCAGGACGCTGGCGAGTTCGTTCACATCCACGCTGAGGGCACCGAACTTCAGGTTCAGCACCGGTGCGAACTCGGGGTCCGTGGCATCGCTGAAGGTGACCACGCCATCACTGGCATCCGGTGCTGAGATCATGAATTGGGTGGTGTCCATTTGGTTGATGAAGCTCAGGATGGAGATCGGCAGGTCCAGGCGGATCCAGTGGCCGTTGCCTCCATTGCTGCCGAAGCGGCAGGCCACATCCATGGCATCGCCGGTGGCGTCGAAGTCGTCGGCCTCCACCAAGGCGGTGGCGCCGAAGTGACCGCCGGCCACCTTCACCTCCAGTGTGCCGGTGATCGGGTTGGTGCCCGCCAGCGCGTTGCGGCGCAGGAAGATGCTCGCTCCGATGATGCCCGTATCGGGTAGTACGCTGGTATCGAAGGACACGAGCGTGGAGATGGCCTCGCCGTTCGTATTGCCCAGGTGCAGTTCATTGCTCACCGTGCCCAGTGCGCCCACGGAACCATCCGATGTGCCGCCCAGCGACAGCATGTACTGGTCGTCCATCAGGAACTTGTGGTAGAACTTGCGCGTGTGGTACTCGATCAGGTCACGGTAGCCTCCCGCGGAGAGGTGGAAACAATCGCGGAAGAGGCCATAGTCGCGCATCGAGTTCCGCGGCGACGGATAGCTGGGGTCGCCGAAGGGCAGCG
This sequence comes from Flavobacteriales bacterium, assembly GCA_041745875.1. GTDB lineage: Bacteria > Bacteroidota > Bacteroidia > Flavobacteriales_F > PHOS-HE28 > PHOS-HE28. Next base: position 5,976 of record JBGTIB010000094.1, on the reverse strand, counting down.
GTTGGGTGAAGGGCAGGTAGGCCCCGCCGGGCGCCACTCCCAGGGAGTCGACCTGGCCGTAGGTGTATTGCATCAGCCCCGGCGCCTTGATGAAATCGACCTGCGGGTCGTTGGCCGCATAGGTCTCCATGTAGTTGGAGTAGTCGTTCAGGATGGTGTTCAACTGCAGGAAATTCGGGTAGCCCATGTCCGACCAGGTGTCATAAAAGGGATGGGTGCTTTGCAGGAAAGATGGCAGTTCCTCGATCACCTCCTGGAAGTTGGGATAGGTGTATCCGCTCCAGACGATGCGGATGCCGGGGCTCACGCTCTTGATGAACTGGATCACACTGTCCAGACGCACCGCGACCACGTTCATCAACGAATCGGTCTGCGCCTGGGTGAAGTTCACGTTCCAGTCGCCGAGCACATCATTGCCTCCGAGGCTCAGGTGTACCACGCGGATGTCGGGGTCGGCATTTAGTCTCGTCTGTATCTCAGCCTGCTTGTCCGGCTGCAGGAAGTCATCTGTTTCTGCGCCATTCTCCGCCAGATCCAGGTTCGTGTAATAGCGTTGGTTCGAATGCCCCCATCTGGTGAAGATGTTATTGATCGTCTGGTCCACGCCCATGAAGAAGGCCCAGCTATCGCCTACCAGCAGAACCCGGTCCCGGTTCGTTTCTGAGCATTGGGAATAGGCGGAAGAGTAAGTGATGAACAAGCAGAGGAGAAGGGTAGGGATCCGGTTCATGGCACAGCTGGTTGTGCACAATGGGGATCTTCAATCCAACACCTGCAAGGTTGTGGGACCGGTAAAAAAGAGGGCGCGCACTCCGAAAATAGGACGTCTATTCCTCCACGGGACCCAGCAGATCGCGCAATCCTTCCAGATCGGTGCTGCGTTCGGGGTCGCCCAGGCGCTGGTAGCTGTGCGCCAGGTTGTTCAATTGGCGGCGCACGATGTCCAGATTGGTGCACGGTCGGTAGAACACCGGCCTTGGTTCGATGTCCAGTTTGCCCAGGAACTCATCGATCTCGTTGCGCCCCAGGATGTCGCCCTGGCTGAAGGCGTTCACATAGAACAGGATGCTCTCCTGGCCCTGCGTCGTTCCGCTGTCGGCACCTCCGATGCTGTCCTCATCCAGATAGGCCAGCACGAAATGGTTGGGCAGGTTGACCCCGCGCAGCGGAATGCCCAGGTCCTCGGCCAGTACCTGATAGATGATGGCCAGCGAGAGCGGATTGCCCTTGCGGCTGTCCAGCACCTCGTTGATGTAGCTGTTCTGCGGTGCGTGGTAGTTGCGCTTGTTCCCCTTGAAACCATGCACCTCGAAGAAGATGTGGTTGAACACCCTGATCTTCTCGAAGGCGGTGAGGCTGTCGTTCAGTTCAAGCCAGATGTCCTGCCGGATGGCGGCCATGCGTGCGCGCACCTTCAGTTCATCCAGGTCGGGATAGCGGTAGCGGCTGATGAGCAGGGCGCCTTCGAGCAGATCATCGCCACCGGTTTCGCGCCAGGCGATGAGCCTCTCGCGCACGCCGGCCAGGTGGATGGTGTGCAGGATGTCCTCGATCCTGTTGCGGAACAGGTCGCCCAGGTCGTCGTACTCCCAGGCCCGTTCCAGCACCGGCACCACGTTGCCACCCAACGAAACGATGCGATCGCGGACCTCGCGGTAAATGTTCTCATCGGGGTCATCGATGAGGGTGATCAGGGCCCGGATCTCGTTGTCGCTCATCGTGGTGTCCGCCGTGGTAAGAAGGTGGCCCGACGAAAGTATCCCGCTCAGGAAAGGGCGGGTGCCCGGCACGTGCCGCGTTTCCAAATGCCCGGTGTTGATCGTTCCTGCTTGTGCCGTCCAGGGCCATGCCCGGCGGCGTATGCAGTGCGAAATAGAACCGTTCGCTTACAACAAGAGCCACGCCAGCAGCACGGCCGAAGTGGCCAGCGTCACCGTGTAGAGCAGCGACAACGCCAGGAATTTCACGAAGTGCCTGGCCAGGGGGCGCGGATGCACACGATGCAAGGCCACCCAGAGATAGACGACGACATACAATAGGAAGATCAGGATGAGGATCGTATTCACCTCCACGAGACCCAGGTTGAGGAGCGTGCGCGAGATCAGGCCGTACACCGTGAAGGCGAGGAACACGAAGGCATGGAAGTGCGCGCTGAAGATGAAGGTCTTGATGAACGAGGGTGGCCGGTCGCGGTAGAAGAGATGGGTGAACAGGGCGAACAAGGGGAGGAAAAGGAAGAAGAGCTTGGGCAGCACCGAAGTGAAGAAGTGGTCCCAGAACAGGCGATCCTCCAGCGCTTCTGCAAGGGAGGTATCGTCGCTGCGCGGCACGGTCCAGCCGAAGACCAGGAAGAACACCACACTGAGAAAGATGAACATGCGCAATGGCGGGATGTAACGTGCGCGGCGCCCGGCCATGTACTCGGTGGTGAGGAAGCCCGGGCGAACCAGCAGGGGTACGAGGCTGCGGATCAGTTTGCTGTCGTAGGTGAAGTAGTCGCCCAGGAACTGATCGAGGAAGCCGCGCAGATCCTCCTTGCCGATGACCGCCTGGCCGCAACGGCTGCAGTATGCATCGTCGGCATGCAATGCCTGGGTACAATTCGGGCAGGTGCGTGGAGCCATGGAACGGGTGCCAATGTAATCGGAGCGGAATTACTTTTGGCGAAGCATGGACCCCGGTGTCCGCATCCTTCTTCGTGTACTGTTGGTGCTGGCGTGCAGTGCCATGAACAGCCTTGTAAGCGCTCAGGATCGAAGCAAGGTGGCCACTTTGGAAAGTACCGTTCCAGCCCCGGCCACCGAAACGACACAGGAGGCGGGCACGGTGGAGAGCATCGGTTTCATCGGGCGCAAGCTCTGGTTCGAGATGCGCAAACGATTGAACCTGACCACCGAACAGGAGGAGCGCCAGCAACTGCAAACGGAGCAGGGCTACAAGCTTCGGATCGGTGGCATCAAGGTGGAGAAAGCGGTGGAGGAACCTACGCCGTAAGGCGCTCCAAGGCCTCGCCGATCATACGGTCCACAGCAGTGTGATGGTCCTTGCTGTATTCCTTGCGGAGCCTGTTGGCAACCACCGTGCACAGCGTACATACACGATGTCCCAGCATGCCACCAAGACCGTACAGCGCACTGGTCTCCATTTCGTAGTTCGTCACGCGCAGTTCTTCGTGGGCGAAAGCGCTCAAGCGTTCGTTCAGACCATCCACCGATGGCAGCAGACGCAGCTGTCTTCCCTGTGGCGCATAGAAACCGCTTGCCGTCAGCGTGATCCCCGTGACGTTCTCCCCGCCAAGGATCTCCAGCAGCCGGTCGTCGGCCTGCGCAACATAGGGATAGGGCAGGTTGTCGGGCCATTCGGTGCTCTCCACAAGATCCTGTAGCAGTCTGGTCTCACGGTCGGTAGGCTCGGTGGCGTAGTAATGCAGCAGGTTGTCCATGCCCACTCCGAACGCGCTCGCGATGCGGCTGTCCACGGGAATGTCCTCCTGCAGCGCCCCGCAGGTGCCGAGCCGCACCAGCCGCAATTGGCGCAACTCGCGTTTCGGTGTGCGCCGCTCCAGGTCGATGTTGGCAAGCGCATCCAGTTCGTTCAGCACGATGTCGATGTTGTCCGTGCCGATCCCCGTACTGAGCGCCGTGATGTGCGTGCCGTGGTATACCCCCGTATGCCCCACGAACTCGCGATTCTGTGTCCGGTGTTCAATGCTTTCGAAATGCCTGCTGATGCGTTCCACGCGACCGGGATCACCGACCAGCAGCACGAGGTCGCCCAATTGCTCGGGGCGCATGGCCAGATGATAGACGGAGCCATCGGGGTTCAGCACCAGTTCGCTGGGTTCCAGGATGGTGCCGGGTTCGGTCAGGGTGATGGGGTGCATGTGGGCAATGTTCAATATTCAATGTTCAAGTCGCAATGGTCAATTCTCAACGATCCGTGAGCCGATCGTGGTGGGACTGGATCAAGACTATTGCGCGGCGAATACTTTTTGCAGCAAGGCGGTGGTACGCGCGAGGGGATCTTCGCGGATCCTTTTCTCTTCTTGTGCGAGCAGCAGGAACAGGCCATCCATGGCGCGTTGTGCAACGTATGCATTGAGGTCGGGCTCCACGGCCTTGGCTCCGGTGAAGAGGCTGGCGGTGTTGTATGCCGTGGCCAGCGATCGCCAATGCTTGGTAAGCTCCACCTGCGACGTGGCCTGCTCTACCACCGGTGTAAAGCGGGTCATCAGGCTGGCTGATGTGCGTTCGCGCAGGAAGGTGGTGGCAGCATTATCTCCCCCTTGCAGGATCCTGAAACCATCGCCGATGCTCATGCCGGTGATGGCCTCGGTGAACACGGGCACGGCCTCGCGCGCCGCCAGTTCCGCCGCCTGGTTCAGGGTGCGCTCGAAGTCCTCCACGGGTTTGTTGAAACCCAGATCGAGCAGTGTGTTGCGCACCGCGATGGCATCCTGCGGGAAAGGGATGCGGATGCGGCCGTCGCTCCAGAAACCCTCATCAGCACCGGCCGTCGATACACTGCGTTCTGCACCCACCTTCAGCGCTTCCTTCAGTCCCGAAACAACTTCGTCGTTGCTCAGGCCCGTATTTCCACCTGCGCCCAATATGGTCTGCAACTCCTGTGGGGTGCAGGCGGGCAGGAGCAGGGCAAGTGACAGGGCGGGGAGCAGCAGTGTGCGGATGTGCTTCATGGGGCTGGTCTTAGCGGCTTCGCGTCATTCAGGAAGGTCGGCAGCGAGGCTCGTGCGCCATGCTTCCGGTACGACGATGGTGCGCTGCTGCGTATAATCGAAGCAGACCATCACACTGCGCCCTTCCGCACAAAGCGTTCTGTCCGCACCGTCGATCCGGTATATGGCATAGTGCAGGTCGAAGCTCTTGGTGCCCATGGCGCTGCACCAGGCTTCGGCCTCGATGCGGTCGTGCAGGCGAACCGGGATCCGGTAGTCCACTTCGTTCCGTGCGAGGATGAGCCCCTGCACTTTCCAGTCGTGTCCGGCGGGTATCACCTGCTTCAACAGCGCCATGCGGGCCAGTTCGAACCACTGCAGGTACACCGCGTTGTGCACGTGCTGGGCCATGTCCACATCGCTGAAACGGATCTGTACTGCAATGGACGAACGTGCCGGGGCCATGGGGTGCGGCGATCAGTCCTTCTTCTTGAAATCGCCCTGCTGCCAGGCCTGGATGAACTGGGCCCAGGCGATGGGGTTGAACAGGTTGATCGGTGGTGTGCCGCCTGAATAGTAGAGACGTGTCTGGTCCATGGCCATCTGGTACTGGAAGCTTTGGTAGGCATCGGGTGGCATGCTCTCCATGCGCTGCACCATTTCCGCCGGGCTCATGTTGCGCATGGCCAGTTGGAAATCATCATCGGGCAGGCGCAGGTTCAGGAACGCTTCCTGGAATTGCTCGCGCGATGGCCAGGGATATACGGTCATCTCCTCGAGGTAGATCGTGTCACGTCCCATCACGTGGATCATGGAGTACTTGTTCTCCTCCAGGTTGCCTGGTATGATGTATTGGGAGCGCTGGAAGCCCACCGCGCTGAAGAGAATAGTATCGCCTTCCTGGGCCACGAAGCTGAAATAGCCGAACACGTCGCTCATGGTTCCGCGGTAGGTGCCTTTCACCATGATGTTGGTGAAGGGGACCGGCAGCAGGCTATCGGTGACCACCACACCACTGAATTGGACCAGACTTGGGGCGCCATCCTGAGCCCGGAGCAGGGGCATTGTGGCGAGCAGGAGGAGGAAGGATAGGAGCGTGGTGCGCATTGGTGCAAAGGTAGCCGTCGTGCAATGATCGTTCCGCGTTCCGGGCGTCCTTCTATCTTTGCCGCCCCGGTAGCCCCGGGAGACGTTCTTTACAAGCCATTCGGAGAGGTGGGTGAGTGGCTGAAACCAGCAGTTTGCTAAACTGCCGTACTGGGATAACTGGTACCGGGGGTTCGAATCCCCCCCTCTCCGCC
>JBGTIB010000093.1:0-27109 GCA_041745875.1 Flavobacteriales bacterium | reverse complement strand
GATAGTCGCCATAGGAACATGGAACGAGATGATGGCGTTCGAACCTGGCCTCCTGCTCAGCGCGGTAGGGCACGTCCATCCACCATCGGTCGCTTACACTGCTTTTGTAGAACACCAATTCCTGGTCATGTCCGCGTATCGGGATCCGGAACCGCGTGAAGCGCTTGCGGTCCAACCACGGCAGGTCGTTGGTCCGACTGCGGTAGCCATCCAGGAAGCACCACACCATCTGGGCGGCAAGCTGTGCGGTGACCGCATCGGCATCACGCGAAGGGTCAAGTTCGTAGATGCCCACGGAAGTGATCTTCTCACTGATCCCTGCATATCGCATCAACTGACAGATCTCCTCACCATGGAATCCATTAGGACCCGGATGCATGGTCCCGGGCGCATCGCTTCGGCGCACGGAGCTCATATCCACGCTGAGCGAGTCCGCATTCCTCAGCACTGGTTCGGCATCGGACATGTTCGCTCGCAACTCGCCCAAGCGATGTGCATCGAAATAGAGCTTGTCCATCAGCTCGATGCCGGGTTGATCGACCAGGTATGTCTGGTAGCCAAGATTGCTGTAATTGAACAAGTAGTTGGGCTGGCGTACCACGATGTGGCTGAGATAGCTCGATTCGGCCAGGCCCTGGCCCGGGTCCCCCAGATCGAAGCGCGCATCAATGCACGCTAGATTGGCGGTGCGTTCCAGCATCTCGTAGGCCAGATACTGACTGTAGGTATGTCCCTGCCCACCACCCAGTATGATGGGAACGATGTTCATTCGCAACAACTCGGCGATGGTCTCAGCCACAGCGTGCTGCGTGTCCGCTGCGGTCGCACCCGGATGGATATCCCCGAGATCCACGATCCGCAAGTCGCCGGCTGGCAGGTAGAGGGGGTAAAGTTGTTCACGGATCACATCCGGAGCCTCTACACACACCCTGGGACGTGCATGGCCAGGATCATCGCGCAGACCAATGATCGCCACTTGCATGCCCTCCAAGGTTGGAAATCCCCGGCCAGCCGAGTGGAAAGTGGTGTTGTCCCCCAAGGTCTGTGCTGCCCATTCAGGTCGAGCGGCCCCGAACAACTCGGATGGCTTGAAGTAAATGCTGATGTCCATGAGTGGCGCGGCCGATCTGCCGCCGGGTGGATATCCGCCAAGTGGATAACGAAGGCGCACCGCGAAGATCCCGGACTATTGCTCACTCACGAGCAACGGAGTCGCACTTATGCCCACAGTTCGATGTTCGCAACCGAAGCAAAGAGCGATCGCGGTCCGCGCCAATGACCGCGTTACTTCGATCCTGCACTTTTCTTCGCCGCCTTCTTGGACGCAGCCTTCTTGGGGGCAGCTTTCCGGGCCGCCGCTTTTTTCGCTGTCGCCTTTTTGGGCGCTGCCTTGCGCGCTGCACCCTTGCGTGCCTTGCCCTTCTTTTCCGGAGCATTGGCCAGCAGTGTGGTCGCCTCTTCCAAGGTGATGTCCTCGGCCTTGGTCTCCTTGGGCAGGTTGGCGTTCTTGCTACCGTCGGTGATGTACGGACCGTATCGGCCATCCAACACCTGGATCACCGAGCCCTCGAACTCCTTCAGTACGTTCTGGCGGGCACCGGCCTTCTTGGCCTCCACCAGTTCCACGGCTCGCTCCAATGTGACCGTTGCAGGGTCTTCAGCTTTGGGGATATTCGCGTAGAGCTTCCCGTGTTTCACAAAAGGCCCGAAACGACCCCGGCCTTGCACGATCATCTCTCCTTGGTATTCCCCCAATTCACGGGTCGCGTTGGCGATCTTTTTCAGGTCCACCAATTCCACGGCGCGGCGCATGTCGATCTCCAGTGGATCGTCGTCCGGTGTCAGGCTGGCATACGTTGCTCCCAGTCGGACGTAGGGGCCGAAGCGACCAATACCAACGGTGACCACCTCTCCATCATGTTCGCCAAGGGTGCGCGGCAGCTTGAACAGGTCCATGGCCTCCGCGAAGGTGATGGACGCGATGCTCTGGTCCTTGCGCAGGCTGGCGAAGCGCGGCTTCTCCTCATCCTCCACTTCTCCCATTTGTATCATGGGGCCGAAGCGGCCGATGCGGGCATACACCTTCCTACCACTGGCAGGATCCACTCCCAATTCACGCGCACCTGTGGCGCGTTCGGCCGTTTCGCTCACCGTACCGATGGTGGCATGGAAGGGCTTGTAGAAGCGGGCGATCATTTCGCGCCAGTTCTCCTTGCCTTCGGCGATCACATCGAACTCCTCCTCCACCTTGGCCGTGAAGTTGAGGTCGACCACCGTGGGGAAGTGCTCCACCAGGAAGTCGTTCACCACCATGCCGATGTCCGTCGGAAAAAGCTTCTGCTTCTCGGCACCCACGTTCTCCGTGGCGGTGGTGTCAGAGACCTGGTCATTTGCCAGAGCCAGGATGCGGTAGTTGCGTTTGCTGCCCTCGCGATCCTCTTTCACCACGTAGGCTTTCTTCTGCACGGTGCTGATCGTGGCAGCGTAAGTGGAAGGACGGCCGATGCCGAGTTCCTCCAATTTTTTCACCAAGCTGGCTTCCGTGAAGCGCGGCGAAGGACGATCGAAACGTTCGGTGGCGGTCAGCTCGCGCATGCCCAGGTTCTCGCCCTGCTTCATGTCGGGCAGCAGGCCTTCCTGCTCCTCGCTGTCCTCATCGTCCTTGCCTTCCATGTACACCTTCAGGAAGCCGTCGAAGAGGATCACCTCGCCGGAAGCTTTCAGGGTTTGTCCAGGTCGTGTGCTGATCGCGATGTCCACCACGGTCTTCTCCAGTTCGGCATCGGCCATCTGGCTGGCGAGTGTGCGCTTCCAGATCAAGTCGTACAAACGTTCGGCATCGCGGTCGGCACCGGCGTTACGCACCATCATGTCCGCCGGACGGATGGCTTCGTGCGCTTCCTGGGCACCCTTGGTCTTGCCAGTGTAACGGCGGCTCTTGCTGTAGCGTTCGCCGTACTGCGCGGTGATCTGTGAGGCAGCGGCGGCAATTGCCGTTTCGCTGAGGTTCACCGAATCGGTACGCATGTAGGTGATGTGCCCTTGCTCGTACAAACCCTGTGCGATCCGCATGGTGCGGTCCACGCCGTAGCCGAGTTTGCGGCTGGCCTCCTGCTGAAGGGTGGACGTTGTGAATGGCGCAGCCGGTGTGCGTTTGCCCGGCTTCTTCTCCACGGCGTTCACCGTGTAGTTGGCACCGATGCAGCCTTGCAGGAACTCCATTGCCTCCGCCTCGGTGGCGAAGCGTGTTGGCAGTTCTGCCTTCACCTGTGCACCGGTGGAGGTGGTGAACACGGCAGTAACGCGGAAGGCGCTCTTGCTGTTGAAGTCCAGGATCTCGCGTTCGCGTTCCACGATGATCCGCACCGCCACGCTCTGCACACGGCCTGCGCTCAAACCTGGCTTCACTTTGCGCCAGAGCACCGGGCTCAATTCATAACCCACCAGACGGTCCAGCACACGGCGGGCCTGCTGGGCGTCCACCAGGTGGATGTCGATCTCGCGCGGATTATCGATGGCCTTCATAACGGCCGTCTTGGTGATCTCGTTGAAGGTGATGCGCTTCACCTTGTCAGGGCTTAGACCGAGGGCTTCCTTAAGGTGCCAACTGATGGCCTCCCCTTCGCGGTCTTCATCTGTCGCAAGCCAGACCATGCTGGACTTGTCGGCTTCTCGCTGCAGTTGGCGCAGGCGGTCCTTCTTATCGTCCGGAATGATGTAGTTGGGTTCGAAACCGTTCTCCACATCCACACTGATATCGCGTTCAGGCAGATCGCGGACGTGGCCATAGCTGCTGAGCACGGTATAACCTGCACCGAGGTACTTCTCGATGGTCTTTGCCTTCGCTGGGGACTCCACGATCACGAGATCGCCTGCACTCTTCTTGGACATGGCTTGGACTTTTCGGGGGGCAAATAAAAGGGCATGGAACGCAGATCGGTTCTCATGACCTTCTTCACCTTCTACCTTCCCCTTTAGGGGGAACTTTTTTTCAACAGTGGGTGTGGGTGGATCGGCGCAGGGGAACAACGATCCGAACGAAGCACCACATCCGTATGTTGATGCGTTACACCTTTGTCATGAACACAGCAGCACGACCACCGGCCATGATCGGCACACATACCTTTCCCATCCTGCTCAGCGCCGCGCTGATGCTGGCCGGTTGTGGCAACAGCAACGGACAGACGCGCAGCAAGACCACCAGCACCATGGATACCACCAGCCAATACGTCCACAGTAATAATCCTCACTACTCGCACACCGATACCGCCAAGCTCGATGTGCCGAAGAGCGAATGGAAGAAGTTGCTGCCCGATGACCTGTACTACATCGCCTTCGAGAAAGGCACAGAGCGCCCGTTCACCGGCAAGTTCTGGGACTTCGAGGGCATCGGCACCTACGCCTGTGCCGTGTGCGGCAACGTGCTCTTCCAGGCCGACGCCAAGTTCAGCAGCAGCTGCGGCTGGCCCAGCTTCTTCAAGACCGATCGTAAGGATGCCTTGCAATACATCGAGGACCGCACCCACGGCATGCTCCGCACGGAGGTTACCTGCGGCCGCTGCGATGCCCACCTCGGACACGTGTTCGATGATGGTCCGAAGCCGACGGGGCAGCGGTACTGCATCAATAGCGTGAGTTTGGAATACCTGCCCGAACGCGAATGACCTCACCTGACACGATGGCAGCATAGCGGCGGATCGGGTACCTTTGCGACCCCTTTCCCAGCAACCCGTGCAGAAGAAGGTCTACATCGAGAGCTACGGCTGTCAGATGAACGTAAGCGACAGCGAGGTCGTGGCGAGCATCCTGGCGAAGGACGGCTACACCCCGGTGAAGAGCGCCGAGGAAGCCGACCTTGTATTGCTGAACACGTGCAGTATCCGCGAGAAGGCCGAGTACACCGTGATGCAGCGCATCAACGAGATGAACAACCTGAAGGCCCGGAACAAGGGTTTGAAGGTGGGCGTGCTGGGCTGCATGGCCGAGCGCATGCGGGAAGACCTCTTGGAGAAGAAGAAAGTGGTGGACCTGGTGGTGGGCCCCGATGCCTACCGCACCCTGCCCGATCTATTGGAAAAAGTGGGCACCGGCCAGAAAGCCGTGAATGTGCTACTGAGCCGCGAGGAGACCTACGGCGAGATCGTGCCAGTGCGCCTGGATACGAACGGTGTAACGGCCTTCGTCACCATCATGCGGGGCTGCGACAACATGTGCGCTTTTTGCGTGGTGCCCTTCACCCGGGGCAGGGAGCGCAGCCGCGACCCACAGAGCATTGTGGACGAGTGCCGCGACCTGGTGGCCAAGGGCTACAAGGAGGTGACGTTGTTGGGGCAGAATGTGGATTCGTATAAATACCGATCAGATGATCAGATGATCAGACGATCAGATGATCAAAATGCCATTCTGGGTCCCTCCTCCGGCAGCGTCGACCCTCCCTTCGACTCCGCTCAGGGCGGTCGACATACCAGCGCCGGCCCAGCAACCACCGATTTCGCCGATCTGCTCGAAATGGTGGCCCTGGCCTGCCCCACCCTGCGCATCCGCTACAGCACCAGCCATCCCAAGGACATGACCGACAAGGTGCTGGTGGTGATGGCGAAGTACCCGAACATCTGCAAGTACATCCACCTGCCGGTGCAGAGCGGCAGCAGCGCGGTCCTGAAACGCATGAACCGGGGCTACGACCGGGCCTGGTACCTGGAACGTATGGCCAGCATACGCAGGCACATGCCCGATTGCGCCATCAGCACGGACATCATTGCTGGTTTTTGTGGTGAGACCGAGGAGGATCACCAGGAAACGCTGAGCATTCTCGGGGAGGTGGAATATGACATGGCCTTCATGTTCAAGTACAGCGAACGGCCCAAGACCCTTGCTGCGCGGAAATACCCGGACGATGTGCCGGAGGAGGTGAAGGGGCGTCGTCTGGCGGAGATCATAGAAACCCAGAAGCTTTCCAGCGCCAGGCGCATGGCCAGTTACGTAGGACAGGAGCACGAAGTACTGATCGAAGGAGTGAGCAAGCGCAGTACGGAGAACATGTATGGCCGCAACAGCCAAAATTCGATCGTGATCGTGGCACGCGACTTCGATGGCGTGGAATTGATGCCGGGCACGTTCGTGAGAGCACGGATATTGAGCAGTACCGCAGGCAGTTTGCAAGGCGAAGTGATCGGGATCATGGATGAAGTTCTGGTGAACACATGAACGTACAAGCCATCAAGCAACGCTTCAGCATCATCGGCACCTCGCCATTGCTGGACCGTGCCATGGAGATCGCTGCGCAAGTGGCGCCCACGGACCTGAGCGTTTTGATCCAGGGCGAGAGTGGAAGCGGCAAGGAGGTGATGCCTCAGATCATTCACGCTTACAGTGCGCGCAAACATGGGCCCTATATCGCGGTGAATTGTGGCGCCATCCCGGAGGGCACCATCGATAGTGAATTGTTCGGCCACGAGAAGGGTTCGTTCACCGGAGCGCACGAGGCGCGCAAGGGCTACTTCGAGGTGGCGAACGGGGGTACCATCTTCCTGGATGAAGTGGGAGAACTTCCATTGACCACCCAAGTGCGTCTATTGCGTGTGCTTGAGACCGGGGAATTCATCCGTGTCGGCAGCAGCAAAGCCCAGAAGACGAACGTGCGTGTGGTGGCAGCGACCAATGTGCAGATGCTGCAGGCCGTGCAACGGGGCACATTTCGGGAGGACCTTTACTACCGTTTGAACACGGTTCCCATCCTGGTGCCTGCCCTGCGCGAAAGGAAGGAGGATATCCACCTGCTGTTCCGCTGGTTCGCCCAGGATGCCGCCACGAAGTACAAAGCACCACCGCTCACGTTGCGCGAAGATGCACAGGTCCTGCTGCTGGCCTATCGCTGGCCCGGCAATGTGCGTCAGTTGCGGAATATCGTGGAACAGATGAGCGTGATCGAACGCACACGCGAGATCGATGCCAACACCCTGCGACGCTACCTGCCGGAAGAGGTCACCGCACTGGTACCCTTGTCCTCTGCCGCCAATGGTGGCGGACGGGGAAGTGTGGAAGGCATCAGCGATCGGGAGCTGATCTTCAAGTTCCTGTTCGACATGAAGAACGACCTGAATGCCTTGAAGGAGCAGGTGCAGAACCTAAGCGGAGGTCAGTCCCTACCGGTGGGCAAGATGGCGCCGACCTACCGGGAAGAGTACATGTTACCCACCGGTGCACCCCAGGGGACCATGAGCATCCGCATGCCCGGAGAGCCGGAGGATGAGGATGTGGACCATACGGAGGTCGAGGAGGTGTTGAGCCTTGAGGAAAAGGAGAAGGAATTGATCCGAAAGGCATTGATCAAGCATCGCAACAAGCGCAGATCCGCAGCACAGGAATTGGGCATCAGCGAACGGACGTTGTACCGGAAGATCAAGGAATACGACATCAAGTGATGGGTGCGATGCGATCTCGGGAATCGGCCTGCTCATCGTTCCGGCAATTCGCCGATGCCTGTCACCAAAGGGGTGGAAGTGCGCTCGTTTCCCTCGTGCTGGTGGTATCGGTTCCCGCTTGCCGCATGAACGTTTCCTTCACCGGTGGTGATGTGGGTGATGCACGGACCGTGAGCGTTGATCTGTTCCAGGCCACTGCTCCGCTCGCCACGCCGCTGAGCGCACAGGTGTTCACGGAAACCTTGCGTGATCTGCTGCTGGCACAGACACCCTTGAAGCTGGCCCGCGAGGACGGCGATGTGCAGTTCGCCGGGGCCATCATCGGATACGATGTGCAGCCGGTCAGCATTCAGGCCGATGAGACCGCAGCCTTGAACCGCCTGACGATGACCGTGAGCGTGGCCTATGTGAACACCCTGGACCCCAAGAAGAGCATGGAGACCAGCATATCCCGGTTCGCGGACTACAGCAGTGGGCAGGACCTTTCGTCCGTGGAGGAACAGCTTGTGCTGGAGATCGGAAGGCAGATCGCGCAGGACGTCTTCGACCGTACATTGGGCAGCTGGTAAAGCTGCGAACGGCACCATGGAACGCGAACGTTTGACCCGCTTGATGGAGGAGCCCGGATCGGTCAGCCGGGAGGACCTTGCCGGGTTGAAGGCCCTCACGCAACGCTATCCGTGGTTCGGTGGTGCCCAGTTGCTTCATGCCCTGGGCGAGCATGGCAGTGGTGCTGTCCTGCACGATGATGGCTTGCGGACCGCTGCGGCCCACCTGCCCACCCGCAGCGTGCTTTTCGATGCAGTGAACGCTGCGGCTGCTCCCGCGCATGAACCACCATCAGTGGTGGCGCAGGTTCCCACAACGGGCGCTTTTCTGCAAACGGCACCGCCCAAGACAGAAGATATAAGTGTGCCCGGGGACGAGGAAACGGGGCACGACGAAGCGGTCGGCTCTCACCCTGCGGAACTTCCCAATTTACCACAGGATACGTCGGTGATCCATACGGATCCAGACCCAAGCTCCCACGTCGAACCACAGCCTGAAGGTGCAACGAGCGCCAAGTCATCGGATGTGCTCCCGGCACAAGACCCGTTGGATGCCGAGATCGAACGAGCGGTCATGGCAAGCCAGTACGAATTGGGAATGGAGCCGTCACAGGAGGTAGCCGTTCCAGAACCGGATCCTTCCAATGCAGTTGCTGAGGAGCCCCGCCCTGACGTTGGGCAGATGACACGTACGGAGATCCGCCCTCATGAAACAGGGAACGATATCATTCCTGTTCGAAAGTCCGGGGTCCGCAGCGGTCGTAAACGCTTTACGGCTTGGTTGGAGCAGCCCGCTGAGGAAGAGATTTTCGTAAGGAAACCGGATGGACCAGCAACACACGCTGCTCCGAAGGACGCAAGAATCAGTGACACATCCACTGGTTCGGGGTCCGACAGGCCAGCAGAGATACCGTCGACAACGCCGAACGACCTGATCGACCGCTTCATTCGTCAGCAAACCCCACCTCCTGCAGCCAAAGCCGAGTTCTTCACACCGCAGCAGGCCGGCAAGCGAAGCCTGGATGATACGGAAGGCCTGGTCACAGAGACTTTGGCCGGGATCTATGCCAAACAGGGCGATCTTACGAAGGCCCGGGATGCTTACCGGAAGCTGGCATTGAAATACCCCCATAAAAGCGCTTACTTTGCGGCCCTTTCGGAAAAACTCGAGGACCGCTCGACCAACTAGTTCCTGCCATGCTAACCGTCATTTCCATCATCATACTGGTCATTTGTGCGCTTCTGGCCCTGGTCGTTCTTGCCCAGAATCCGAAGGGTGGCGGGCTTGCCTCGGGCTTTACCGGTGCCTCGCAGATCGGTGGTGTGCAACGCACGGCCGATTTCCTGGAGAAAGGCACATGGACCCTGGCCACCTCCCTGATGGTGTTGTGCCTTGTATCGGCTGGCGTACAGGGTGGCGGAGGAACCACCTTCGATGAGCTTGACTCCCCCATCGAACAGGTGGCCCCCGCCGGAAGTGACTTCGACCCTTCCCAGATGGAAGAGGGAGACCAGGCCGAATGACCTGCTTTGTCAGCTTGGCAGCCCAAGCCTGACGATCATCCGGGCGCATTTCATTCCTTCCCAGCAATCTTGACAGGCATACCCCCCTTGCTGGGGCGTGGCACATGCCTTGACGGCGGGCGGCGACATCAATTTTTGCCCACACACATAATACGATCAACAACGTCATGGCGACGAAAGTGAATCCGTTGGCGGACCGCGTGCTAGTAGAAGCAGCAGCCGCAGAAGAAACCACCAAGGGTGGCATCATCATTCCAGATACGGCCAAGGAGAAGCCACAGCGCGGCAAGATCATCGCCGTAGGCAACGGCCGCGTAGCCGACGATGGCAAAGTGACGCCCCTGAGCGTGAAGGCAGGCGACGAGATCCTCTACGGCAAGTACAGCGGCACCGAGCTGAGCTTCGACGGCAAGGATTACCTGATCATGCGCGAAAGTGACATCTACGCCATCCTGAACTAAAGCATCCATCCAAGAACAAATCGTACGGGCGGGAAATTTCCCGCCCCGACTCATCCCTAAGAAAATGGCAGCCAAGAACATCCAATTCGACATTGACGCCCGCGACCGCTTGAAGCGTGGCGTCGATCACCTCGCGAACGCCGTGAAGGTGACCCTCGGCCCCAAGGGCCGCAATGTGATCATCGACAAGAAATTCGGTGCACCCCAGGTGACCAAGGACGGCGTTACCGTGGCCAAGGAGATCGAGCTGAAGGACGCCGTGGAGAACATGGGCGCCCAGATGCTGAAGGAAGTGGCCAGCAAGACCGCCGACCAGGCCGGTGATGGCACCACCACCGCCACCGTGCTCGCCCAAGCGATCGTGACCGCCGGGCTGAAGAACGTGGCCGCCGGTGCCAACCCGATGGACCTGAAGCGCGGCATCGATAAGGCCGTGATCGCCGTGGTCGGTGAACTCAAGAAGATGAGCAAGACCGTGGGTGATGACAACGACAAGATCAAGCAGGTGGCCACCATCAGCGCCAACAGCGATGAGACCATCGGCACCCTGATCGCCGAGGCCATGGCCAAGGTGAAGAAGGAAGGTGTGATCACCGTGGAGGAAGCGAAAGGCACCGAGACCACCGTGGAAGTGGTGGAAGGCATGCAGTTCGACCGCGGTTACCTGAGCCCCTACTTCGTGACCAACGCGGAGAAGATGGAGGCTGAACTCGAAAGCGCCTACATCCTGATCTACGACAAGAAGATCAGCAGCATGAAGGAGCTGCTCCCGATCCTGGAAAAGAGCGCACAGACCGGCAAGCCCCTGCTGATCATCAGCGAGGACGTGGACGGCGAAGCACTCGCCACGCTTGTGGTGAACAAGATCCGCGGCGCCCTGAAAGTGGCTGCCGTGAAAGCCCCAGGCTTCGGCGACCGCCGCAAGGCCATGCTGGAGGACATCGCCATCCTCACCGGTGGCACCGTGATCAGTGAGGAGCGTGGCTTCAAACTGGAGAACGCCGACCTCAGCATGTTGGGCAAGGCCGAGAAGATCAGTATCGACAAGGACAACACCACCATCGTGAACGGTGCTGGCAAGAAGGAGGACATCAAGGGCCGTGTGAACCAGATCAAGGCCCAGATCGAAAGCACCACCAGCGACTACGACAAGGAGAAGCTGCAGGAGCGTCTGGCCAAGCTGGCCGGCGGTGTTGCCGTGCTCTACATCGGTGCCGCCACGGAAGTGGAGATGAAGGAGAAGAAGGACCGTGTGGACGATGCATTGCATGCCACCCGCGCTGCGGTGGAGGAAGGCATCGTACCTGGAGGTGGAGTGGCTTACATCCGCGCCCAGAAGGTGTTGGAGAAGCTCGAAGGCATCAACGCCGATGAGACCACGGGTGTGGCCATCGTGCGCCGCGCCCTCGAAGAGCCCCTGCGCCAGATCGTGGCGAACGCCGGGATCGAAGGCAGCATCGTTGTGCAGAAAGTGCGCGACGGGAAGGCCGACTATGGCTTCAACGCCCGCACCGAGGAGTACGAGAACCTCTACGCCGCTGGTGTGATCGATCCGACCAAGGTGACCCGTGTGGCCCTTGAGAACGCCGCGTCCATCGCAGCCATGTTGCTCACCACCGAGTGCGTGATCAGCGAGGAGAAGGAGGAGAAGGCAGCAGGCGGCCATGGCCACCCCGATATGGGCGGCATGGGCGGCATGATGTAAGCATCATCCTTTCCTAAGAACAAGGGCAAGCCCCGGTCAGGAATGGCCGGGGCTTGTTGTTACCGTTCCAATGCGGCAACTTTGATCATCCGAGTCTTCTCCTAAGGTATCCCTCGGCCTAATCACATGGAAAAGAAGCCTCGTACATACCTGCTTCGCATCTTCACCCCCATCCTCGCCGTCGCACTGATGACAGGCTTCATTGCACATCGTCATCGCACAGGCAAAGTTTTACACTCGGTACACACCACAACCTTACCTATTGACAGTCCAGATGTAGTAGTCCTCGACACAGTGCGAGCGCATCCAGACCCGCTAGGCAAGAACAACTTGGTATTGGACATCTTTGGCGGGGGCGGTATGATCACCCTCGACAGCCTGCACCGGCGGGTTGAACGGCAGCGGATGGTCCTGTATAGCTCAAAGACCGCACTAATATCGAACCCGCACGAGCAAGAATGGCTCTACCTGGATTCGCTACTGAAGGCCAAGAGCATCAAGCCATGAGCAACTTGTTGAGCACGCTTGCAGGCACTGGTCTCAGCCTGCTCTTTCTCTGTGTGCTCTTTGTTCCACTTGAGCGCGTATTTCCCGCGACGCCAGGCCAGAAATTCTTCCGTCCGGCATGGCGGCTGGACCTCTGTTTCTTCCTGGGCCAATACCTGCTATGGACTACAGCGACAATCTGGTTGCTCAACCACTTTGGAGACCATATTGATGGGATCATTCCCGACGACTTCCGGGCTTCCGTGGCCTCCCAACCGTGGTGGCTACAGGCTGTGGAGATCATCCTCCTGAGCGACCTGTTGATCTATTGGGGCCATCGCTTGCAACATCAGATACCGATTCTGTGGCGCTTTCATTCGATCCACCCCAGCGCCGAGCATCTGGACTGGCTGGCCGCACACCGTGAGCACCCGCTGGACACCGTGTATACCATGGGCCTTATCAACCTGCCCGCCTTCGTGCTTGGCTTTCCGCTGGAGATGCTCGCTGGACTTGCTGCCTTCCGCGGCATTTGGGCCATCTACATCCACAGCAACGTTCGCCTCCCGATCGGCCCACTTCGCTGGTTCATTGGCGCGCCCGAACTACACCACTGGCATCACGACAAGGATCGCTTCGCCGGGAATTACGCGAACATTTCACCGCTCATGGACCTGATATTCGGCACGTATAAATGCCCGGACCACGAACCCGAGTCCTTCGGCATCCGCGAACCGATCGCGCGTGGCTACATGGGTCAAATGTTGCATCCGTTCCAGAATGGAATACGGCCTGAAATGGTCGCTTGTGAAGCTCGGTCAAGGAGCATGGTGAACGCGCATCCGTCAAGCTCCGATAGCCGATTGTTGCTCACCACCGAGTGCGTGATCAGCGAGGAGATGGAGGAGAAGGAGGAGAAGGCCGGAGGCGGCCATGGCCACCCCGACATGGGCGGCATGGGCGGCATGATGTAAGAACTACAGCCGCAGGGTCCCCTTCGGGAGACCGCTGCGCAGGTGAATTAGGGCAAGCCCCGGTCGAAAGGCCGGGGCTTGTTGGATCCTTGTTCGACCGAATGTCATTCAAGGGGGTTCATCCTGTGCTTTCCAGCAGGAATAATTCGATAAAACCTTGGTATGATATGGACCACATCGATCACGGGATACCTGGCAAATAGTGCTTCCTCTCGCGCCCAACTCGCTTTTATCTGAATGTGAATGAACCACGGATCCGGATCACGCCCGGGTGATCTCGGGCATCAAGGCATCCATGAGGCCTGAAAAGAAAGAGCCGCCCGGCTTGTGCCGGGCGGCTCTTCGAACTTCGATCAAGTCGTTGGACCGGATCAACGCTGCACCATGAATCGCTCAACCATCCGAGATCCTTCAAGTTCAAGCACGACCAGGTACATGCCGTTCTGTAGTGTACTTACGTCCACACCGATCAAGTTACTACCGTCGACCAGTTGCTGCTGGCCCAGGTCGGCAATAAGTCGTCCGCTGGTATCCATGATGCGGAGAAGGCTCATTCCTTCCTTGGTGTTCACAACGAGCTGCATGGCGTTCTGTGCCGGTACCGGGTAAAGGCTCACGGCCGCATGAGCATCCTCTATGACGGTCAGTGACTTCGGGGCGATGTAGCCATTGCAGATGAGGTAGTCGTTCATCTGCTCGCCACCGTCCACGAAGCTCTCGTTCACCATGGTCAGCGCACTGTTCAACTGCGAAGCCGAATAAGGCGATGCGCAGTTGCCGATAAAAGCGTTGGCTATTGCCAACAACTCGGAAACTGTCATGCCTGCGAAAGTGCCGTTAGCGATCTCCAGATCACCGAAGGCACCTTCCGATGCAGCGAAATCGGCATCGTAGGCATCAAAGGTCACACTCAAGGTTGCTGCCACCAATTGTCCGGCCAGCACATTCTTGTAGCTTCCTCCCGGGTTCGTGTATACCGCATTCTGTAGCTTCTTCGGTGAGCTTCCGGATGGAAGGAAATCCGTCACTGCTTGTGCGGTGGTCAGGTTGAGGACGCGGTTGCATCCAACGGTGAGTCCGCCAGGGAAAGCAGCCGCAAAATTGGCATGCAGGTACGCCCCGGGATTGTTCCCTTGGGGTGGGGCGCCCCAGCCCCCCATGGTCTGCGTACGGTACTCGCAGCTCCCGTTGCATCCGAGTACGAACTCGCCAGAGGTATCGCAACCTTCCTGGTCAACAACGTAGTAGGTGTAAACACCTTCACCCACACCATATAGCTCTCCCACGACCTGAACCCCATTGAGATAGAACAGGTATGGCGCAATGCCATCGGAAGCGTTGAAGATCACAACACCGTTCGTTTCACCACAGGTCGGTGCGGTAACTACAACGTTCACTTCGACTTTGCAGGTCGGTCCCTCCGGTTGTGCCATGACCGGTGCGGATGATAAGGTGGCAGCCAAAAGAGCTGCACAGAGGCTTGTGTACGCATTGAGTTCCATGGGTTCGATTTAAGGTTTTGTCGTTGATTTTCTGAGTTTGGACGGCAAATTGGCGAAAACAATGGGTGCCTGTCAAGTGGGTCCCAGATCAAACGCTTTCACTGGAACCTGCCAAGCGAACCGGAATTGGGGCTAGCTACTTGGTGCGGAGGGCTAAGTAGGAACATCAATCGCCACAAGGTGTGTTCCTCTGATATGCCCGGTTTGGCGATCGGCGCGAATCGTCCAAGTAACTTTCGTTCTATTGTGCGCCACCGTGGTATGCTGGTACGTTCAAGGATATCCTTCAAGTGGGCATCGAGCTCTTCGACCTCACAGGCAAACGCCTACACACCGAACTGATCGCCATCGAAGGCCGCCGTTTCCATACGGCACCACCCCTAAACGGCGATCTAGCCGCAGGGATGTACGTCGTGCATGTAACCGTGGGTGAGCGACTGATGACGGAACGACTGGTGATCGTACAATAGAACGCCCAGGGAATTGAACAACATGATCCAGCTCCGTACCCTTACATAGGAACCCTTGGTGTTCCCTTGGGACCCTTACTTCACATGGGCAGGGAAATGAAGGCTGCATAAGGCAGCATCCACGGTCCTTCAAAGTAGGAAAGCCCCGGTCAGCAATGGCCGGGGCTTGTTGTATCCTGATCCCTGCTCCTGCACGGACCGGTCAGTGGATCGGGGACGATCCGGCGGCCCGCGAGAATACACATTGGCGGAAAAACTCCATCTTTCCCAAGTGGTATGGAAGAAGTTGATACGAATGAGCCGGGGACCCCGATTCCAAGGCATGTGGGAACACTTGTTCAGGTTGGCCCAGGTGGGTATGAACCACTATGGCGGCGCCCATTTCAGGCATAGTGGCGAGGGCCGTGTGCTGACGCTGGTGGCCGAACAAGGGGCTCAAGCATTCGGGAATGTGCTCCTGGATGTCGGGGCGAACACCGGGGACTATGCGTGCATGGCATTGGACCTGACCGGCGACCGCTACCACATCCATTGTTTCGAGCCGGCCGCCTCCAGTCGCAGCCTGCTGACCGAGCGTCTCAGCGAACAGATCGCTCAAGGGAGGGTTACGATCGTTCCAAAAGGGGTCGGCAAAGAGGCTGGTGAATTGACGCTGTACAGCCCCAAACCGGGATCCAGCGTGGCATCCCTGTATCGTTTCGACCCGGCCACGCGACCGTGGGAAGGCAATACGGAAGAGACCATTCGGATCGTAACAGTGGATGATCATTGCGCCCAGCATGCCATAGCTCGCGTTCTTATGTTGAAGATCGATGTGGAAGGCCACGAATTGGCTGTCCTGCAAGGTGCCTCGAACATGCTCGCCCGAAAAGCCATACAATACATCCAGTTCGAGTTCGGAGAAGCGCATATCGATGCACGCACCTTCTTCCTGGACTTTCATAAACTGCTGTCCCCGAATTACGAGTTGTACCGGATCCTGCCGGATGGACTGCGTCACATCACGACATACACACCGGACCTGGAGGTATTCCACACCACCAACTACCTGGCTGTACTACGCAGCCCGGAACGTCGTCAACCCCTTTAGATCCGTCCCAGGGCCTCGCTGGAACGAGGACGTGCCCTTCGTAGGATGAACACCACAAGCCCTGCCAGGAACACCAGTCCGACGCCCCACCACCAGGACCATCGCCTTCCGGTATCCACCGGCGAGACTTCGCCGACCAGGACCATTCCGGCCCAGTAATAAGGCAGGAGCAGTTCGTCCTTCGCAGTGGAAAGGTGGTCCAGTTTGGCCTGGTGCAAAGCATGGTGCTTCGGCATACCTGTGGCCAGAAGTTCATAGAACCGCGTAATGATCTCGGCGGACACCTTCTCGTCGATCTTCCACAAGGACATCACCAGGCTGGGGCAACCGGCGTAGGCGAAGGCATAACCCAGTGATCGCACTCCCTCGCCATCGTTCACTCCCGTGCCGGTTTCGCAGGCGGTGAGGACGGCGAGTTGGGCACGCAGGTCCAGTTCGTAGATCTCATAGGCGTGGAGATATCCATCCGCATCGGGCGCCATACCGTTGCCATCCTTGCTCAATACCAGCCGGGAATACATGGGTGATGCGGCATTCATATCCGCGTGGGTACCCAGATGCAGGATGCCGTGGCGGGCGGCCTCCTCACGAAAGTGCTGCTCGGTGGCCTCCCCTCCCACCATCACCTTGGCCGATAGCAGACCCGCAAGTTTTTCAGCGGTACGAACGGCAAAGGGCTGGCGTATATAAGCAAGGAAGCGGCGATCGATGCGTGCACTATCCGACACCTCCGCGAGGTAACGCTGTTTCATGGCGTCCTCGAAACCCGGGGCCAGGGCAAGGGTGCCTTTCGTATGCCGTCGCGCCAGACCTGCGAACTGAACGGCTGTGGTGGCCGACAGCAGGTAGGCGATGGTGTGGCGCTGGATCAGGAGGTCGTTCCGGAAATCAGCCGGGCTGCTTGCTCTCGTAAGCAGGGCCTCGAAATTCACCACGTGAAGGTCGCCGTCGGGGATGATGAGCAGTTCCGGTGCTTCGAGCTGCTCCGCGACCGGGGCGATAACGAGCGTGTAGACCTCATGTGCCGCAGCCAGATAGGGCTCGATCGTGCGGGCGGCGATGGCATCGTTCATTGTCCGGACGGCATCACCCAGGTCGCGGCGGTCAAGTCGTTCCAAACTGGCACCCTCCGATCCCACCACAAGCACGTAGAGGTGCGCAGCGGTAGTGGCATAGGCCAGCAACTGGCGATCCGGGGTGAGCAGGAGCTTGCGGATCGCGTCCAGTGTTAATTGAGGCTCTCCATAGCGCAGGTGGAAGTACTGCGGGTGTTCCTGTTCCAGGTTGGCCAGGAAGTCAGCGTACTCCTTCTCGCGTCTGTCCATATCCGCTGCTGCGGCGCGGTCCCCGGGACCGATGGTAAGCGCCCCGACAAGTTCACGCTCGCGCGCGATGACGGTATCGGGAACACCGGCGAATCGCAAGCCTGCAAAACCGTTCAGCCTGCCCTTGAGAAGGATGGAGCGGTTGGCTTCGGAAAGTGCAAGAAAGCGCTCCACATCGGCTTCACTGCCCGAATGTGCGTAGGTCTCGTAGGCAACATCAAGTGCAAGGTCGAACAGGTTCTTTTGTGCACCGATCAGCAACAACTTGGAGGCTTCGTCCTGCACCGCTGACTTGTTCCTGGCCAGCGAGGCGATCGCCAGATCCAATGCGGTGTTCCATTCGGGATCGACCATCCTGTCGCCTGCCAAGGCCCGTTGGGAGCGCACGCTCCATAGTATAGCATCGGGCAGGATGTACGGATCAGGGAACGCAAGCGGGATCTTGGAGGACTTCAGCGCGTGTACGCGGTCCCGCAACAGGTGGATCGCTGAACGGCTGTAGGCCAGCGCACCATGAACATCGCCGCCATTGAACGCCGCCTCTGCCAACAGGACATCGGCATGGGCCACCTTGTAGTGGGTGGTATCGTAAATGTTCACCAACACCTGACGCGCTTTCAGCAGATCGGAGAGCGCTTCGGCATGGCGACCAGTGACGGTGTACATCCGTGCCCGCCGTTGCAGAGTGAGCGCGAATGCCATGTTGGTCGATGCCTCAGAATTCCGTTCGACCGCGTTAAGGCTAACGCGGAAGAGCGAATCAGCCCTGGCAAAGTCCCCTTGTCGCTGCGCGATATCGCCGAGCTTGGAACAGGCGCGGTTGTATTCCATACTACGAGTCCCGTAGTTCTCCTCACACGCGACGAGGTAAGTGCTTACAAGTTCTTCCGCTTTGTCCAATGCACCATATGAAAGTTCCAGATCGGCCATCCGTTCCTTCACCGTGAGCAGTTGGGGATCATCGGCGGCGAGCACCTTGCTGCGGTCGTTCCAGGCGATCTCCAACAACTCGCGCGCCCGGCCCACATCGCCGCTCTCGAAATACACGGTGGCCAGGTTGAGGTACGTGCGCGTACGGTTCACGGTGGCTTCATCACGGAGGAACTGGTCGGTCGCGTTGGCGATGAGCTGATCGAGGAGCATCAGGTTCTGGTAGTAATGGATCTTGCTGCGTGCGATGTCACCAGCGCTCTGCCAGAGCACGCCCAGGTTCCCATGTGCGCTCGCCTTTCGCGCCAATACCTCCTGGCTCTGACCTTCGCCGAGCACTTCCAGGGCCTTCAAGTAGTACTGTTCCGAATCGCGGATACGGCCCAGGTGCCAATAGGCGACACCCACGGCCGTAAACGATTCGGCCCACTGGATGGGTGGTACCGTATCGGCCTTCGCATAGATCCCGAGGGCTTCCAAGGCCCACTGTGCCGACCGCCGATGATCGCCGATGATGCTATGATCGAACGCCAGGTATTGACGTGCCCGACCCTTCTGCCTCAAGGGCACCGAGGGATCGCTATCGGCCACCACGACTGCCAGGGAGTCCACCCGGGCGCATTGCTTCAATTCACCTGCATCATAATGGATCCAGCTGAGGTCGAAGAGCGCTTCCAGTTCATTGCCCGCATGGCCCCTGGCTTTCACCAGTTCATAGAGACGCTCTGCGGCCTCCACACCAGCCCTTGCATCCTTCAGCTTCCGGTGGGATCGCCCGTACTTGTACAGGTAACTGTGCAACGAATCGGCGTAGGGTGTGCCAGGCGCTTCCTTCAGTTGTGCATCGATCTGGCGCACCACTGCGGCATAATTCTCCTGATCGTACAGCACACTGATGCGCGCATGCCTTTCTTCCAGCTCGTGCATGTCCTGTGCGACGCCTGGAAGGCACAAGAGCCAGCAGGCCGGGATCGACAATGCAGCCCTGAGAATGCGCATGGCGAATTTTCCGGTGCGTGTCTCCGAGGCGGTAACGATCATGCGTTCAAGGTAGGTGCGCGACGTCGCACGAGGATCCAGACCAGCAAGAGCGCGCCCAGGGCCATGAGCAGGGCAGCAAGCTTCGCCCACGTACTCCAAGCTCCGCCAGCGCCTGCGATCGGTTCCACATCGCCCATCAGTACCATGCCTGCCCAGTAATACGGCATCGCAAGCTCGTCCCGGGCCGCATTGAGGTGCTCCAGCTTTGCTTCTCTCAATGCCAGATGCTTCGGCATCCCATCGGCCAGGTGTTCATAGAAGCGCATGATGATCTCCGAGCTCACCTTTTCATCGATCTGCCACAGCGATGCGACCAGACTGGGGCAGCCCGCATATGCGAAACTGTAGCCGAGCGAGCGCACGCCTTCCCCTTCCACATTGCTCCCTGCGCCGGTCTCGCAAGCGGTGAGAACAGCCAGTTGCGCGCGCAGGTCCAGCTCGAAGATCTCGTATGCGTGCAGGTAGCCGTCCGCATCGGCCTCGCCGCTGCCGGCATCCTTGCTCAGCACGAGGCGCGAGTACAAAGGCGATCGTTCGTTCAGTTCGGCGTGCGTTCCCAGGTGCAGTATGCCGTATTCCTTCGCCAGTGCGCGGAAGCCCTGCTCACTTGCCTCGCCACCCAGCATCACCCTTGCGGAAAGCAGATCCCCCAGCTCCCTGGCGGTGCGCAGTGCGAATGGCTGACGCACGTAGCTGAGGAAGTCGCGGTCGATCTCGGATGTATCGGTCGCCATGGCGATATACGCCTGCTTGAGCTCATCGCTGAAACCGGGTGCCACCGCCAGCGCTTTCGACGGGCGGCCCTGCTTCAGGCTGGCGAACTGAACGGCCGTGGTGGCACTGAGCAGGTAGGCGATTGCGTACCGCTGGATCAGCAGGTGCTCACGAAAGTCGATCGCACTTGCTGGTGCGCTCAACAGCGCTTCGAAGTTCACGCGGTGCAATTCCCCATCCGCGATGATGAGCAGCTCAGGCGTGTGAAGAAGCGGGGCCACCGGCGCGAAGACCAGGAGGTACAATTCATGCGCAGCCTTCAGGTAGTTCTCCGTATGCCGGGTGATCACGGCATCGTTCAACGCCTTCACCGCAGCAGCTACACCCTGGCTCGAGGAGCGCAAAAGTGCGGCCGTGTCGGCACGGACCACGAGCATGAAAAGGTGTTCCCCTGTGACAGCGTAGGCCAGTAATGCGCGTTCATCGGAGACCAAACGTTGACGCAGGTCCTGGATGGTGACGTTCGGTTCTCCGTGCCGCAAGGTGAAGTAGTCCGGGTGACGCTGGCGCAGCGTGTCGAGGAATGAGGCGTAGGACTGTTCATTCCTGTATAGATCATCCCATGCGCCGGCGTCATCCGGGTCGATGCTCAGGGCCTTGAGCAATTGCTGCTCGCGCAACAGCACACTGTCCGGCACGTTCGCATAGCGCAAGCTGGTGAATGCATTCAGGTGGTTCTTGAGCAGTACGGCACGGCCGGATTCTGAGATGCGCAGGAACCGCTGGAGGTCCTCTGCTTCTCCGAAGCGTTCGTGCGCGGCATAGGCGAGGTCCAGGCCGAGGCCGAACAACCGTCGTTGCGCGGCTGACATCTGCAAACGCGCCCCTTCCTCGCTCAACGAACTCATGTTCCGGTGCAGCGAGGCAAAGGCCAGATCGAGCTGTTGCAGCCATTCGCGCTCCTCGCCGCTTCCTGGTCGTGTGGCACGTTCCACGGCCACTTTGGCCATGACCGCATCGGCCAGCAGGCCGGGGTAACGCAGTGCGGTGGGCGAAAATGGCCCTTTCACCTGTGCGACACGGCGGGCAAGGATATGGAGGGCCGAATCTGCGAACCGACCTGCCATGATGGTATCGCCAAGGGCGAGCGCTGCCCCGGAGATGAGGACGTCCGCTTCGGCGAGGCGCTCATGCCCGGCGCCATGGATGCGGCCGCGGATGCCGCGGCTGAACAGCAGGTCGCTGATGGCGTCCGCGGGTCGCCCTTGGGCCATGCGCAGGTCGGCCCGTTCCGCAAGCGTGGCTGCCAGGTACCGGCTCATCGATCCGCTCAACACACGCTCATCCGTCGGCAATACAGCAGCATAGATCGAATCTGCGCGTGCGAGATGCCCTCGCTTGGCCACCATGCGCGCCATTCGGCCATGCAGGTCCAGGAACTTGTCGCTGCCGCCCTCGTTCATGGTGCCATATGTTCCGATCTGTTCCAACAGCAGCTTCTCCGCGCCTTCATAGTTGCCGGCCATCGCCTCAACCTCGGCGATGCCCTCGTTCAAGCCGAACACCTGTGGGTGCCCATCGCCCAGAAGATCCCTGCGCTCAGCCTTTGCCATTCCCATGAACAGGCCCGCACGGTCGAAATCACCCATGTCGAAGTAGGTGGAACCCAGATTCAACAAGATCCGTGTGCGGTTCATCCTGGCGCTGAATTGCCTCTGGGGGTCGCCCTTAGTACGGGCGATCGCTGCGCTCATGGCGTTGAGGGCGCGCGTGTTTACCTCCTTGCTCCGATGCAGATCGCCAGTGCTCTGTATCAAGATCGCCCAGTTCCCCAGCAACGTGGCCTGTGTGGATAGCGCATCCAAGCTGGTGTCCTGCTCGCTGACAGCGACGCCTTGCTTGTAGCTCTGTTCCGCTTCGCGTTCGCGCCCCAAGCGACGAAGTACACTGCCTTGCAGGCTGAAATAGATCGGCAGGCGCATCACGGGGAGGGTGTCGACCCGCTGGGCGTCTTCGACCGCACGTTGCACCAGGGAAAGCGCGGCTTCGTGGCGGCCGAGATCCATGTGCGTCAGGGCCATGCAGTATTTCGCATCAGCGAGCACCATCGGGGGAATGCGCCCGGCGTTCTGCTCGGCGGTCTCTAGGGCCAGCATACCCACGCGCTGGTAGTCCTCCATAAGGTGGAGGTCGTAATACAGCGCGCTCATCTTGATCAAGGCCTTCACCTCCCACTGCGGCGATCGCTTGGCGGCCACGATGCGGTGAAAGAGACCTTCAGCCGCAGCAGCAGCAGCTTCTGGTCCCTTCGTCCTCCAATGGGCGTTACCCAGCGGATAGATGTAGTTCCAGAGTGAGTCCTGCCAGGCGGTTCCGGGAGCAGCGATCACCAGTGCATCGATCTCGGCGATCGCCTGAGCATAGGCCTCGTCGCCAAGAAGCTCCTTGATGCGCTGGTCCCGGGCACGCAACTCTGCATTGCCTTGTGCAAATGCGCAGGCTGCGGTCATCACAAGCACCGCAACAAGGAGCAGGTGCCGCATTACTTCCCGAGTTGTTCCTTGATCCTGCGGACACGGTCCCCATAGGTGGTGTCCGACCCGATGGTCATGGCCTGCGCACTGGCGATCTCTCCGGTGCTTACATAGGCCAGGAAGAGGAACCACCCGGCCCTGGCATGGAAGGCGGAGGCTGGCTCCTTCGTGAGCGCATCCAACATGGGGATCGCCGCTTGCGCGTCACCCTCGGCCAGCCAGGCACTGGCGATGTAATAGCGCAGTGTATCATTCATCGGCTCCTGCTGTAGCAATGCCGACCATTTGCTGCGTGCCTCATGGTAGTCGCCCAGCTTGTAGGCCACCATGGCATCCTGGAAGGCATGGTCGCCTGTGGCGCTCATGGCCACTGGAAGTCCGGGATCCACCGTGTAGTATTCAGCGTAGAGGCGCTCATGCTCAGCGGGCCTTACAAGCCACCAGACCGCAGCAACGACCAGCAAGGCCACCGCAGCCGCATACTTGAGGAAGGATGAGCGGCCGGTACCCTTCCCCGTTGTATCGTTCTGTTCCGCATTGGCGATGGTGCGCAGCGTGCGTTCCAAGCCACCGAATTCCACAGCCAGAATGTTCTCTTTCTGCAACTCCACTTCTGCCCTGAGTGCGGCATTGCGCTCCATTTCCTCCATGAAACGGGCGCGCTCATCACCGGGCATCGTTCCCAATACATATGCTTCGATGGTCTCGAATCGCAGGCGGTCCATGGCACGATCCCTCATCCTTGTTGTTGTTCTTCGCCATTGATGGCTTTGCGGAAGGCACGTAGCTTCATCATGCAGCGATACTTGATGGTGCGTATGCTCTCCTCCTCCACACCCATTCCGGCTGCGATGGTGGCGAGGTCCTTACGCTCGAAGTAGAACTGGTCCAGTACGATGCGGCACTTGTCATCAAGCTTGTCGTAGACGCCGCGCAGGCGTACGATACGTTCCTCGATGTCGTCGGGGGCATCGTCACGGCGTTCCAATAATTGCTCATTATGCACCACTTTCATGTGCCTGTGTGCTGCTGACCGGACCACGTCCAGCCATTTGTTCTTCGCCACGCGGTAGAGAAAGCCTCCGGGATCCGTATCGGGCACAAGGCGCCGCTCCTTCACGCTCAACCACAGCACGGTGACCGCCTCCTGGAACATATCCTGTGCATCGCTGCCGGTGCCACGGTTCTGAAGCACGTACTGCTTGATCGCCGGAAAATGCGTGTCGTAAAGCGCACGGATCGTTGACGGATCGTTGCAGAGCAGACCTGCCATCCAAGCAGGCGTCGATGCGGTGTCGGTAAGGGCGATCCGTTCCACGGTACTCGCTTGCTGGTCCACTGAATAGCGGACCGCGATAATACGGCGAAACTGCGAGGCTGTCCATAGTGAATTTGATCGGTCCAAGAGCAATTGCTCGAACCGTTATCGGTGAACGGGCACAAATGTGAACGAATGAAGAGAAGATCGCTGATAAGTGGACCGTGATCGTTCACATACGCACCCCCACTCCGATGTGTGCGTGTATCCGGTCCCAAAGGTCCGGTCATCATCATTTACCGAAAACCCCGCCCTCTTTCCGAAAACCAAAACCCTGGAACCATGAGAACCCTCAACAAACTGCTCGCCTGTACAATGGCCTTGATCGTGCCCTTGTGTACGTGGGCGCAAACGGAAATTGAACCGAACAACGGCAGCGGCCAAGCGACGGCCATGACCTACAACACGGCCATGGCAGGTAGTACAGGTGCCTGTTCACCCACGGACAACTCGGTGGATTACTTCAGCTTCACGCCGCCCTCACAGGGACAATTGCGCGTGCAAAGCAGCATGAGCAACACCGGCCTTACGGATCTCGAGGTGACCTTCAACGTGCGACAGGCCAATACTGCCGTCATTGGCACCTTCACCCTTACGGCCGGGGCCAACGGAGTACCGGTGAACGATTCGTTCCTCTTCCCCTGCCAGGGCGCCGGGCTGTACTACATCAGCATCGTGAACCCCAGCGGCGCAGTGTGTACGAACTACAGTTTCACCTACGACATCGTGGCTCCTGTATTCGCCAATGATGCCGAGCCGAACAATGGTTCAGGGCAAGCACAGACCGTGGCCCCTGGGATATGGCACCAAGGACAGATCGACTTCCGCCATGGTGACAATGATGACTATTACCGCATCGATCTGCCCACGCATGGTGTGCTGAACATCGAATGGGAAGCCGAACATGCAGGCGCGTCCGACCCGGCCCAGGCAACATTCGTCCTGCGTCAAACATCAACCGGCGCAATACAGTCGTGGAACTTGCCGGTCGGTGCGAACTCAACACCCGCCACCCAAACGGTAAGCATCAACTGCCGCAGCAACTCCAACTTCTATTACCTGAGCCTGAGCACCGGTATCTGCGGCACGAGCTATCGCTTCCGGTACACGGTAACGCCACCTGCGTTCGCCAACGATGCCGAGCCGAACAATGGCAGCGGTCAGGCGATCACACTTCCGCACAGCACCCCAACGGAAGGCCAGATCAATTTCTCCACCTATGTGGACAACCTCGACTACTACCGGATCGATCTGCCAACGAACGGCGTGCTGAACATCCATTGGCAAGCCGAACATGCCGGAACCGATGTGGCAGGCACCGTAACGGCCACCTTGCAGCAGACAAACACTGGCGCGATCCAATCATGGAACCTACCCGTAGGGGCCAACTCCTTGCCTGCTTCGCAAACAGTGAGCATCGATTGCAGAAGCAACACCAACTTCTATTACCTGACCCTGGCATCCACCATCTGCGGGGTTTCCTACCGTTTCAGTTACACGGTGACACCACCGGTCTTTGCCAATGACCTGGAACCCAATGATGGCACTGCTCAGGCGATCATACTTCCGCCCAGCACACCCACCGAAGGCCAGATCAATTTCTCCACCTACGTGGAGAACAACGACTACTACCGGTTGGACCTGCCCACGAACGGTGTACTGACCATCAACTGGGAGGCCGAACATGCCGGCACAGGTGGCCCCGGGACCGCAGTGATCGAGTTGCGGCAAAGCAACACAGGGTTTCTGCAAGGATGGAACGTGGCCGTTGGCGGGAATTCCCTTCCATTGTCGGAAACGTTGAGCACCTCTTGTCTTGGAAGCAACGGTTTCTACTACCTGAGGATCGAAGCCGTCACCTGCGGTGTTTCCTACAAACTCAGCTACAGCGTTGCCCCACCCGTCTTCCCCATCAACCCCGTAGCTGGGATCGGCAGCGGCGATGCTCCGACCATCGATCTGGAAGCATCGACCGTCACCGGTCAAATAGGTTTCCAGTATGGCCCGGCCAACGCCTACTATCGGATCGAGCATCCAGGCGGTCCGTTGGTGCTGAACCTCCTTGCTGAACATGCCGGTCCCGACGTTGGGAATTACAATGTGAAACTCCGGGCCGCCAATACAGGCTTGTTGAGCACCATCATCCTTAGTACGGGCAGCAATTCCACGCCCATGCCAGGCCAGGCCGATTTTGGCGAGCGCCCGGCAGCGACCTACTACATCGAACTGGATGGTTCCCCTTGCGGCACGTCATTCAGCATCCTGTGCAACGATGATGACGACGATGGTGTCTGCAACGCCTTCGATCTCTGCCCCGGCACACCCAATGGTGAAGGCGTGAACAGCGACGGTTGCGCCTGTTCCCAGCTGACAGTGGACGATGGCGATCCCTGCACGCTGGATGAATGCACCGATGGCATCGTGAGCAACACCTTCCAGGATGCGGACGGCGATGGCACCTGCGACTTCTTCGACGGCTGCCCGAACGATCCGGACAAGATCGAACCCGGCATTTGCGGCTGCGGCGTTCCTGACACCGACACTGATGGCGACGGCACTGCCGACTGTATAGACGGATGTCCCAATGACCCGGACAAGATCGAGCCCGGCATTTGTGGTTGCGGCAACCCTGAACCAGGCACCGCGTGCAACGACAACGACGCCACTACTGGCAATGATGTCATCCAAGCCAACTGCATTTGCGCTGGAACCCCGATCGATTGCAATGGCGATATCGGTGGTACGGCCTTCATTGATGGTTGCGGTGACTGCGTTGGTGGCAACACCGGCGAAGTGGCCTGCGCGAACGACTGCGCTGGCGTACCGGGTGGTTCGGCCTTCATAGATGGCTGCGGTGACTGTGTGGGCGGAACGACCGGTGAAGTAGCCTGCGCCAATGACTGCGCTGGTGTACCGGGGGGTTCGGCCTTCATCGACGGCTGCGGTGACTGCGTGGGTGGAACCACCGGTGAAGTGGCCTGCGCCAACGACTGCGCTGGTGTACCGGGCGGTTCGGCCTTCATCGATGGTTGCGGTGATTGTGTGGGCGGAACGACCGGCGAA
>JBGTIB010000092.1:0-80178 GCA_041745875.1 Flavobacteriales bacterium | reverse complement strand
TTCCAGGGCCTGTTCAATGTCGCGTCGCGCGGCTGCGCTGTCACCCAACAGTGCATGGGCGGCACCGCGTTCGCGCAGGGCGGCCACGTGCCGGGGGCGCTGCTCCAACACCCGATCGAATCGCGTCAATGCCTCGGCCGGACTGCGTTGTGCCAGATCAAGCAGCCCCAGGCGGAAATGGGCTTCGCTATCGTCGCTCGCACCCAGCGCACGTTCGAACCAATGCTGTGCACTATCGGGTTGGCCCAGGTGTACCATGGCGATGCCCAGTTGCAATGCTGCTGCATGTTCCAGTTCACCGTCCACGTGCTTCAAGGCCTCACGCCCGTCGCGCAGGGCCTTGTCGTAGGCGGCGATGCGGTTGTGTCCTTCGGCGCGAAGCACCAGGAAGGCTTGTTGCGATTCCTTGCCGGATAGCTGCTTGTCGCATGTGCGGATACCCGCATAGATGCGACCCCTGTCATATTGGGCTTGCACCTTGTCCCAGGCCTTGCCCTGCTGGGCCACCATGGACAGCGGGAGCAGGGCAATAAAGAGACAGGTTAAGAGGTTCAGCACGCGGCGAAGTTACCGTGTGACCTGACGCGGACGAAGCGATCGATCCCCGTGCTATTCGATCAGCAAGCGCTGCGCGTTGAGGCGTTCATTCTTGTCCCATAGCTCAAAGACATACACGCCACCAGCCAGCCCTTGCAACCCCACCATGTT
The DNA here is from genome assembly GCA_041745875.1 of Flavobacteriales bacterium. Classification (GTDB taxonomy): domain Bacteria; phylum Bacteroidota; class Bacteroidia; order Flavobacteriales_F; family PHOS-HE28; genus PHOS-HE28. The sequence continues at coordinate 79,470 of JBGTIB010000092.1, read as the reverse complement.
CTGCTCTCCCGCCACACGCTGCCGCAGAACCTCGCGCCCCAAGGCATCACGGAGCACCAGCATGCCTTGTGGCAGGGGCTGCTTCAAATCCACCGTAACATGGCCGCTTGCCGGGTTCGGGTACACCGCCATGCTGGGAAGTGCCTGCTCCTGCACACCCACGTTGAGGCCGTACAAGCGGCTTACGAAGCGCTGCTGCGTGTCGTTGATGGTGCCATCGTTATAACCGTGGTAAACTCCATGGATATAGTAGCTGCCATCCGGGGCGGGGACTATGTCGCTTATTACTCGTCGAGGACCACCGGGGGACGTATATGTGCCGCCAGCCGCATCCGCGAATAAATTCTCCGAGAGGGAACCATCGTTGTTCAATAACGCAATGCCTCCACGGGGTTCTCCATGCAAATGATCGAAATTCCCAACAACCACTGTGAGACCGTCATCCAGTGGCAGCAGGCCATAAGCTGTCGGGAAGAAGGCTGGCGAGGCGGCGTATAGGGCTTTTCCTGGAACGGGTTCGAAAGTGGGGTCGAAGTCCCCGTTGGGCAGCAGGCGAAACACAGAAAGCGTATCTGGCCGCCAACTGACCATATGGGTGCCAGCGACCAAGATCGTTCCGTCAGCATAGGTATGCATGTCGTATGTGTAGCCCCAAGGCTCAAGCGGCACACTGAAGCTAGTGTCAAGGGACCCATCGTGATGGATCCGGAATATCGGGGAAACCGCCTGTCCATCATAGAACGTACAGGTGCAACTCACCAGGAATTTGCCATCCGGCTGTTCCTTCAATGTCCATAAGATGCCGTTACCTTGGCGGTGCACCCGGGTGGTATCCAGGTAACCGTTGTTCTGGAACCAGATCAGTTGGTGGGATCCCACGAAGCCCCGCACCGGGTCGTTCATGTCGTGGCTACCCGTTACCAGCACCCGCCCATCGGGGAACACGTGGTAGTCACCTCCCTGGAAGATGCTGACCAAGGGCCACGAGGAGTTCATGTCGAAGGTGGGATCGAGGCTCGCACTGGGTGTCAGCCGGGTCACCATTTGTCAGGTTCCCACATAGAATCCAGATGACCAAGCTGCGATCCTTCCACCACCTGCGAACACATTTGGAAACGACGTATCCAAATTGCCACTGCTTGTCAGTTTCTTGAAATAACTCAGTGTGGCATCGCCTGTGAAATGGAAACGGCCCGATACGAAAAGGTTTCCATCGGCCAAGACATGAAGGGAGTTGACATACTGTGATCCCGTCACACCCGAGGTCATGATCTCAGTTTGGAAACCTAAGTCAAGATCAAAAGGTTGTTGGGCCAAGGCCATGGTGGCGGCCAGTGTGGCCACCACCATGGTCATTGGTCCTTTGTGCTGGCAATAGATCATTCAACCATCAGCTTCTCCACTTGCAAAGTAATCCACGGCGGAATGGGAATTGGCACCGCTCCTCGTTCCGGACCATGGACGCACTGGCCCTTCAGCGCGGGCACGGGAATATCTTCGCCCTCCTGCCGTTCTACGCCCACCCATGCGCACCGAGTACCCCGCGAAGATCCTGTTGGCCTGGGGCGAGGCCATTTCCGGCCAACGCGAGATACGCGATTGGCTGATCAAGAACGGCTACCCCGAGTTGGGGATCTTCACCTTCGCCCTACGCAACAAGAAGGAAGCACGCGAGTGGCTGATGGCGAACGGGCACCCGCACCTGATGGCCGTGGTCACCGGCATCGAAGGCGACAAGAAGGCGCTGGATTGGCTGGAGCGCCACGGCATGAACACATTGAAGCAGGTGGCCCTGTGTGGCGACAATAACGACGAGGCATTCCATTGGTTGCGTCAGCAGGGTCATCGCGAATTGGCCATGTTGGCATTGCGCATGCGCAAGGTGAAGAACGAGATCGAGGAGGACAACAAGGACCCCCATAAATACCGGAAGGAGTAGGGGCGGATCATGATCCGCCCTCAACGACGACCGGTGCGAACAACCAACGACGACCGGGTGCCGACGAACAACCAACGATGACCGGGTGACGGCGTGCAACCAGCGACGACCGGTTGCGGCCATCAACACCGGGCGTGCGATACATGCGACACCAACGAACATCACCATGTGATGTACCGCGCATGATCCATTCAATGTCCGTAGCCGTTAGTGGTGCGTTCGCGCACCCAACGCAACAGTGCGCCGCCAGTCCCCATGTAAACGTTCCAGCAGCACCACATCGATCAGCGTGTGTGCGAACATCCGTGCCAGCAGGCCAAGGTGTCCGGCCATCCAGCCCAGGCCCATCATGGCCATGGTCATGAATACGCCATAGACGCTGATGCGCCAGTTGCGCGGATCGAGGTAGCCGTGGATGGCCACAAAAAGCACGGCGGTGATGGGGATCCCCAACCACCATTGCAGGGCGCCGCGGAAGAAGAGCTCCTCGCCCACCCCGGCGCAAACGGAGATGAAGAGGCGGTCGCTGCGATGGGCCATCAGCGGGCCGATCATTTGAGCGTACTTGACGCGCACCGGGGACATGAAGCGCATGGCCACCATGCCCCACGCGGCGAAGCCCAACAACAGTCCGGAGCCAGTGCCCCACAGCACTTGCGTGAAGGGATCCGCCGGACCGAGGATGAGCGCCAGCACATCACGGTGCTGTACATGATGCATCAACAGAACGCCGCCCACCCCGAAAAAAAGGACGGTGGCGATGCCCATCAGGAACACCAGGCGCCTGCGGTTGCGCGGCGGTTCAGCGGGGCTTTCGCTTGTCGTCATCCTCCTCACCGATATCCGCCGACAGCATGCTGTTGAACAGGTCGCTGAAGCGGGTGCCACCGGGCTTTGCCGAGCGTGCGATGCGGCTGTGCTCGGCCAGTCCGTGCAGCACGAATTCGGCCCAAAAAAACGACTCCTCCTCATCGAGGTAGGCGTGGTGCTCCTTCACCAGGGCCAGCAGGCCGGGCACGGATCGCAGCGCCTTGCGGTAGGTGGCTTCGTCGGCCAGATAGGTCAGCTCCACGGCCTGTGCTTCCACATGCGCCACGATGCCGGTATATGGATCGCCCGCACCGGCATTGCGCTTGCGCGACTTTGCGGGATCGGGGAAAAGCTCCGCGAAGGTGTGGCGCACGGCCTGGCCCAGCAGGTGCTGCGCCACCTTGGCGGGACCCTCCTGCTCGCCCTCGTACACCAGTTCGATCTTGCCGGTGATGGCCGGCACCACGGACTGCAGGTCACCCACACGGGCCACGGTCCGTTCACCTGCGCTCATGATCAAGCGTCTTTCCGCAGCGCTGGTCAGACTTTCCAACGCGCTGATGGTAAGGCGTGCGCTAACCCCGCTACGGCCATCGACATGCTCGCTGTCACGCGCTTCCATGGCGATGCGCTCGATGATCACACGCAACAGGTCGGGCACACGAACGCGACGGACCTGGTCCTCCGGGCTGCGCATTTCCTGGGCCGTGATCCGCATGCCCAACTCGATGGTGGGCGGGTAGTGCGTGAGGATCTGGCTCTGGATCCTGTCCTTCAGCGGTGTGATGATCGCGCCCCGGTTGGTGTAGTCCTCGGGGTTGGCGGTGAATACGAACTGGATGTCGAGCGGCAGTCGCAGCTTGAAACCACGGATCTGCACATCGCCTTCCTGCAAAATGTTGAAGAGCGCCACCTGGATGCGCGGTTGCAGATCGGGCAGTTCGTTGATGACGAAGATGCCGCGGTGGCTGCGCGGGATGAGGCCGAAGTGGATCACGCGTTCGTCGCTGTAGTCGAGCTTCAGGTTGGCGGCCTTGATGGGGTCGCTGTCGCCGATCAGGTCGGCCACGGTGACATCGGGGGTGGCGAGTTTTTCGGTGTAGCGCTCGTCGCGGTGCATCCAGGTGATCGGTGTGTCGTCACCCTTCGCCGCGACCAGGTCCTGTGCGAAGCGCGAGATCGGTGCCAGTGGATCATCGTTCAGCTCACTGTCGGCCACCACCGGGATCCATTCATCCAACAGGAGCACAAGGCTGCGAGCCATGCGCGTCTTGGCCTGTCCACGCAAGCCCAGGAGATTGATGCTGTGTCCGGCGAGGATGGCATGTTCCAGGGCGGGCAGTACGGTGTGCTCGTAGCCATGGATGCCTTCGAAAAGCGGCTTGCCGGCCCGCATCCGGGCGATGAGGTTGGCGCGCAATTCCGTCTTGATGCTGCGCGGCTGGTAGCCGCTGCGCGTGAGTTCGCCGAGGGTGGTGATGGTGCTGTGGTCCATGGGTGGGGATCAGAAGGGCGCGTCACGACGCCCCCGTACCTGGTGCTTATGAGGAAGATCTTCGGTTGTGGGTGTGGTCGCGGAACACCATGTCGGCCAGGCCCTGCAGGCCGGTGTAGAAGGCGCGGCCCTGGTTCGCCTCGGTGAAGCGTTCGATGAATTGTTGCAGCCAGGCGTCCTGCGCGATCATGAATGTGGTGATCGGGATGCCTGCTTTACGCGCCCGTACCGCGGCATCCAACGTGCGCGCCACGATATGGTCGTCCAGCCCGACGCTGTTCATGTAGTACTCGCCATCGCGTTTCACACAACTGGGTTTCCCGTCGGTGATCATCACGATGCGGCGGTTCGGCAGCTTGCGGCGGCGCAGGATGTTCATCGCCAGTTCGATGCCCGCCACGGTGTTGGTGTGGAAGGGTCCCACTTGCAGGTAGGGCAGGTCCTTCAGGCTTACCTGCCAGGCATCATTGCCGAATACCACGATGTCCAGGGTATCCTTCGGGTAGCGGCGTCGGATCAACTCGGCCAGCGCCATGGCCACCTTCTTCGCCGGTGTGATGCGGTCCTCGCCGTAGAGGATCATGCTGTGGCTGATGTCGATCATCAGCACTGTGGCACAAGCGCTCTGTTGTTCGGTCTCGAACACTTCCAGGTCCTCCTCGCTCATGCGCAACTCGTCGATCCCGCGTTGTTGCGCATTGCGGATGCTGTCGCTCATGGCCACCTGTTCGATGCGGTCGCCGAAGCGGTAGGCACGTCGATCGCCGGTGGGTTCCTCCCCCGGGCCGCTGCGCCGCAGGCCGTGCTGGCCCACATCGCTTTTCTTCAACTTCCCGAAGACCTGTTCCATGGCCCGCTCGCGGATCAGCTGTTCGGCCTTTGCCGTGAGTGCCATTCGATCGCCCTTGGTGGGGCGGTCGCCGATGATGCCGTGCTTGCGCAGATCGGCCTTGAAGTCCTCCAGCGTGTATTCCTTGCTGAAGAGGCCGTGCTCCTTGTCCACTTCCTTCATCCAATCCAGGGCCTCCTCCACATCGCCACTGGTGTGCGTGAGCATTTCGAGGAACAACGGTAACAGCTTCTCGAAGGGTGAGCGGTCGTCCGCTGGAGGGACGAAACGGCCGAAGAGGAGGTCTTGCATGGCGGTGGTACAAGGTAACACGTGCCAGGGGCAGCTGTTCGAACGAAAGGGCGTGATGCTTGGTGCACAAATCGAACGGAACGGCGGTTCCACACGATCCACTCTGGAAAACCTGAGGGTCCCTCCTCTGGCGCCGCCACGGCCCAAAGACCAACTTGCGACCACACTGACCCCACATCCATGATCACCCCGAAGCCCCTCGACACGGTACAGCCCTACATCGAATCGGTGCGCATGGAGAAACACGTGCTGTTCGATGTGCTCCACGACGAGGGACTGGATCCCGGTGATCCGCTGGTGGCCAATGGGGTCAGCGTATCCAATGTGGGCGACCGGCGCACCTACTATCGCGGTCGCCGTGTCCTGGTGCGTTTCCATTTCATTGCCCACCTGCTCAGCGCTGTGGAGATCCCCGGAAGATCCTTCCGCCAGGTGCGCTGGGTGGCCTGAGGTGCCCTTCACCGGAAAGACGGACCCCAACACCGACTGGACCCATCGGCGACCCGGATCGTGATGGATGTTCTCCGATAGGATCGTGAAGGCGATGGACACGGTCCGGCCTGAAGATCGGAACGCGGTTTTGTATACCTCGGCCATGGCACTGCATCTCGATCTGGAACACCTCATTCTACTTCACGATCATCTGGAGGATGATCGCAGGGGATATATGGACGCCACCGAACGTGCCGAGGACCCCCTTCTGAAGGACTTATTGGCCACTATCGGCGCCCGCAGAGTGATGTTGATCACCGAAGTGAACACCCTGTTACAGAAAGCGATCTCGCACAACGGTACGCAGGTGCACCGGGCGACAACGTACGAGCCGCATCCTGCCTGGGAGGATCTTCGTGATCCCGTGTCCAAGCCGGATGGTCTCACCGTTCTGGATACTTGTGAGCGGCAGGAGGGTTTCCTGCTGACCCGAATGGATGCGCTCGATCGTTTTGCAGCCTCCGCAGAAACCCATCAACTGATCCATCGGCAGCGGACGGAGGTGCAGGAGAATTTGGAGAACATCACGTTTCTCCGCAGACATATTTTGTAGCTATCCGGAGACCTGGGTCAATGCACCGTCTGGGGAAGAACAGCCCCTATGTACACGGTGGGATAGGATTCCATTCCCCAATATTGTGAAGGGCTGAACGCCTTCCCGACCCTTTGGGCCACGACTTTCGGAGTGAAGCGCTTCACCCCCATGTTCCAAACGGACATACAGGGAACGGGAAACCCGGGGAGCAGGGTACCCGGGCGGCGAATACGCCCTTGGTGGGCAGGATGTTTGCCAGGCGCAAGCATGCTTGAACGCTATCTACAGGGCATCCGTGCGACCTTTCTGGAAAGGCGACTGTCCATTGATGAGTTGCATTTCGTGTACAAGCGTCTGCTGCGCTTGTTGCCGAACATTGCCCGGTACACGCAGCCCCCCTTGGATACCGTGCTCCCCGAACAGCACGCGATGGACCGCACCATCAGCTCCGAGTTGGTGACCACCGCGGTGGAACACGGCCATGTTCCGGGTCCTTGTACTTGTGAGGAAGCTGCGGAACTGACCGACCAACTGCATCGGGTGGCCCATACCGCACCCCGTCCGCAGCGGGTGGCGGCCGTGGTGAACGCACTGCGCATGGTGCGTTTGCACTTGATCCGTACGTGGGCCAGGCTGCTGGTATCGCTGCCCGAGGATGTACTGCCCGGGTTGCGCAAGATGGCGTTGGACATGCAACGCAAGGAAGCCGAACAACATCGTCAACTGGTTACACTGAGCGACGAACTGGCATCCAGGGAGAAGGACCTGGGCCGCCGCACAGGATGAAGTTTTCCGGGCCTGTTACAGCATGTCATGGCATGGGAATGGCCCGGGTTTGATCATGCAAAAAGGAGGACCGAAGCGGGGTGTGCGACCGCCCCAACAGCAGCGACGACCCGGTAGCGAGGCGCGCATGAAGCCTGCGCCCGAAACGGTGGATGCCCATGTAACGGGCAGCGGCCGACTCAAGGACAAAGTGGCGTTGATCACCGGCGGCGACAGTGGTATCGGGCGCGCAGTGGCCGTGTCCTTCGCCCGCGAAGGAGCCTATGTGGCCATCGCCTACCTCAGCGAACATCCCGATGCCCGGGAGACCCGGACCATGGTGGAGGCACACGGGACACGCTGCATCCTGATCCCGGGCGACCTGGGGCGCGAAGCGCAATGCGACCGGGTGGTGGAGCGTACCATCAAGGCCTTCGGCAAACTGGATATACTGGTGAACAATGCGGCGACCCAATATCCACAGAAGCGCTTCGAGGATATCGATCGGGCCCAGTTGGAAAGAACCTTCCGCACCAACATCTTGTCTTTCTTTTCCGTGACCCGTGCCGCACTGAAGCATATGCGGAAGGGTGCTTGCATCATCAACACGACCTCGGTCACGGCATACCGTGGCAGTGGTCACCTGGTGGACTACGCGTCGACCAAGGGTGCCATCGTCAGTTTCACACGTTCGCTCTCCGCCACGCTCATCGATCGGGGCATCCGCGTGAATGCCGTGGCCCCCGGGCCGGTCTGGACGCCCTTGATCCCGTCCACCTTCACCAAGAAGGAGGTCGCCTCCTTCGGTTCCGATGCGCCTATGAAACGCGCCGGCCAACCCGATGAGATCGCTCCCAGCTTCGTATTCCTGGCCACCGATGCGTCGAGCTACATGACCGGACAGGTGCTCCACCCGAATGGCGGTGAGATCGTGAACGGATAAAGGGGGACAGTGCGGCGTCCATTCATAAGAAACCCCTTCCGAAAACCGGAAGGGGTTCCAACAGATCTTTTGGTAAGCGGTATTACCGGACCACCAGACGCTGGGTGCCCAACACGCCGTGCTCCCCGCTCAGACGCACCATGTAAAGCCCCGGTGCCAGACCACTCACATTGAACGCGGCCTGCATGTCCTGCTCTGCCCGCCCGATGAAGTCATTGCGCAGGACGAGACGACCGCTTCCGTCGACCACTTCGACAAAACGTGCCGCATCCGCACCTTCATTCAGCAGGAGATGCACCAGCTCATTTGCAGGGTTGGGGTAGGCGGTGAACTGGACATCCGCCATCTCGATGGAACCAACACTCAGCATGCCATCGCCATACATCCACAGTGCTTCGCTGGTCACACCGGGCGCACCCGCACCAATGGTGACGGAGTCGATCTGGATGCGGAGCACAGGATGGCGTACCGTCTCCGTGAAGAAGTAGAACGTCTCGGATACCCGGCTCACGTTGGCAAGGGGTGATTGGTCCAGCAGGACCTTGCGCACTTTCACGCGCAGCACATCCTCGACCACCACGGCGGGCAGTTCCAAGGTGCCGTACCCATCGGCGATACCCGTCACCGTTCCCGTACGCGTAACGGGGAAGCCACTGACCGAATAGCTCGCTGAAACAGCATCGGTCCAGGAGGTCCCGAAGGTGCAGGGATACTCGATCTCCAGCAAGGGGTCGGTATAGTTCACCAACGCCAGGTCGGTGCGTTCACCCACTTGCGTAAGGCCATCGGTGGTCACGGCCCAGAATAGCGTATCGCTGCCACCATCGGTGGAAAGCAACTGAGCGCTAGGAATTTGTGAGGATGTCGGTGTAACGGACGGGGCCATGTAATAAATGTTGCGGTTGCCATCCCCTACCAGCATCCAGAATCCATAGAGCAGGTCAGGCCCCGTACCTCCCGTAGGGATGGCCTCACCGGACGATACTGCATAATCGGTACCGGCAACAGGCACGTTGTTCGAGGCATTGAGCACGGGCTGGGCAAGCACCGCAGTACCGCTCACGAAGGCGGCGGAGAGAAGAGTAAGGCGTGGTCTCATGGGTTGCAGGGTTCTTTTTTGGATCGCTGAAGGTAAGACGTGCGAGCGGAAGGGAACGCTGCTTGGCCACTGATGCATTTCCTTTGCCGCCCCGTTGCCCTGGAGCCGGGAACCAACATGAAGTTCAGTGTAAGCGAGGTCACCGACCTGATCCGTCACCGACGGACGATCTACCCGAAGGATCATACCGAACGCGAAGTACACCGCGAGATCGTGGAGCGTGTGCTGACCAATGCGACATGGGCACCCACCCATGGCATGACCCAGCCCTGGCGCTTTACCGTGTTCATGGGAAATGCCCGACAAGAACTCAGCGACTTCCTCGGTGCTGAATATACCCGAGTATCACCGGGGGAGAAATTCCTGCAACGCAAGTACGACAACATGACGCAACGCCCGCTGCAAAGCAGTGTGGTGATCGCTCTGGGCATGGTGCGCGACCCCAAAGGCAAGATCAGCGAGCGCGACGAACTGCTGGCCATGGGGTGCGCCGTGCAGAACATGCATCTGACCTGCGCTGCCTACGGTCTGGGGGGCTTCTGGAGCACCGGTGGCCCGATGACCGGCATGGCCATGCGCGACTTCCTGAAGCTGGGCGATGATGGACAGGCTTTGGGGCTTTTTTTCATCGGATATCCTGCCATCGATTGGCCCAAGGGTTATCGTAAGCCATTGGACCAGCTCGTTCAATGGCGTGAAAGATCGCTGTGAACGCCCTGCCACTCTTCAACCATGTCCATACTGAACCTCACCAACTTCGATGACCATCCGCAGGATCCCCTGTGGCTGGTGTTCCGGTTCGGGGATCCCCAAATGGCACAGGAGTTCATGGACGGTTTGAAGGCGGCCGACATTCATTTCGAGGCTGATGCCATACCAGGGGGACTCACGCTGATCGGTGTGAAGCAGCGCCACCGCGAGGCTGCCATCCGCATCAATTACACGGTGCTGGGCAGGCACCGCAGGCCCTTCATCGGCGACGGGATCATCCGCTGGGCCCTGCTGATCTTCACACTGCTATTGCTGTCGCTGGCCTTCATGGGTTGGTGGCTGAAGGGCTGAGAACGCCGATGGACCACCTTCCAAGCCATTTCGTCGAAGTTTTTTCCCATGTTGTCGATGCCGGGTATCTTCACGTCCATACCAGCGTAGGGGTACACCTGCAAGGACCCCTGCTCAACAGTACCTGCAAGGAAGAAATATGACCGGCGCCTTTCCAACGGCCCTGTTCAGGGCATTGCTGTTCCTCCCCTTCGCCATGGCGGCGATGGGCGTTGTTGCCGCGCACGATCCGCCAGCTTCAAGAGGTACCGATCCCGATACCGTTTCCGCCAAGGTCGTCTATGGAAATAGCAAGCTCCTGGAGGCCGAGGAGATGATGAGCGACGCGCACCTTGAGCAGTTGCTCGACTCGTTGTGCCTGCTGGACCCCGCTCCCATGGACCTGATCCAGGACCTGCGCCTCTTCCAGCGCATCCGTAGCATGGACGAGTCGGAGATGGTCCTGCTGGTCGATTCGTTGTTCGAACTGGAGGAGGTGCCCTATGCCTTGATCAACGAGATCAACCTTTACACGACCGAAATGCCCGACCAGGCCGCTGTGGACGAAGGGCTGTATGTACCGTGGTACGGCATGGGTCCGGAGCCGGCCTCACACCTCTATGGTGATTGGCTGACCACGGCGCCCAATGTGTACGGGCCGGAGCTATCGGCCAGTGACAGTGTGATGCTGCTGGAACTTACCAATGGGGACCTCGGCTGCGGCTTCCACATGCCGGTACCCGGTGTGCTCACCTCGCGCTTCGGAAGGCGTGATGGGCGTGCGCACAACGGCATCGACCTGGACCTGCGCACCGGGCAGCCCGTACGCAGCATGTTCCCGGGTGTGGTACGCTTCACCGGTGCCTATGGTGGGTATGGCCGATTGGTGGTGGTGCGCCACTGGAACGGATTGGAGACCTATTACGCGCACCTGCACCGTACCAAGGTGAAGGTGGGCGACGAAGTGGATGCCGGGGATATCGTGGGCCTGGGTGGAAGTACCGGCCGCAGCACCGGACCCCATCTGCATCTGGAGGTCCGTTTCAAAGGCATACCGATCGATCCCCTGCGTTTCATCGACCTTTCCTCGGGTGAGATCGCCTGTGGCACACTGGTATTGAAGAAGACGCGTTGGAGCTATGCCGCCTATCCCCTTGGCACCCACTTCCACACCGTTCGGAAAGGTGATCATCTTTACGGCATCGCAGAACAGTATGGTACCAGCATCGCAAACCTGTGCGAACTCAATGGCATAACGCGCCGCTCGGTGCTCCGCGTTGGACAACAACTCGTGGTGAACGATCCGGAGAGCGGACTGTGACGGGGCACACCCTTTCGTCCCTGCGCAGGGCTGCACTGAGCATCGTCTTCCTGCTTTCCATCCTGTCCGGACTTCGGGCGCAGCAAGGTGTCACCACCTTCGGCATGCAGGTGAAGCCGGTGATCCCACTGGACTTTTTCGGACCGCTCACCACCGTGGAACGTCCCGACCTGCAAGGCACCATCGAACTTATCGGCGGCTTCGCGTTCGGCATGACCATCCGGGTGGGCATCACCAATGCCATCTCCCTGGAAACAGGCATCGGTCAGATCACCCGCCGCTACGATTTCAGTTTGAACAACGATACCAGCGGTTACTTCGACTCGGACCGGGTGCGCTACGTGGGTTACGAGATGCCGTTGACCGGCCTGGTCCATATCCGCCTGGGCGAACGCACCTGGATGAACAGTGCACTGGGTGTTTCCCTGGACATGTATCCCAGCGATGTGCAACGCGATGTGGAGGAAGGGCGCATTTACATCTTCAGGAACAACTGGGCGCAGTTCGGCGTGCTGGGCAACATGGGCGTGGAGTACCGTACCGAGAAGTCCGGCACCTTCTACCTGGGCGCCACCTACCATCAGCCTTTCAACGACATGGCCACTGCGGAACTGACCTATTATGACAGCCCTTCGAACAGTTTCTTCCCCTATCCGATGCGCACAGGATTGGACGGAGGCTATCTCACCGTGGACATCCGCTACTACTTCCACGAGGACCCGAACCGCGTGCGGTTGAGGCCTCAGAACTAGCGTTCGTTCCCGCTGCTGTTCTCCGGAACACGGTGCACCGCAGTGCAGGAAGGTCAGTGTTTTACCACCCGGTGTACACTGCGGCCCTTGGCGTTCTCCACCACCAACAGATAGGCTGCTTCCGTCAGGTGGCTGAGGTCCGAGAAAATGCGTCCGTCGGAAGGGATCCTTCCTTCGTGCAGGCGCATCACCTCCCGCCCGAGGACATCGGTCAAGCGCACCAACACGCGTTCGTCGCCCGTTCCATCCAACGTCACCACCACCAATGATGAGGTGGGGTTCGGGAAGACAGCCACGATCTCAGGCCCTGCCACATCGGCGATGCCCGTGGGTCCGCCCAGTACCCTGAACCGCCACCAACCCTCGGGGGCCGTGATGGGGCGAACCTGCATTTTGCCGCTGTTGGCCTGTGCTTCGATGTAGTAGTACACCTGGGTCCCCACCAACTGCGCGGGTATCGCTGCGCTCCAGCTGTCAGCACCCTGGGCGCTCATCGGCACGGAGGCGTAGCCCGCTGCGGTATCCACGGTCCAGTACAACTGCGCGGATGCGATGCCGCTCTTATGCCGGATCCACGCATCGACCGTGTACGGGTTGATGGTATCCTCCGTGTCGCGAAGGCGCTGGTGCCGGATCAGCAGGGGATCTTCCACACCGATGGTCTTGGTGATGCAGTGGATCGCACCACTTGCGCTGATGATGTTCGCGTTGCTGTTATCACAGTCGATCCCCACCACACGGTAGCCGGGCATGCTTTCCTCCCAGATGCGGAGCCCGGTGGTATCGAACTCCTGGCGGTAGGTGGGTACGAGTACCAACTTGTTGATGAAGATCGCGTTGGCGAAGGTGCGGTAGTTGGCCTGTGGAGGGTAGTTGCCACCGGTACTTGGCACCATGGGGATGCGCACGATCTCATACGGCGTTCCGAATACGGAGGTGAAGTTGTCCTGGATGTAGTCGATGTTCGCCTCCAGGGTGGGACCATCACTGACACCAGTGGGGAACTCTCCGATCATCAGTGTCTCCTCATCGATCAGCTTCATGTGCATGTCGATGTGGCTGATGTTGTCGAAGGGCAGTTCATCCATCTTCATATAGGTGTCGATACCCATGAACTGCTGCATCAGCGTATTCACCTGGGCGGGTGTCTTGTTGGTCTGATTGAACTGTCCTTGTGGTCCGTTCTCGAAGTCCACCAGTTCAGAGGAGAAAGCGGTACCGAATCCATCGGCCATGAAGTTTCCGCCCGTGTGCACCAGGTCGTAAGGTGCCTGGGTCGTGGCGTACACGCCGATGCCCTTGAGGCTGCCCAGTTCAAAGCTCAGGTCATCATCCTCCGGGCGCGGCCGGTTGTAGATCCAATCGAGCAGGAAAAGGGAGTCCACGTCGTTCATGTAGATCACCTCGGGACCGTAATCCCGCACCCACACGCTGTTGGATGGTGCCTCGAAGAGCACCACGTTGTCCAAATTGTCCAAAGCTGGACCGCCATCATTGTTGCTCTGCAAGTAGCTGGAGACGCTCGCAACGGAACTGTTTCCGCTGGATGCGCACACCACGATCACTTCACACTCCTCCTTGGCGTGCGCCACGATCTGTTTTAGGATCGGGGGATAGCTGCGCCAGGTGACCACGAGGCTTTGGACCTCCTCCCATTCGGCCATGGTGCGCACCGGGAACGCCGGTGGATCGGTGATGGCCCGGCTGTTCCCTGCCCGCGAATCGCGGTAGGCCGGGATCAGTTCCAGTTCATGTGGGGCCAGCCCCTTGGGCAGGTTGGGTTCCTGGGCCAGCAGTGGTACGATCAGGAGACATTGAAGCGCAACGAGGGTGAGGGCTCGGGTCATTGAGGGTAGGGTATTATTTCCTTCAGGTGGTGCAAGTTATGAAGCGACGTGTTCGCATCGACGCCGATCCAGTGATCAGGGCAGTTGCTCGGTACGGGTGGCCGTGGGGATCACTCCACCGATGGACTGCAGGATGGGATCGCGGTCGTTGTCACCCCCGGTATAGCGCACCACGCCGTCCAGGTTTGAATCTTCGGCAAAGTATCCCAATGCCGAACCAGTAGGCACCACGCCGCCGATGCGCATCAGGATCGGATCCCGATCGTTCCCAGCACCGGTGTAGCGGATCATATCATCGGGGACGACGTTGCCCATCCACAGCGTGGCAGCGTCACCGGAAATGCGTCTGGCGTTCTGTCCCCAGCTCGGCGTGGCGGGAAGCGTGAGGTCGATCGTGGTCAAAGTGGCTCCGAATGCCCAGGGAACAGCCGTCATGCACGCCAGATGGTTGCGGTGTCGCAGTGCCAGGTAATAGCTGCCCGGTGCAACATCGAACCCGATGGGTGAGGTCCCGTTCACACCGACGATGTCGCCATCCCGCTGCAGCAACGCCGGTCGGGTGCGCAGGATGATCGAGGGATCGGATCCATCCCGAAGTTCCACCAGCACCCAATCCACGATGGCATCACCACCTGTGGTGGACAATACACCGGTCGTGGTCGTGGCCCCTTCGCCCCCGCTCATTTCGAACCCGGAACCGGAATAGGGTTCCTCCAAGGGCACGAGGCCCGATGCACGCAGGTCGTCGCGCATCAGGGTAAGATCGGGATCGAATGCGCCTTCCAGATAAGCCCGCACCGCGACCGGCAGCACTGTGGGACCACCCGAGATCACTTTGAAACGCCAATAGCCCTCCGGTGCCACGATCGGACGCGTGATCTGTTTACCACTGTTCGCCGTGGCCTGTATGTAATAGAACACCTCGCTGCCCGCTGGCTGCGGGGGTATCGCTGCCGTCCATTCGTTGGCTCCCAGGGCGGTCATCGGCACACTTTGATATCCGGCGGTGGTGTCCGTGGTCCAGTAAATCTGCGCGGATGCGATACCGCTCTTATGCCGGATATAGGCTGACACATCGTACGCGGTCATCACATTGTCCGTATCACGAAGGCGCTGGTGGCGTATCAGCAGGGGATCGGCCACGCCGATCGTTTTGGTGATGCAGTGTATGGCGCCACTGGCACTGATGATGTTCGCATCGGCATTGTCGCAGTCGATCCCCACCACCTTGTATCCCGGCATGGCCTCCCGCCAGATCCGAAGCCCGGTGGTATCGTACTGCTCGCGGTAGGTGGGCACGATGATGAGCTTGTTGATGAAGATCGCATTGGCGTAGGTGCGATAAAAACCCTGGGGCGGATACACCGGGTTGGCCCCCGCACTGGGCACCATGGGGATGCGGACGATCTCGTACGGCGTTCCGAAGACCGATGTGAAATTCTGCTGGATGTACTGGATGTTCGCCTCCAATTGGGGGCCGTCGCTGACCCCGGTAGGGAAATCACCCACCAGCAAACGCTCCTCATCGAGCAGCTTCATGTGCATGTCGATGTGGCTGATGTTGTCGAAGGGCAGCTCGTCCATCTTCACATACGCATCGATCCCCATCCAGGTATCCATCAGCACATCCACCTGGGCCGGTGTCTTGTTGCTCTGGTTGAAGCTGCCCTGTGGTCCGTTCTCCATGTCCACCAATTTGGACGAGAAGCCCGTGCCGAAACCATCGGCCATGAAGTTGCCTCCGGTATGGACCAGGTCGTTGGGGGCCTGTGTGGTGCTGAACACCGCAATGTCCTTGTGGTTCCCGATGACGTCGCTCAAGGCGTCATCAGCGGGTCGGGGGCGGTTGTAGATCCAATCCAGCAGCACCAGTGAATCCACTTCATTGAAGTACATGGTCTCGGGGCCGTAGTCCCGGATCCAGATGCTGTTGCTCGGAGCCGTCAGGAAGGTGATGTTGTTTAGGTCCGGCAGTGGTGGCCCACCGGCATTGTTGGCCAACAGATAGCTCTGCACCTGTGCCGGGGATGTGCTGCCGCTACTGGCGCACACGATCAACACTTCGCACTCCTCCTTCGCATGCTGAACGATCTGCTTGAGTATGATCGGATACGACCGCCACGTGATGCACAATGTCTGCACCTCCTCCCACTCGGCCATGGTGCGCACCGGCACGGCAGGCGGTGTCGGGATGCCACGCTGCATCCCTGCCCGGCTCTCGCGGTAAGCGGGGATCAGTTCGATCTCGTGTGGTGCAAGGCCCTTGGGCAATTCGCCACGCGGCAATACGGGCGGCCCTTCCTGGGCTTGTAACATGCCGAGCAGGAACAGGATATGGACCAGAAGAAAAGTGGAACGAAGCATGTCGGGAGCGAGCGAGGTGCTGCAATGTACCGGAATGGACTCTGTCACCACCCTACCCCACTGGACCCATCCTTGCGGTCCCACGAGCGCTGCTCGTACACTTGGGCAAGCTGTTGTCCCGCTGTTGAAGCCGGGTCAAGCACTACGGCCGCAACAGTTCCAGCGGTATGGCGCAGTTGTGAACACCAAGGTCCACGGTCCGGGTCAATCCAGACTGACGGTCAACTTGGATGGATCCGCCTCCTGGCGCGGTCTGCCCTTGAGCTGACGATACATGGACACCACGTCGCGCACATAGTGGAAAACCTGGCTGCCCTGGCAGTACCCATTGCGCATGCCGGCCCGGGTGTAGTAGCGGGGTTTGGCCAGCAGCAGAACGGCCCGTTCCACATTGTGCTCCCACTTTTTCGGATCAAGGCCCAGTTGTTCCGCAAGTCGCTGGGCATCGATGATGTGGCCCGGTCCCGCGTTGTAGGAGGCGAGTACGAAGCGCAAGCGTACCTCACGGTCGGGAATGGCGCGCATCCACATGGTGTCCAACTTGTTGATGTAGCGGGTGGCGGCGCGGATATGGTCCTGCATGCCCAGTTCGGGGTCGACGCCGAGTCGTTGCGCCGTGCGGGGCATCAACTGCATGATACCCATGGCACCCATATGCGAGGTGACCGTGCTGTCGAAGCGTGATTCCTTGTAGGCCATGGCGGCCAGCAGTTCCCAGTCCCAGGGCATGTCGTTGGCATGGATGCGGAAATGGTGATCGAAGGGCGAAATACTGTCGCCCACCACGGGCACGCCTTTTCTCACGCGCAATGGTCCGGGCTTGGGCATGCGACCCACGTACGCCCTGAAGAACAGTTCCCGTGCTTCGATCTCAAGTGGGTCGGCCAGCCATTCGTTGAGGGCACCCAGTAGTTCCGGGGAATTCCTGCGCAGCGCGAAGCAAAGTGGCTGACCTGGTCCACGAAGAGCAGTGAATTCCAGGACGGGAAAGCGCGCGGCTTCATGCGAGGAGCGGGCGTCCGTGGTGATCATCGCATCGTGACGGCCCATCACCAATTCCATCATCAGATCATCGGGGCTGATGAACGGGTCAGCGTGCATTTGGATGGTGCGTACCGCATGCCCTTCGAAGCGATAGTCGGGATCGGAGAAGGGGGACCAACCGGTGATCCACGCCGTATCGATAGCCTGGTCCACCACGGCCCCTGATTCGGGCTCGGCGCTGCGCTTGGCCAGGGGATCGCCTCGGAGCACGGCCAGGGTGGGGTACACGGTGCGGTACGGGATCGTGAATTCCACCCACTTCCTGCGATCGCTGCGCGGAGGCCACTGCGCTGCGATGATATCACCCCGACCTTGCTGCAAGGCCAGCAGCATGCTGTCCGGGTGGTCCATCGGCAACACTTCCAGATGAAGGTCATGGCTTCTCGCGAAACGCTGCAGAAGTTCATACTCCAGGCCGGAAACGGCCTTGGGACGTTGTTCATAGGTCAGCGGGTCGGCAAGCACGATCACGCGCAGGGTATCCGATCCGATCGTGACGAGGTCCCTTTCCACCTTCGGCTCGTTCCAAGGCACTTCGGATCTGGTCCTTTCTACGCCCCCATCACGCATGGCGAAGTGCGCCGCAACCAGCAGCGCAAGGGCGAGCGTCGCCCCCATGACCAATATCCGTTGACGCCTCATGTCCTTTGCTTGAGGTGTTCCTTGATATCGCTGAGGAAGGCGTTGAACTCGCTCCGGTAGCTGTCCATATGCGCTGCCAGGACCTGTTCCGCACCAGCCATCACGGAACCCTCCCTCGCGCGTTGCGAGAGTCCATTCAAGGCCCGGCCGATACCCGCCAAGGTCGCATACGACGACAGCCAGTCGCCCTGGACCATATAGGGCAGCATGGCCCGGGTGCGTTCGGGAAGCAGGGCGTGGTGGGTATGCAACAGCTTGTACATATGTTGCGCGAAAACAGGCAGCGGTTCAGTATGCCAGTGGTGCCATTGGGCGGCCAGCAAGTGGTCGTAGAACAGGTCCATGACCACCCCGGAATACCGCCCGGCATACTTGCGTACGCGATCCCGGCCGATCCGTTGCATCGGATGTTGATCCGTAAAAGTGTCTATCGCCCGATGGAGGCGGATCCCATGCTCCAGTTCAGGGTGGAATCGGGAGAGGTCGCGGCCCTTCACCGCATCGGCCATGAAATTCCCGACGATCACCAGGGGCGGTCCGTCGATGGAAAGGAAGAGGTGGCCGAGAAAATTCATCTGAAGCCAGACAAAGGTAAACCAGCCCTGTGCGTGGCTTGGGAGGATGAAAGCACCGTCCGGCCCGGGGCCATGCCGTTCGTGTGATCGACCCAGGCACCTTGGCGGCATGGGGTACTTTCGTCACGATCATGGCAGCGCCACGCACACGGAACGGGATACGCACCACGCGCTCGCTGTACTGGATCACGCAGCTCAGCAGTTGGGGTTTGTTCGTGGGCCTCTTCGGACTGCGGGACTATTTCGCGGGAACACTTTCGAACGAAGCGCTGTTGGTGCTCTTCCTGGTGTTCTTCACCGGGGTGGGCGTCAGTCATCTGTTCCGCTTCATCATCCTGCGTTTCCGGCTGTTGGAGAAAGGTTTGGGTGTGGTGCTCCCGCGGCTGGCCTTGTGCGCCTTGTTATTGGGCATCACGGCATTCGTGGTGGAGGGTCTTCTCCACGACCTGCTCTTCCCGGCCTACAACTCGCTGCTGATGCGGGGCGCATTGGACCTGTTCGGGCGCATCCTGAACTGGACCGTATTGCTGCTGATCTGGTCGCTGGCCTACTTCGCCTACAATTATTTCATGCGAAGTCGCCGGGAGGAGATCCGCATCCTGCGCCTTGAAACGGCCGACCGAGAGAACCAGCTGGGCAACCTGCGTGCTCAGATGAACCCGCACTTCATGTTCAATGCGCTCAACGGCATCCGTGCGCTGATCGACGATGAGCCCGAGCAGGCGAAACGTGCCATCACCCAGTTGAGCGCCATCCTGCGCAATGCCATGGCCAGTGTGAAACGCAAGGTGGTCCCCCTGGGCGAGGAGATCGACATCGTGAAGGCCTATCTGGCCCTGGAAGCCATGCGTTATGAAGAGCGGCTGCGCGTGAATTTCGATCTGCAGACAGGTCTGGAGCGCGTGCCCGTGCCGCCCATGTTGCTGCAAACGCTGGTGGAGAACGCGGTGCGGCATGGGGTGGCACGCTCACCCGGTGGTGGCGACCTGATCATCTCGGCAGCACGCACCGGGAACGAACTTGTGCTCACCATTCGCAACAGTGGGCACTATGAGCCGGGTCGCATCAACGGCACGGGCATCGGGCTGCGCAACACCAGGAAGCGCCTCCAGATCCTCTATGGGAGCAAGGCCCAGATGACCATTGAGAACGAGGATGGCATGGTGGTCACGAAGGTGGAACTACCGGTCGAGGGAGCATGAGCACGTGACGCACATGGACGATGACAACAGAACCTAGGGCACCGAACTTCACAGCGGGAGCAACACAATGAACACACCATCATGAAAGCACTGATCATCGATGACGAACGCCTGGCGCGGAAGGAACTGGCCGGCATGCTCGCGAAGCACGAAGGCATCACCATCGTGGGTGAAGCGGCCAACGCCGACGAGGCCGAAGAGTTGATCGCGAAGGAACACCCCGACCTGCTGTTCCTGGACATCAATATGCCGGGGCGCAGTGGCTTCGAACTGCTGGAAAGCCTCGAATCCACGCCGCAGGTGATCTTCGTCACGGCCTACGACGAGCATGCACTGAAAGCCTTCGCGGTGAATGCGCTGGACTACCTGTTGAAGCCCATCGATCCGGACCGGCTGGACGCTGCACTGAACAAGCTCAAGCAAAGCAACGAGAGCGGTGGAACGCTGCGCGACATCCTGCGCGAGGAGGACCAGATCTTCCTGAAGGACGGTGAGAAGTGCTGGTTCGTGACCTTGAAGGATGTGCGCTGGTTCGAGAGCGAGGGCAACTATGTGCGGGTGCGTTTCGGCGACCAGAAACCGCTGGTGCTGCGCAGTCTGAACAAGCTGGAGGAGAAGCTGGACCCCCACGTGTTCTTCCGCGCCAACCGCAAGCACATCATCAACCTGCGCTGGGTGGACAAGATCGAGCCCTGGTTCAATGGCGGCCTCATGGTGAAGCTCAAACCCAACACGAAGACCGGACAGGAGGGTGAACAGTTGGAGGTAAGCCGCAGACAAGCATCCCGTTTCAAGGAGTTGTTGAGTTTGTGATAGCAGTAGCCCTCAAAGGCCTTGGCTCATTCCACCACCACCTTGCCCCCGGCCAGCCAGCGGGTGTTGTCGGTTAGACTGAGGTGGTAAAGGCCGTTGGATAGGTTGTCAGTTGTCAGTTGTCCGGCTGAGCCGCGCAGCGCTCCCTCCTGAACGGTTCTGCCCAGCGCGTCCAACACCACCAAGCGCAACGGGCCATTGGGCATGAACTCAGGTGGCGGTGTGAAGCTCAGTTGCAGCGGCGTACCACGGGCCACCGGGTTGGGCCAGATGCGCAGGTGCTCGTTCAGGTCCATCACGTATTCCTCCACCCCTACCAGTTGGCAGCCCGGCACCACGCAGCCCAGGCTGTCGGTCTTCACCACCCAGATGGTCTGCGATTGCTGGATATCCGGATCGAAGACCGGATCGCGCCAGGCCACGCCCGTGCATACGAAGCCGCCATCGCTGGTGGACTCCACATCGTAGAGCAAGTGGAAACTATTCAGTATGCTGATATCCCGGGCCCAAAGCAGATCACCAACGCTGTTGAAGCGAAGCAGCTTCGCACTCCCACCCAAGGCTCCGGTACAGATGATATCCCCATCGGGCAATACCTCCAGATCGTATGTGCTACAATAGTAGCCGTAGAACATTTTTCGCTGCCACACCACCTGCCCCTCGGCGTTCCACTTGGTGAGCATCATCTCCTGCTCGTCCAATGGGGTGCCAGGCTCTTTGTAATTATTCCACGTGATGATCCCACCATCGGGGTCCACGCGCACCGCGCCGTTCTGGCTGGCCACGTTGCCGTAGTACCGCCGCCATAGTTCGTTGCCATCGGCATCGGTGCGCAGTAGGAAGCTGCGGTTGAAGGCTGCGCCGGTGCGGAATCCCGTCAGCAAGACCCCGCCGTCCACATACTCCTCAACACCCAAAGCTACCATTCCACTCCCGTTTGTTTGGATGAACGCCCGGGTCCATAGGGTATCGCCTTCAGGGTCCACTTTCACCAACAACGCGAACGTTGGGTCATTTGAGCGTTGCCGGAACCCGCACAGCAGAATGGAACCATCCACCATCCTCCGGGTCTGCCGGATGGCATTGGTCAATGAGTC
The DNA here is from genome assembly GCA_041745875.1 of Flavobacteriales bacterium. Classification (GTDB taxonomy): domain Bacteria; phylum Bacteroidota; class Bacteroidia; order Flavobacteriales_F; family PHOS-HE28; genus PHOS-HE28. The sequence goes on along the minus strand of JBGTIB010000092.1, from coordinate 57,553 downwards.
CGTGATCGGGTATGTCATCAAGAACCTGCGCGAAATAGTATCGCCATCCGTATCGAAGCGGTACAGCCATGTCTCCCCGGTGTAACCGTAACCTTCTGCCAAGGCCGCGATGTAGGTGCCATCCGGTGCGTTCGCCACCGCATCGATGTAACCAATATCGAAGTTCCGGTTCTCACCAGGGCGGTGTTCGTATTCCTGAAGGAACAGCCCCAGTTCATTCAGCTTTCGTACGAACACCCGAGATCTTGTTGGCATGTCCTGAGCGAACTGTCGGGCGAACAATAGATACCCCTGCTCCACCTCACGCACAGCAATACCCGAACCACTACGGCCAGCTTGGATGCTGTCGAAATGAGCAATGAAGCCGTCCTGGCCGGGAGCCTGTAAGCTCCCGGTCAAGACCAGCAATATGGACAGCAAGCGGCATTTCATCGAACGACAGTGAACTTAGCATGGGCCAAGGGCAAGTCATTTAATACCAACCGCACAGCGTAGAGGCCAGCAGGCAAGACGCGTACGTCGGACTCCACCATCCCTTTACGCCCGTTCAGCGGCAGAGTTCGTATCAGGCGACCTTGGGCATCGTGGATCTCCAGCACTCCTTGCTCCAGACCCTCGTCATAAGTGAACGCGATGCGATCGCTCGCAGGGTTCGGCAACACACCCAAGGCGGGGATCTCTACTACCCCCCCGCGTTTAGCGGGCTTCCAGAGTACCCGACTTTTCAGGTCGGCTGGCACATCCGGGATCGGCAGGCTGTCGAGCACACCTGTGAAGTAGAGCACGGCCCAGGCATGGGCACCGGCACTGGGGGCGTGGTGGAGGGCCGTGGTGGTGCGCATGCCGTGAAACTACATCGGTGTCAATGGAAGTGGAAACCGGTGCTCGACCCAGCGCAGCCGCTGCCTACTCCACCACCACCTTGCCCCCTGCCAGCCAGCGTGTGCCATCGGTGAGGTGCAGGTAGTAGAGCCCAGCGGCAAGCGGCAAGTTGGCGAGTTGGCGAGTGCCGGTGCCTGTGCCAATGGACTTCTCGTGTACCTGCCTGCCCATGGCATCCAACACCACCAAGCGCAACGGGCCATTGGGCATGAACTCAGGTGTCGGTGTAAAGCTCAGTTGCAGCGGCGTGCCACGGGCCACCGGGTTGGGCCAGATGCGTAGATGCTCGTTGAGGTCCAGCAGGTATTCCTCCACGCCTACCAACTGGCAGCCGGGCACCACGCAGCCCAGGCTGTCGGTCTTCACCACCCAGATGGTCTGTGATTGTTGGATCTGCGGATCGAGCGTTTGTGAGCGCCAAGCCACGCCCGTGCATACGAAGCCGCCATCGCTGGTGGGCTCCACATCGTAGAGGTAGTGTTGGCCGTGGAGCACCGCATGCTCCCGGGACCACAGTTCTTCTCCCTCCGCGTTGAACTTGATAAGCACCGCTTTGTTCAAATAGGCACCCGTGGCGATGATCGATCCATCGGGCAGCACCTCCATGTCGAAGGCATAGTTCAGATAGTTGTACAAGTACATCCGCTGCCATACCACCTGCCCCTCCGCGTTCCACTTGGTGAGCATCATCTCCTGGGTGTTAAGAGACCAAGCCGGTTCCTTGTAAGCGCTCCACGTGATGATCCCGCCGTCGGGTGCCACGCGCACCGCGCCGTTCTGGCTGCCCACGTTGCCATAGTACCGCCGCCATAGCTCGTTGCCATCGGCATCGGTGCGCAGCAGGAAGCTGCGGTGTTGGGCTACACCATTTCGGTAGCCTGTAAGGAGGTATCCACTATCCACGTATTCCTCCACCCCCAAGGCGACCATGCCACTACCACTCTGTTGCACAAATCCACGTGTCCATACCGTATCCTGTGCAGGAGAGATCTTAACCAGGAATGCGTATGAATTGAGAGGAGGGCGATTGATGAATCCACAAAAGATCGATCCACCATCACTTGTGCTTCGTGTCTGCCGTATGGCGTGGATCACGGAATCCGCTGGTGGAAAGGTCATCAGGAACCTCCGCGACAGGGTGTCGCCGTTCTGGTCGAAGACATACAGCCAGGTTTCGCCCGGGTACCACCAGCCTTCCGCAATGCCCGCTGCGAAGGTACCATCGGGCCTGGTGGCCACCGCATCGATGTAGCCGATGTCGAAATCGCGGGGATCGCCCACCAAATATTCACGCTGGTGGATGAATTGCCCGTCTTCGCCCAGTTTGCGCACATAGATATGCGGAGTACCGGGGAATTGTTGGGACAACTGGCGCGAGAACACCAGATACCCATCGGGCACCTCTCGCACAGAGATCCCCGAGCCGTTCCTGCCCGCTTGCACGCTATCCAAGTGTACGATGAAGCCATCTTGACCGGGAGCACAGAGGCTCCCGGTCAAGATGAGCAATAAGGTAAACAAGAGGCACTTCATCGAACCACTGTGAACTTTGCATGGGCTAAGGGCAAACCATCCAACACCAACCGAACAGCGTAGAGTCCCACTGGCAATACACGCACGTCGGTCTCCACCATGCCTTTGCGGCCGTTCAGCAGCAGAGTTCGTACCAAGCGTCCTTGGGCATCGTGGATCTCCAGCACTCCTTGTTCCAAGCCCTCGTCATAAGTGAAAGCGATGCGATCGCTCGCAGGGTTCGGCAGCACACCCAGGGCGGGGACCTCCAACGCTCCTTGGCGCTTGGCGGGCTTCCAATGCACGCGGCTTTTCAGGTCGGCAGGTACGTTCGGTATGGGCAGGCTGTCCAACACACCCGTGAAGTAGAGCACGGCCCAGGCATGGGCTCCGGCGCTGGGGGCGTGGTGGAGGGCCATATCCAGTAGCTGGTCCTGGTCGGCCGTGGTTATCGCACGCCAATCGCCCCCTGCTTGCTCGTAGATGGAACCCAGTTGTGCCAGCGGCATGGACCACTCCTCATTCAATTCCTGCTCCAGTGCGCCGGCTTCTTCGAACTCGTGTTGGTACAGGTGGTGCAGGTAGCGACCGCGGAGCCCATCGCCCAAGCTATCGGCTACTAAGAGATGGTACATCACGGTGAAGCTAATGCTCCGATCGCTCAAATCCCAATCCCTCGCACAAAGCCGCCTTGATGCAACGTTTCGGCCCGGCGTATTGCGCAGGCTCTTACCTTGGTGCAGTACCAACCACGTTCCCACATGGTCCGAACCCTTACCCTCCTGCTTCTTGTTCCTTTCTGTTCCTTCCTGATCGCTGGCAGCGGCGGTCCCGATGCCTTCGGCTATACCTGGAAGGACGACCTTGAACCCGATGGCCCGGTCTTCAACTGGATCGATATCACCACCACGGGGGTCCAGGTGACCGGATTGGCGGACGACAATGTGGTCGGTCCGTATGTGATGGAGACGAACTTCGAGTACTACTGGTACAATCGGAAGCTGGTCTGGATCGGGAGCAATGGCTACATCGCCTTCACCAGTGGCAACATCGCCTCACCCTTCCCCAACATACCACTGGCCGGTGGCACCAACGACTACATCACCGGGATGATGGCCGACCTGAACTTCGCCGGCGCTGGCAATCCTGCGCAGTGCTGGTTCCTCGATGAAGAGTATTCCACGATCATCTCCTTCATCAATGTGCCGTTCTGGTCGCCCCTTGCACCATCCTATACGGGCAGCAATACCTTCCAGATCATCATGAACAAGCAGGACAGCACCGTCACGGTGCAGATCCTGCAGCAGACCGGCCTCACCCAGAACAACGACCTCACCATGGGTATCGAAAGTGTGGCAGGCAGTATCGGACTGGAGCATTCCAAGAACATCTATCCGCCGTCCAACCGGGCCATCCGCTACTACCGCCCGGTCGTTCCTTTGATCGACGTGACGGACGTGGCGGTGGACTGGAACACAGCACCCGGTTCAGGCGGACTCTTCCTGTCGGGCAACGGCCCCTCCTTCGAGCTGGTGACACGTGTACACAACATCGGCAATACCGCGGTGGGTTCCTTCGCAGTGAACGGCGCTGTCTTGAATGCGCTCAATCAGATCCAGGTGACAGGCCAGGTCACCGTGCCCGGATTGATCCCCACCATGGATAGCGTGATCGTCTACCCGACACCATTCCTGCCTGTTACCCCAGGTACCTATACGTACAGGAGCACCGTGGTCGGTGTCACCGGCGATCTGGTCCCCCCCAACGACCAGCGTTTCCAGGAACTGGTGGTGGTGGACACCACCGCGCTTATACAGAACCTGAATTACCACGGCACCACCGATGACGGGGTTGGACTTTCGTGGACCGGCGGCAATGGCGGTATCGGCGTGCACATCATCCCGCCCTATTATCCTGCCTATGCCACACATACCACGGTGCGCATCGTTTCGAACCTGGGCGTTGCGGGTTTCTACATGCGCGTGTATGACGATGATGGACCCAACGGTGGACCGGGCTCGCTGCTCGACGAAGTGTCGATACCCGCCGCACAGGCCACCGCCGGCGACCATGTCGTACCGCTGAACACACCCATTGAGATCACGGCGGGCGGTGTTTACGTACAGTGGTACATGCAGGTGGAGAACATCAACATCGCCCGTGATGCGAACCCACCCTTCTCATTGCGCAGTTACGAAGTGCTGGACAACACCTGGGCAGAATACCGTGACCGCGAGAACACCGATTTTTTCATCGGACTTCGCCTCTCCCAGGCGCCGGTCATCGATGTGGGTTGCAACAGCTTCTTCGGCATCGTGGACCAGGATGTGATCGGCATGTCCACCACGGTTCGCACCTTCATCGGCAACCACGGGAACCAGCCCATATCGCAGATCCCTGTGGCCTACCGCTATGGCACCGGACCCGCTGTGGAGGAGGTATACACCGGAACCCCGATCCAGCCCGGTCAGGAGGTGCTTTACAGCTTCGCACAGGCACTTGACCCCTGGGATCATGCCGAGGGAACGGGGGAACTCTGCGCCTGGACCGCGCTGCCGGCGGATGCCACGGCCGAGAACGACACGACCTGCATCAATTTGATCATCGCACTGGGCATCGCCGAGCACCAAGGCATCGAGATCTCAGTGGCGCCCAACCCGGCTACGGACCACGTTCGTCTGGAGGGTCTGCCGCCCGATCTGTACACCGTCGAACTATTCGAGGGGAGCGGTCGACTCGTGGGATCGGAGGTCCGACGCGTAGAGCTTGGGCCGGTGTTGCTGAATGTTTCCACACTTACTGATGGGATCTACCATATCCGGTTGACCGGGGATGGATCGCGATACCGAGCGACGGTGGTGGTGCAACGGTAGATCTTGGAAATGGGGAAGATGTTTTCTTGCCTGCGACCCCGTTGGGGTCGGATCACGCTATGGGCGATGGTTTCTAATGTCCATGACCCTTTCAGGGTCTTGCCTCACCAGGGATACCTGACCCTGAAAGATGTTTCTAATGTCTATGACCCTTTCAGGATCCTCACCATGGATACCTGACCCTGAAAGGGTCATGGACATTAGTACTAAAGATGCAAGCGAAGTTCTACGACCCCAGCGGGGTCGCAGAACAACTAGCACTCGGCGTGATCACCCGTCAATGAGATGCGGTGTGCATCGTCCTCCTCTAACGGTACGGTGGGGCTGGGTACCTTTGCCGACCCTGTTGTGGTGGCAATGACCAGAAGCGCTGCGCAGGGATCACATGTCGAAGAACACGTCCCTGTTGCTCATCGTCTGGAACCTGGTACTGAGCGCCCTGCTGGCCTGGGCCTTGCTGCGCGGCGACACACCGCCGGCCGATCTTGTTGAAGCGGTGCCGGAGCGTGAAGCGCGGCCCGTGGTGCCACGCGATACCAACGCGATCAAGGATGCCAGGATCGCCTACTTCTTCATGGATACGGTCCAGTCCAATTATTCCCTGGTGCAGGAACAGGGCGATCGTTTCCGGAAGGAAGGTCGGCGTTTGGAGGGCAACTTGAAGAGTGAGATGGACAAGGCCCAGAAGCGGTATGAGGAACTGATGCGCAAGGACCACACCTACAGTACACAGACCGAGATCCTGCAGGATGAAGCCGAGCTTCAAGGGTTGATGGGGAAGATCCAACAGATGCAGAGCAGTGGCGAACAGCAGCTGGCGCGCATGGAGGTGGAAATGCTTTCGCAGATCAGTGACGAGATCATGGGCTTCCTGGAGGAATACAACAGCGAGCGCGGGTTCGACTACATCTTCAGCGTGCAGAACGGCGGACAGGTGTGGGTGGGCAATCCCGATCTGGATATCACGGAGGAAGTGGTGGCCGGTTTGAACGCCAGACACAAGGCCGGCAAGGAACGAACAGCGAAATAGGGTAGCACGCATGGATCTGCTCGACGGGAAGAAACGCGAGAACATCGCCAGCTACGTGATCAGCATGTGGCACATCGAGGACCTCATGCGAGCGTGCCGCTTCGACCCGGATGCCTTGGAAAGAACGCTGGTGGCACCCATGGAAGCGGATGAGGAGACCAAGGAGGAAGTGCGCAGTTGGTACGGCAGCATCATGCAGCGGATGTTGGAACAAGGTCTGGAGCAACAAGGCCACTTGAGCGAAGTGAGCGAGGTGATCGGCGAACTGGAGTTCCTGCATACCTCGTTGGTCACCGCCATCCTGGATGAGGACTACACCCTGCTTTATGAGAAGGCTGCGGGCGATATCGACACCCTGCGGCAACAGGCGGGCGAGGATGCGCGCGGGCCGGTTGAAACAGCGCTCACCGCCGTGTATGGTGTCATGGTGCTGCGGGCACGTGGGGACGCTGTGAGCGAAGCCACCGAAGAGGCCGAGGGACACATCCGCCGGATGCTGGAGGATCTTGCCCAGCACTACCGTCACATGCACAAACTACCTGGTGTGTCCATGAACTGAAAAGTTCACCAGCGGTCATGGTACGTCCTTTGTCCCTTCCAGACACCATGACCCGTTCCCTTGTGCTTCTGTTGTCGGTACTCCTTTCTCCAGGAGCACTGCTCGCACAGAACAAACCATCCACCGGAGGATCGCGCGTGGAGATCCTCAATGCCGACTCCTGGGAATTCGATGCGGATCTTGCACCCGGTGCACAGCGATTGAAAGGCAACGTGCGTTTCCGTCACGAGGGCGCCCTGATGACCTGCGACAGTGCCTACCTGTACGACGACCAGCGCGTGGAGGCTTTCAGTCGCGTGCGCATCAACCAGGGCGACACGCTCTTCGTGGCCGGCGATCATCTGGACTACAGCGGGAAGGAACGGATCGCCATGTTGGACGGTTCGGTGAGCTTGCGCAACAGCGACATGGAACTGACGACGCCAGCGTTGGTCCACGACATGCGCTCGGGCATCTCGACCTACGACCAGGGAGGGCGCATCGTGCAACACGAAGGGGGCAACAGCCTGCGCAGCCGGAACGGCACCTACCTCTCCGCGGAGCGTCTCTTCATCTTCAGCAGGCGGGTGCGGGTCTATCACCCGGAGCGGACCATCCGTTGCGATACGATGCATTATACCACCGATACCGAGATCGCCCGCTTCTTCGGTCCCACCACGATCACACAGACAAAGGACAGCACGGTGCTGACCACGCGACGGGGGACCTACGACACACGGAACGAATTGGCGCGCTTCACCCGCAGGTCCAGTGTGCGCAGTAAGGAGCGTCTTCTGGAGGGCGATAGTCTGCACTACGACCGGCATTCGGGGCTTGGCCTGGCCTGGGGTAATGTGGTGGTGACCGATACCACCAGCGGCATGGTCGCCTTGGGGCACTATGGTCAACATGATGAACGGAACGATGCTTCCATCATCACGGGGAACGCCGAATTGCGATTGCGCATGGGTGCCGACACCTTGTTCCTCCATGGTGACACGTTGTTCACCCAGCAGATCGTGGTGACGGACAGTGCGGGCAATTCGTTGGAAGGAAAACGCATCGTATCGCGCCGTGGAGTGCGTTTCTTCAAGGAGGATATGCAGGGCGTTTGTGACACCTTGGTGTACCATGGAACGGATTCCTTGATCCGCATGTACCACCGTCCCGTACTATGGAACGGGAACGACCAGATCACCGGCGACCATATCCGCATCACGTTGCGCGACGGGCGTGCCCACCGGCTGTATGTGGAGGAGAACGCGTTCATGATGTCATTGGTCGACAGTGTGCATTTCGACCAGGTGACGGGCAGCATGATGACAGGTTTCTTCGCCGACAATGAACTGCGTCGTCTACTGGTTGAAGGCAACAGTCGGACGGTGTACTTCACCCGCGAGGAAAAGGATGGCAAGGAGGAGATGATCGGTGTGAACCGCGCGGATTGCAGCCACATCGAGATGGTGATGGAGGACGGCAAGGTGAGCACGGTGACCTTCCTTGAAAAGCCGGATGCCGTGCTCTATCCCATGGACAAGGTCCCGCCCGAGGAACTGCGCATGAAAGGCTCCAACTGGCGGATCGAGGAGCGACCGGTGGACCGTCACGATATTTTCCGCAGCGTGCGACCGAAGAAGGAGCCCGGCACCGAGGCTGCGGTCACGGATCCGTGAACTCCTTCATGACCGCTGCATCCATGGTGGCCGATGGGATGAGTTCCGAATGTTCGTCCACCTCATGCTCCTGCGCATTGTTCTCCAAGGTGTTCCCGTGGGTGAGTAGGCGCCCGCCCCCCAGGATCGCTTTTTTCCGGTAGGCCGTGAATACCACGACGTTCTTGCGGAATACGTTGTTCCACACATGCACCACGGACAGGTCGTGCACGGCGATCGCACGTTCGTTCCCTTCGAAGTGACCGTCCTTCACCAGCAGGTTGCTACCCTCACCCGCGCTGATCGCTTTGTCCCGTATGCCGATGAAGCGGCAAGCCTCCACCAGCACGCGGCTTCCACTGGCGTTCAACGCCGGGCTCTTGTTGTTGGTCGCTGGTCGGTGGAAGGTGCTGTTGCGCACCGTACCGTTCACCATGGACAGGTCCAGCATCACTCCCGCTGCCTCGCTGAACACACAGTCCTCCACATGGAACTGACCACCTTTGATGCTCAGGACGGCTTCACCCTTGTTCCCCCCTAGCCGACTGTCGACCACCGTGGTGCTGGCCGCTCCGCGGATCGTGATCATACCTGCATGGAACTGGCCATCGATGTTCCCTTCGCCCCCACCCGACATGTGCAGACCACTGATGGAGACCTCGGCCGTTCCATCTCCCACAACGGTCAATGGACCGTAGGGCTGACCTTGCTGTGCACGGATGAACACCGGGTTCAATGAAGTGCCTTCGATCCGCAGATCGCCGCGCACCAGGATATTCACCGACGGAGCCACCTGGAAGCGAGCACCCCGAAGCATCACCACGGCATGTCCTTGCGGAAGTAGGAGATCCTCCTCCACCACATACTTTCCACGGGGGAACACGATGGAATCACCCGCCACCACCGCTCTCATGCGCCGCAACCGCGCCTGTACATCCTCGATCCGTGGCCCCGTTGGCGCCGATCCCACTGAAGATCCAGGCAGGAAATTGGCCATGCCGGCACCAGCAATGAGTTGTCGATCGAGGAAGGCCACCGGATCGCCCTGTCCCAGGCGTTCGTTGAGGATCGCATCCTGGATATTTCGGACCCGTGCCTTTGCGATCGGCAGGGGCAGGTCCCCGGCGAGCAAGGGCAGCCAGGTCGCATCGGCGGCTGCGAACCCTTCCATGATCCGCCAGCGTTCCTCCTCCAACTGCGCGAGTTTCGCACTGAAAACCCGACGGTGATCCTCATCACGCAGCAGGGATGAAAAGGGGTTCACCGACCAGGGTCGGAGTATCCCATCGTCCAGTGCCGGAGGGGTTGTAGCGGGAACATACAAAGGAAGGATCCGGCCACTTTCCCAGCGATACGCGAAATGCCCGCGCTGGCGCAATGGATCGGGCGAGCCTTCGAGCCAGCACATCACCAACCATGCGATCGCAGCATCAAGATCCACCATCTGGGCTGCCATGGACATGTTCCCTGTATCCAAGGCTGCGTGCAGGTTCGCGTAGGCGCCACGGATCGAGGCGGAGATCAAGCTATCGCGTGTGACGCGTGGGAACAGATCGGCCACGGACCAGGGGTGTTGCGCCTGACGGTAGGTGACCGCATCGTTGATCATCCTCTTCTGCAGGAGATCCTGTCCCATCCATTCGCGTTGCAGGTAGGCGGCTGTATCACCCTGGGTTGCCAAACGGACGAAGGACACCTCGGCCACCGGAAGTCCCAAGCCCTCCGCTATGATCTCCAGGTACTTGGCGCGCATGCTACCGATAGAGGCGGGCAAAAGCTCCACCCTGCGCTGTCCACGGAATGGAGCCTCACGCGGGAATGTGATGATGATGCCACCATCCACTTCGGAATGCCGTCGCACGCTCACGGAATCGGCATGTTCCCCCACCACCAACCAACGCTTGTGTTTCTTCCGCGAATGGCCGTCCATGAAATGCTCTCCTTTCGATGCGGAGGCGCCAAGATGCCAGACCTCACCGATGGCTTTCTCCCCGCCTTGCCAGGGCGCCTCGGTCCAACGTGCATACCGGTCCACTTCCGATGACGTGATGCCCATGGGCCATTCCCCCGCGATCCGGACGGGTGCCACCAAATGGAACAAAAGAATGACCGGTCCGACCACCAGTACCAATGCCAGGAGCACCGCCTTCACGCTGATATGCCGTGGTCTATCGGACCGCTTCATCGGTGATGGCATTCGTGATCGTCAAAGTGTTCGGCACACCATCCGGGAACAGTACTGTCACATCCAGCGGCAGTACCCTGTAGTGATGCTTCTCACCATGTGGATCGGCCGTGGGGCCGCTGTATTCCACGGCACGGTGAAGAACCACACTGTGACCGCCCGCCACCTTCTCCATTGGTACGGGATCGTCGTCCACACGAATGGCAGTACGCTCCGCTTCGGCCTGCCAGCTGAGCCTCAGCGGTGCTTCTGAAGTGGCAGTGATGTGCAGCGTGGAATCTGTCCGCACCACGTTCACCGCATTGGCAGCGAGCCTTCCGGAGAGCCTGTCCCAATAGGAGGCCACGGAACCGCGCATTCCCTCGGAACTCGACCAGGCATGAAGCACACTGTACCGATGAACATCCTCGGGCGCATTGGAGACCGTGCCGTACTTGTTCCTGTCGGCGAGCAGCGAGGGCATGATCCGATCCTCGGTGGAACGCCAGTGTCGTTCGAAGAGGCCGTCCGTATGCAGCAACTTGAGGGACCGGTGAACATGTCGGTCCTTCTGCAAGCGCCATTCGGGAACACGGAGGATCCAATAGGCGAGTGCATCGTGGATGTAATACAGCGGCTCATCGGGCTGGGGGAACATGAGCAGCGCATCCCATAGGACAGGATAAAAGCGGCCCGTACGTGGATCATTTACCAGGACCTGATTGTGCACCTGGTCGATATGGGAGGTGTTCACCACCTGCATTGCCGCGATGTATCGCAGAAAGGCATCCACGTCCACGAGCCTTGCGATGGCATCCCGACGTGCATCGATGTCGAGGGGGTCAGCATTGATGATCGAGACCAGTTCGCGCAGTTGGGCCATGGTCTCCGCGCTATCGGCATCACCGACATACTGCCAATGTTCGGCATTGGTCCACAGAGGACGTATCGCTCCGAGCGCGCGACCCTGCACAGGACCGAAATCGCCCTTGAGCACCGGCACTTGCTCGTGGTATGCCCCACGTACGCGTTCGAAGTGACCATCGGGCTGTTCGCAGAGTTCCATGACCCCATGGTCACGGTCGTTGATGCGCACGAAGACCATTTCGTCATGCGGAACGGCCACTCCCATCGTACCGCCGATCCACAGGCCCATGTGGTTGTTCAGCATGTTGAACGACTTGGGGTTCATCACGTTGGCACGGCGGAAGGGCATGTGCTGCGGCGGCTTCTTGATGGCCAGGCGGAAGGATCTTTTTCCACCCAGATAGTGCGATGGGGTAAGCGCACCACGGTACCGGAAACGCACCTCGTGATGGATGCTGTTGTAGTGCATATGCGCGGGCCAATAGGTCCCACCGCTCCAGGGAAGGTCCGCGTTCAAGCTGTCGATATGGGCCGGATCGATGTGGATGTCGAGCACCGGAATGCCATGCACTGGCTGTCTTTCCGAAAGACCATCGACCGTTGTGGACAGCACAGCCGCGGCGGCGATCGACACGGCGCGGTCCGGACCCAGGAGGATGGAGAAGACGAGTACCGGCACCGCTGCGATCACCAGCAGCACCCATGCGCCCGAGCCGATGCCGCTGCGCGTGCTCATCGGCCGCGATCCGAACTGAACAACAAGACCAGGGTCGTGAAGACCGTGAGCAAAAGTGCACTAAGGTTGAGGCCCAACCCGAGCAGAACGGCCAGCAACATGGCCGGCAGCCACAAGCCGAAGGGCCTGATACCCCGAGCCAGGAAACCCGCTACGACAAGACCACCTGCGATGATCGCCGCATGCAACAGGTCATCACCGAAGTAGCGCAGCAGTTGCACCATGCCGAAGCCCAGGATCAGCAGGGGCCAGGTCACCACAGGGCCTCGTTCCGCCGGGCGGAAACCGCGGTTCCAGCTCCAGCCCATGAGGATGAGGGCAACCAACAGCACGGCGAACAAGGTGATCTGTTCCACCCAGCCATGGAGCAGCCATCCCACAAGGCGATCGGTCTCAGTGCGCATGATGATGCTTCGGTGCAGCGCCGAAGGTGGGAACACCAAGGTTGCGATCCACCAGCTCGATCAGCTAGTTTTCAAGACCGCAGTGGTGTTAACCCTCCGCAAGGATGTACAGCGTATCCTCGCATCTCCATGCGATGCGAACGGAAAAGATGCTCCGAGTTACTAAAGGGACGCGTATCGCAGTCTCAGAGGAAGCGCTCCAACCACGTGTTGCGCATGGGTGTGCGAAAGCGTTCACGCAATTCGCCCACGGTGCTCACCAGGTCATCGAAGACGATGGTATCCCCGGTGATCGATCCCTCTTTCAGCAATTCGGGCAGGACCTGCAATCTGCAACTGCGGACCTTGTCGTCGCCCTCATACACCACGATCATGCGGTCGGTGAGCATCACGTTCAGATCGTGCTCCAGTCGTTTGATGAAGCCCACGCTCTTGTCGATGCTGCACCCGCTAGCCAGCGCTTGTTCCTCATCCACGGAGATCACCACGAAACGGTCGTGCACCACATCCACACAGGCATCCAAAGCGGCACCGTGCGCGGCCCATTCCTCGGTGAAGGAATGCCCACGCTCGCGCACCAGTTTCTGCTCCGCCTGCCCCAGTTCGCGTGCCGCCTTGTAGACCCACACGCGTGCATGCGCAGGCATGTCACTGATGCACTTGGCGACCGGAGTGATGGGTGCTGAGGTGTTCATGGGCGTTCTAACGAAGTTGAGGCCGTGGAGTTCCGGGGGTCAAAGGTCCGAAGCCTCGGCGATGAGTTCTGCAATGTCCTTCACTTTTACTTCGCCTTCCTTGTTGAAGTGCTTCACACCATCGGTGAGCATCGTGTTGCAGAAAGGACAACCTGCTGCGATCACGTCCGGCTTCAAGCCCAGCGCTTCTTCACTGCGCTCCACGTTCACTTCGCGATCGCCAGGCTCCGCCTCCTTGAACATCTGTGCGCCTCCCGCACCACAACACAGGCCGTTCTGGCGACTGCGCTTCATTTCCACCAGTTCCGCATCGAGCTTCAGCAGCACTTCACGCGGAGCCTCGTACTCCCCATTGCCCCGGCCCAGGTAACATGGATCGTGGAAGGTGATGCGCCTGCCCTTGAAATTGCCGCCTTCCACCTTGATGCGGCCTTCCTTCAGCAAGGCATTGATGAACTGCGTGTGGTGGAGCACTTCATACGTGCCGCCAAGAGCAGGGTATTCGTTCTTCAGCGTGTTGAAGCAGTGCGGACAGGCGGTGACGATGCGCTTCACTCCGTAGCCGTTCAGCACAGTAACGTTCTGAAGGGCTTGCATCTGGAAGAGGAACTCGTTGCCGGCACGGCGCGCGGGATCTCCGGTGCAACTCTCCTCCTGGCCCAACACAGCGTACTTCACCTTGGCCGCATTCAGGATACGCACGAAAGCCTTGGTGATCTTGCGGGCCCGATCGTCGAAGGACCCCGCGCAGCCCACCCAGAAGAGTACTTCGGGCGTTTCGCCGGTAGCGGCGAAGTCGGCCATGGTTTTGATCTTTGGGGTTTCCATGTGCTCACGGAACGTCGACCCTGAGGGTCGACGGTACAGTTGCTTCGATCAAGAGTTGGTCCAGTCCATGCGTTTATCAGGTCCGAAGGCCCACGGCGCACCATTGTTCTCCACGTTGTTGAACATGCTGGTGAGCGCGGGTCTTGAGCGGCTCTCCTCCATCACCAGATAGCGACGCATCTCCATGATCGTTTCCACCGGATCGATGTTCACCGGACAAGCCTTGGTGCAGGCGTTGCAAGTGGTGCATGCCCAGAGCTCCTCATCGGTGATATAGGTGTGCAGGCTCTTCCCATCATCCTTGAAGGTGCCGCCGTTGCTGTCGATGTTGCGGCCCACTTCCTCCATGCGGTCGCGTGTGTCCATGATGATCTTGCGGGGGCTCAGCAACTTCCCGGTGATGTTGGCCGGACACTCATCGGTGCAGCGGCCACACTCCGTACAGCTGTATGCATCCAGCAGGCCCTTCCAGCTCAGGTCGAACACGTCCTTCACCCCGAAACGATCCTGCACCTCGACACCGGCCACCTTGCGTGGTACCGCTGGTTCAGGGGGTGGCACAGCGGGGTCGAGCATGCTCCGCACCTCTGCACCCACTTTGGGCATGTCGGTCATTTGCGTGCGCGGCACCAACTTGCTGTACCACGTATTGGGGAACGCAAGCATGATGTGGAAATGTTTGCTGTAAGGCAGGTAGTTCAGGAATGCCAATATTCCCACGATATGGAACCACCAGAAAAAACGCTCGAAGAACAGGACGGTACCATCGCTGAGACCTTCGAAGAAGGGGCGCAGGAAGGTGCTTACCGGAAATGCCCCGGCTGCGGTAAAGGGTTCCACACCGCGGAGGGCCAGCACCTGGTCCGCAGCATTCCATTTGAGGAATGCTCCCATGAGGGCGATCTCCCACACCAGAATGAACATGGCATCGCGGCTGGGCCAGCCTTTCATCTCCGGCTTGTGAAAGCGTGGCAGTTGAAGCACCGCACGCCTTGCGATGAACACCACGCAGGCCAGCAGTACACCCAGTGCGAGCACCTCGAAGCTCCCGATGAGCACACTGTATAGCGGGCCGAACATCGCGCCGATCCGATGCGTGTCGAAGATCCCATCGATGACGATCTCCAGCACCTCGAGGTTGATGATGACAAAGCCCACGTAGATGAGGATGTGCATGATGCCCGCCACCGGACGTGCCACCATCTTGCTCTGACCCAATGCCACACGGGCCATCACCGCCCAGCGCTCGGCCTTGCGGTCGGAGCGGTCCTCCTCGCGGCCCAGCTTGATGTTGCGGATCACCCGCCCGACGTTCCGTACGAAAAATGCGATCGCGCCAGTGAGGACAACGAGGAAGATGACCGCGCTGATGCTCATGGGATCTTGTTATCCTCCTCCAGCGACCGTTTGATACGGTCCACATCGGTCTTGCTCAACTTGGGCAGGCGGTCCTTCTTGCCGAACAACGACAGATGCATATAGCGGTTCGGGTTGATCCGAAGGTCCTCCAGAAGCATATCGAGCTCCAGGCTGGCACTTTGCAGATTGTGGTACAGCGTGTCGTTGTGCAGCAAGGCACCAAGGGTACCCTCGCCGTTCTCCATGCGGTCCATCATCACCTTCAATTGGCCGCTGGTGGCGCTCAGGTCATCGATCACCTTCTGGATCCCACCGCTCGCCAACGCCGTGGTCACAGTATCCATGTTGCTCAGGATCCGGGCGATCTCCTCGTTGTATTGGACCAGGTTGCCGGTCACCTGCTGGATGTTGTCCAACACCCCATGGATGGTGGCACGCTCCGTGGCGATCATATCATCGATGCGCCTTGCACTGTTGTTCAACGATTCGAGCGTTCCACGGATACTGGCGAAACTGGCATCGATATCACGCCGTGCGGAATCGTTGAGGACGCTTTGCAGGCTGGTGAGCACCGAATCCACGGATGCCAGCATGCCCTCCGCCTTCTTCTTCAAGGGATCCATCTGCTCCCCCACGGCATCGGTAAGGCTCAATTGGGTATCGCCCTGCAATGTGTCCCCTGGCTGTGCCAGATCGGCACTCGTACCCGGAAGCAACTGAAGCGCCCGGCTGAAGATGTCGGAACTGTAGATCTGGACCTTGGTGTCACGCGGCACGTCCAATCCACTTTCGTCCAACTGGAAGCTCACCAGGATGTTACCGCCGGCCCCTGGCATCAACTGGGTGCGGATCACTTGTCCGACCTTGAAGCCATTGTAGTAGACGGGGCTCGATGGATTGATCCCTGTGACGTTCCCATAAGCCACGTGGAACATGTTCCGCTTCTGGAAGATGTCGATGCCTTTTAGGAAGTTGATCCCGAAGATCAGCAAGCCAATGCCCAGGAGGACCAGCAGTGTGATGGAATACTCTCGTTTGATCTTCATGTACGCCGCCTTCTATCGGCCATGCGCTAATTTAACTGCTTCCTGCAGATCGATCCGTTCACCATCGCGAAAAGCCACGATGAACGCACCTTCGAAACCCTTCTCCTTGCAGGTGTTCTGCACGGTACGCGCGGCATCCAGCGTGGCTTCGTCGCCGACGGTGTATCGAAAGAGACCGGCGCCGCGGTGTTCCTCCACGCCTTCCATTCCATTGAAGTTACGCGCCTTGGGTTCGATGCGCTTGCTGGAAGTGATGATCTGTACCTTGAAGCGGACCCCGCTCGCGATGATCACCGGTGATGGTGGTTGTTCGGGTGTGACGGTATCCTCGGGCGATGCCACCGCCATATCAACTCCCTCCAGCGCTGTCTTGTACTCCTTGAACGCCCGATAGATCGCACTGGCCAGATGGTCCTGCCCCAGGGTGCTTTGCAGGTAGTCCTCTTCCACCGCATTGCTCAGGAAACCCAACTCGACGAGCACAGCGGGCATGGTGGTATAGCTGATCACCAGGAAACCGGCCTGGCGAACTCCCCGATCCACGCGGCCCACACGCTCCTTGAATTGTTTCTGGACCAATGCGCTGTACAACAGGCTGTGGTCCAGGTGCACGTTCTGGCGCAGACTGAGCGCGATGATGCTCTCAGGGTCCTTCGGATCGAAGCCATCGTAACGCAACTCATGGCCCTCCTCCAACAGGATGGAGGCGTTCTCCTTCATGGCCACCTTCATGTTCGCCTCGGTCTTGTGGAGGCCCATGACATAGGTTTCTGAACCGTGTGGCTCCTTCTTCTCGTTGCTGTTGCAATGGATGCTGATGAACAGATCGGCCTTGGCCCGGTTGGCGATCATGCTGCGCTCCATCAATTCCACGAATCGGTCATCATCGCGGGTATAGATCACTTTCACATCGGGATATGCCTCCTTGATATACTTGCCTGCGAGCAGGGAAACGTTGAGCGCTATATCCTTTTCAGCCGCTTTGTACCTGCCCGTGCCGATGGCCCCGGGATCCTTTCCTCCGTGCCCGGCATCGATCACCACGGTACGCACCCTGTTGATATCGCCGACCGCACCCTGTCCCAGCACATCGGCTGCACACGCTGCGAACAACAGCATGCACAGATGGAAATACTTGGGGGCTTTCATTCGGCGTTCCATGGCACCCGTGGATCGATGCGGTATTTTCGGCCCGCCATTCGCCCGTGGGCGATAGAGCAGGTCGATGACGTCACCGCCATGCACCCGGGCCACAAGGCGCGAAGCTAGGATCCGCCACAGCCCGGCCGGGGTTGGCACTCGTGCAGTTTTCATCACGCTCATGTTGGTTGGGGCTGGCGGATCGGTGCGTTCGCAGGCGTTGGAGCAGGAGGTTCGGTATGAGGCCCGTGACAGCATAAGGTATGACCTGCGGGAGCAAACGGTGTACCTCTTCGGTGCCGCCGTGGTGAATTACGGCGATGTGCAACTCACAGCGGACCGCATCGTGTTCAGCTTCAGGAACGAAGAGGCAAGGGCTTTTGGTGCCCCCGACAGTTCCGGCAAGGTGGTGGGCAAACCCAACTTCGTGGAGGGCTCCCACACGATAGAAGCGGACAGCATCCGGTATAATTTCAAAACGAAGACCGGCTTGATCCGCGAAGTGCGGACCCAGGAAAAAGAGACCTGGGTCCATGCCAGCCTGAGCAAACGACATCCGAACGAGGAGGTGCACAGCCTGGGCGGAATGCTCACCACCTGCGACCGCCCATACCCCCATTTTCATTTCCGGGTGAGCCGCATGATGGTACTTCCCGATGACAAGATCGTGACCGGACCGACCTTCATGAAAATAGGCAGGGTACCCACCCCGCTGGCCCTTCCCTTCGGCTTGTTCCCCAACAAGAGAGGCAGTAGCAGCGGGATCCTGATCCCCACTTGGGGCAGTAATGATCAACTCGGGTATTTCCTGCTGAACGGAGGTTACTATCTGCCGATCAGCGAGCGCCTGGACCTACAGCTTACAGGTGACATTTACAGCCGTGGAAGTTGGGCGTTGCGCGGTGCCACACGCTATCGTACCCGCTATCGGTATAGCGGCAACCTGAATCTATCCCACAGCACGATCCTACGCAGCGACCCTGATTTCCCGGATTTCAGCCGCGACCGGAACTTCAACATCCAGTGGAGCCATCTCGTGGACCCGAAGGCCAGCCTTACCGACCGTTTCAGTGCCAGTGTGAACGCGGGGACCAGCGCGAACTTCACGAACAACTTCAACAGCAGTATGAACGACTATCTGAGCAACACCTTCCAGAGCAACATCGCCTGGTCGCACCTGTGGCCAGGGAAACCGTTCAACCTGGCCGTGAACCTCCGTCATAGCCAGAACACCTTGAACCGGACCTTCGACTTCACCGCCCCTGCAGTGACCTTCAATCTGCAACGGTGGTTCCCCATTCAGGCGATCAGGCCCACCGCTGCACGCCCCCGGTGGTACGATCAGATCGGGATCAGTGGCACCACCCTTTTCGAGAACAGACTGAGCACCACCGAGGACCGGATCTCCTTCGACAACATCCCGTACCTGATCGGGCAGATGCGCAATGGCGTCCGCAATACCGTGGCGGTGAACACGACATTGAAGAACCGCTTCTTCGCGATCAACCCGGTGTTCAACCTCACCAACAGATTGTATTTCGAGCAGTTGCAGAACACCGTGATCACCGAACCGGACACCATCTTCACCCGGACCGATACGATCCAACGGTTCGCTGCACCCATCGAATACAACGTGGGCGCCACCCTGACGAGCAAGGTCTACTTCATGTACACCTTCAGCGGAAAACGCTTGAAGGCCATCCGCCACGTGATGACGCCCAGTGTGGGGTTCACCTATCGGCCCGACCAGAGCACCCAGATCGAGGGACCGTTCGGGGTGAACGGAACGCCGGGCAGTTACTCCCCGTTCGACATCGGCATTTTCGGCAAACCACAGGCAGGTTCAAGTGGGAACCTGAATCTAGGCCTGATCAACAACGTGGAGGCCAAGGTGCTGGATCGCAAAGCGGCGCGTGACACCACCGGTGCAGATGTTGAGTTGTATAAGAAGATCAAGTTGCTCGACTTCGTGGGCTTCACCACCAACCACGACCTGCTGGCGGATTCACTGGGCTGGGCACCGATCAGCATAGCCGCCCGGACATCATTGTTCAACAAGCTCAATGTGAACCTGGTCAGTATCTGGGACCCATATGCGGTGAACTTCGCGGGGCAGCGGATCGACCAAAGCGAACTGTCCGCCACAGGCCGACCGGCGCGCATGACGTATACCAATGTCGCCGTTGGTTTCGATCTGAAGAGCCCGCGCTATGGGCAGGCCGTGGGCGCCGCACCCAGCAACGATCAGCAGGTGGTGGAGGATCCCGATCCAAGCAAGGGTGGGCGCATCAACTTCAGTCTTCCCTGGCGTCTCGGCGTGAACTACAGTTACGATATCAATCGTATCTACTCCCAAAGCACCTTCACCGACAATGGCCGTCAAAGTGTGCTGTTCAATGGCGATGTGAACATTCTCAAGCACTGGAAACTGGGCTTCACCAGTGGTTACGACATGGAGGCCGAAGAACTGACACCCACCAGCTTGAACCTTTACTGGGACCTGCACTGCTGGGAGTTCAACTTCAACATCATCCCCTTCGGGGTCCGCCGAAGCTTCATGTTCCGCATCAACGTGAAGGCGAGCATTCTCAAGGACATGAAGTTCGAGCAGCGAAGGCCCTATGGCAACAGCGGCGATCTGCTTTTCTAAGCCTACGTTGGTCTTCGATCATGCCCGGAGCCTAACCAATTGGCGATGATGTCAGCTCCGTACCGTGTCATGATGCTCTCGGGGTGGAACTGGATGCCGCAGCAATCGAACTCGCAGTGCCGGATGCCCATGATCACACCGTCGGCACTGCGTGCGATCACGTTCAGTGCGCTTGGCAGGGTTTGGGGATCGGCAGCCCAACTGTGGTATAGACCCACTTCGAAGGGCGTCAATATTCCGCTGAACAGAGGATCGATAGGTACCTCTGGAACACATGGCACGGACACGCCATGCTTTACGCTCGTCTGATTGTACAACCTGCCGCCGCAGGCCTCCACCATGCCCTGCATGCCGAGGCACACACCGAGAATGGGATGTGAAGGCATCAACTTCCGGAGCAGTTCCATCATGACCCCCGCTTCCGATGGCAGACCTGGACCGGGCGATAACACGATACGGTCGTAGCGTGACGCTTCCTCCACCGAGATGGCATCGTTCCGCACCACGGCCACATCCGCATGTGGCTCCAGCAGGTGATGCAGGTTCCAGGTGAAGCTGTCGAAATTGTCCAGCAGTATGATGCGCATGCGTGGTATCACATCAGGTCGGACCAGCGGCAGGTTCAGGTCGTTCACCATACATCACATCACCAGTGCCCAAGGTCATGAAGCATGTAGCTTGTGATCCGAAAGATCGATGAAAAACACAACGATTTCTGACATGGACAACACGACCAATGCCTTGAACTGGTTCGAGATCGCCACGAACGACCTGGACCGTGCGCGAAAATTCTACGAGACCGTCTTCGACATCCACATGGAAGCCATGGACCTCACGAACATTCAGATGCGGAATTTCCCGGGTGATGGCATGAACGGCAAGGTGGGCGGCGCTTTGGTGAAGAGCAACATGCACAAGCCGAGCCGCGAAGGTGCCCTGATCTACCTGAATGCCAACCCGGACCTGAGCGCTGCTTTGGGCCGCGTGGAGAAGGCGGGCGGAAAAGTGCTGATGCCCAAAACGCATATTAGCGAGGACATTGGGTACATGGCCTTCTTCGAGGATACAGAGGGCAACGCGGTGGCGATGCATTCGCAAGGGTAGGTGGTAGTTGTCGATCGGCAGTGAACTGGGTTGAGCCCTGACAACAGGCAACGAACAACTATCTACCCTTCCCGATCCAGCCCAAGTGCGTGTGGTGGAAGTTGTCGCCGAACTTGAGGCCATAGCCGAGGATGCGATCCATGGAAGCGTGGCCGTAAAGGATGATGCCTGCAAGCACGATCTCCTTCGGGGTCCCGGGTGAATAACGGGCGATCACGAAGCAGATGAATAATACCAGGAGCGCGACCGCCTTGTGATGCAACAGATTATATGTGAGCGCGCCAACCTTGCTGTTCACCGAATAACCGACCATGCCCACATCCGGTCCGATCAGCAGGAGCAGATAAATCCACCAAGACGCGTCCATAGAGGCCAAAAGGATCACGCAAACCAGAAATTGGGCGAGCTCTTCGAGGCGGAGAAGGTTCTTCATGTTCGTTCGTTGTTGTCGGTCATGGGCACATGAGCACATGAGCACATGAGCACATATGCATTTACCAAACGATCCCCACCGGACAATGATCACTCCCGAGCACATCATTCAAAATGAACGCCTCCTTCACCTTCTTCTCGAAGCCTTTTGACACCAGCACATAGTCGATGCGCCAGCCGATGTTCTTGCTGCGCGCACCCGCGCGGAAGCTCCACCAGCTGTATTTCACTTCGGTGGGATATAGCAGCCGATAAGTGTCCACGAAGCCTGCCCCGAGCAAGGCATCCAAGCCATCGATCTCCTCCTGCATGTAGCCGGCGGTCTTGTTGAAATTCGCCTTGGGTCGCGCCAGGTCGATCTCGCGGTGTGCCACATTGAGGTCACCACAGATTATCACCGGTTTCCCCTTCATTGCCAACGCGGATACATATTCCCTGAACGCAGCATCCCATTCCTGGCGGTAACCTAGCCGTTTCAATTCCTGCCCACTGTTCGGGGTGTACACGGTAACGACCACCACGTCCTCGAACGCGGCTGTGACCACGCGGCCTTCGTCATCGTGGCCCGGCATTCCGATGCCGAAGGAAACCGAGGCGGGTTGCGTCCGGCTGACGATGGCAGTGCCGCTGTAACCCGGCTTCAATGCACCGTAGGCATGAACATGGTAGTCGCTCAGTTCCCCCAACGCTTCGGCTACCTGCGCCGGTGTGGCCTTGGTTTCCTGGAAACAATAAACATCGGCTGCCATGCTGCGCAAGGAAGCCACGAGCCCCTTCCCTACCGATGCACGGATGCCATTCACATTGAACGAGATCAGTTTCATGGGAGCGAATATCGGGGTTCGCACGAAGAGCCACGGAGCAGCAGGTCGGGAAATTCGAAACCCGACCATGCCAGGCTCGGTAACCATACGGGAAGCGCATGCAACAACATATTCCTGAACGATCCCGTTCGGATATCCGATGAATACATCCATCGATGACAGCGTTCGTCCGGTCGAATAGATACATATCGATCTCCACGGGGTTTAACTTTCGCAGGTCACGTACGTCGTACAAGCACACCTTCGCCGTTCACCATGTCACTGCAACCCTATACCGGTACGTTCGGTCGACCGGAACTGGCGCATCTGCTGCGTCGGACATTGTTCGGGTGTACGAATGCGGATCTGGCGCATTTCGACGGGCAGCCGCTCTCCGTGGTGGTGGATTCGCTACTCACCTTCACGAACGATACTTCTCCGCCACTGAAGACCTATTGGCAGCTCAATGGTGGTACACCTGACCCCACGCTGGTGGACCCCACCGTGCCCTTCGGTAGTACATGGATCAATACGCCGCGCGACCCCGCCGCACCCGTGGAGCCCACTTTGTTCCGAATTGCCAGTTGGGTGGGTTGGCAGACGGGCTTGAAGGTGCACCAGGAACGGAACCTGCGCGAAAAGCTTACGCTCTTCTGGTTCGATCATATCCCGGTGCAGGCCTTCGAGGTGTTCCATGCGAAAATGTTGTACGACTACGACCAGCTACTTCGTGATCACTGCCTGGGCAACGTCCGCACGCTTGTCCGGGAGGTCACCACAAGCGGCGCCATGTTGGTCTATCTGAATGGCACTTTCAACAATGTGGCGGCCCCTGATGAGAACTATGCGCGCGAACTGATGGAGCTCTTCACCCTGGGTGTTGACACTGGTTTCACCGAGGAGGATGTACAGGAAGCAGCGCGTATACTCACCGGATGGATCGTGCGCGAACAGGACAATGGCGTGCCGATCCTGCCCGAGACACTCTTCCTTCCCTTTCTGCACGACGCTGGCAACAAGCAGTTCAGTTCCTTCTTCAACGACACGATGATCCCAGGACAAGTCGGGATCAATGGCGGAAGCACGGAACTGGATGCCCTGTTGGACATGATCTTCCTGAAGGATGAGGTGAGCCTGCACATCTGCCGCTCCCTCTACCGCTTTTTCGTGAAGGGCGAGATCGATGCGGCCACGGAGGCGGATGTGATCGCACCACTGGCGCAGGTGTTCCGCGATCACAGCGGTGATGTGGACCAGATGCGCCATGTGCTGTCCGCCCTGCTGAACAGCACCCATTTCTTCAGCGCCGATGTACGTGCCTGTATGATCAAGAGCGCGGCCGATCTGGTGATCGGAGCAACACGTCAGTTCGGCATGCCGTTCCCCAGCCCCGCACAAGTGGAGGCCCAGTACCGGGTGTGGCTGGACCTGTATTACCTGGTCTCTTATGCCGGCCAGGAGTTGGTGAACCCGCCGAATGTCGCGGGATGGCCTGCATACCACCAGTATCCACAATATGACCACCTCTGGATCGATACGGCCTCATTCCCCAACCGGAACAATGCCATGGTCGGGATCCTCTTCATCGGCCTAGCCACAGGGATGGACATCTACCAGCCGGCGAGCCAGAACCTCAGTTTCAAGGTCGACCTGCTGGATGTGGTGGCACAGTTCACCAATGGGAACGACCCCAACGCCTTGGTCGCCGATGCGGCCGAAATGCTGTTCGGGGTGCCCGTTTCAGCAGCCATCCTGCAACAGCTGAAGACCTCCTACCTGCTGCTGGGCCAACAGAACGACATCTATTGGAGCGATGCCTACGAGATGTATGTGCTGGACCCGGGTACCACGGATCCCACGGCACAACTGGTGCCCACCCTGCTCTTGGGGCTTTTCATCGACATGGTACAGGCTGCTGAGAACCACATTCACTGAGTACAGGAACCACCATGGACCGACGACATTTTCTCCGCAGTACTTCGGCGCTCACCGTGGGAGGCTTGGCCGTGCGTGCCTTCAGCAACCCGCTCTTTGCCGCCTTGCAGGGCCGCGACGATACCGACCGTGTGTTGGTCATCGTGCAGTTGGTCGGTGGGAACGATGGGCTCAACACCGTGATCCCCTTGGATCAGTACGACAACTTGAGCCTTGCCCGTCCCCAGGTGTTGATCCCCGAAGGTTCGGTACTACCATTGACCGGAGCGAACGGTGCTACGGGGCTTCACCCGGCAATGGGCGGCATGCGCGACCTGTGGGAGGACGGGAAGCTCGCCATTGTGCAAGGTGTGGGTTATCCCCAACCGAATTTCAGTCACTTCCGCTCCACGGATATCTGGGAGACCGGTTCCGATAGCGATCAGATCCTGAACTCAGGTTGGAGCGCACGCTACCTCAATTTCGAATACCCGAACTACCCGGCCGGCTACCCGAACGCGGACATGCCCGATCCGCTCGCCATACGCGTGGGCGGCGCTTCCGGACCGGGTTTGCAGTACATGGGAGTGAACATGGGTGTAACGATCAACAACACGAACAACCCGCTCGACCTCACCGGCAACATCTATATCGACCCCACCACGAACGACTGCAGCGGAGGGAAGCTCGATTTCGTCCGCATGGTGCAACGCCAGACCGATGAATACGGTAGTGCGATCAACGCGGCGGCGGTGGCGGGTTGCAACATGAGCACGCTCTACCCCACCGGTGACGGTCCCGGTGGCCGCCTGGCCCAGGCTTTGAAGATCGTGGCGCAGTTGATCTGTGGATGTTTGAAGACCCGCATCTACTGGGTGAGCATCGGAGGTTTCGATACCCATGCACAACAAGTGGTTGCCGGCAACCCGACCCAGGGCTTGCACGCCGAACTGTTGCAGGGGCTCAGCGCATCCATCCATGCCTTCCAGGACGACCTACAGCTACTCGGGCTGGAGGATCGCGTGCTGGGTATGACCTTCAGCGAATTCGGGCGCCGTATCATCAACAACGGCTCCCTGGGAACGGATCACGGCAGTGCGCTCCCGATGTTCCTCTTCGGCAACCAAGTGATACCCGGCATGTTGGGCACCAACCCGGATATTCCTGCGAACGCCACGGCACAGACCAACCTGGCCATGCAGTACGACTTCCGCTCGGTGTACGCTTCCGTCCTGCGCGACTGGTTCTGCCTGAGCCAAAGCGAAGTGGATGACGTACTGCTGGACACGTATCAACCGCTGGCATTGGTGGATCCCACCGGCTGCATGAACATCGGCATCCATGAGGCCAACCAGGGTGCCGGTGATGTGCTGCTCGAAGTCTACCCGAATCCGTTCGTGGAGCGCACTTCCCTGCGGTATACCACATCGGGAGGCCGGGTCATGGTCCAGGTCTTCAATGAGCAGGGGCAATTGATGCGTACCGTGGTGAACGCCATGCCCGCCGCAGGTAGCTATCTGATCGATGTGGACCTCGGTGATCTGCCCACCGGGGTTTACTATGCCCGTTTGCAGAACGAGAGTCGTCAACAGGTGCGCAGCATGTTGAAGATTCGTTGATCACTGGGTGCCCGCGCTCAACTCCTGATCGGTCGTGGTCATCACCGGGCTTTGATCCAATGGCACGGGACAAAATGCGAGATATAGGAAATGGAAAGGCCGGTCCTTGCGGACCGGCCTTTCCAAACTCAATGTATCGTGTGGCGCTTAGGCCTTCGTTACGTTGACCGCATTGAGGCCCTTTTGGGTCTCTTCCACTTCGTAACTGACCTTGTCGCCTTCCCAGAGGGCTTCGCGGGTGCCGGTCTTGTGTACGAAAACGTCTTTGCCACCCTCATCCGGGGTGATGAATCCGAAGCCCTTCTCTGTGTTGAAGAACTTCACTGTACCACTTGCCATTGTATTGTACTGTATTGGTTTCCAAAAGGCAAGATCGCCTTTGGTGGGGCGCAAGGTAGAACTGTTTCAACTCACCCACGACGATCGGAGCGAAATAATCTTGTCGAAGGACCGCCCGTTTTCATCCTGCTGAGCCGGCTTGATCCTGATGGTTCACCCAGGCCTGCACGATCCGCAACTGTCCGTAGCTGTACTTCTCGCCGAAGTGGGCACGTGCTTCATTGCTATGCTTGTCGGGGTTTTCCCGCCACCAGTTGGCGATGACATCGCGGATCTGGACCGATAGAACCGCATCGATGTCCACCAGATCCTCTGTGATGCCCTTTGCCGCATGCCCTTCGATCGTACCCAGGGACAGACCCCTTTCCTTCGCCACCTCCTCCAGGCTCTTTCCCTCCTTGATCAGCGCATAGGTCTTCAGGTAGGTCTCACCTTTGATCACCTTGGAACCGGTGGTCCCTTTCCGCTTCTTTCGCTTCAGCGCCCTTTCCACATATTCATCGGCATCGGCCGGATCCCACGGTACATCGCTGCGACCACGTCGCCGACCGCTTTTCAGGGTACTGGCCGGTGCATGCTCCGTCGCCCATACCTTCACCTCCTCCACCAATGCGGTGCGCTGTTCCGCGATCGATCTTTCCAGCTCGGCCACGCGTGTTACCTCGCCACCATCCAGGATGCAGCCGGTGACGTGTGCCGCCTTGGCAATGGTCGCGACCTTCCTGACCAGCAGAAGATCCAACTCGCGGAGCGCTTCGCCGAACTGTTTGGTCCGGCTCAACATTTCCACTTGGGCAATGTGCTGCAATAGCTCTTTCATGGCGGCCATCAGAAGCGTTCCGAAATAGTCGGCGCCCTTGGTGATCCGTTCCAGCAGTGTGGTGCGTTCACCTTCTTGCAACAGGCGGATCAGCTGCCTCTGGAACTTTCGGGCATTGTCCTCCTCCGGTCGCAGCCTGTCAAGAAAACGCTGAAGGGCCGTCCTCATGCCCTCATCCTCGAATTCGGACACCTCGGGATGGTCGATGCGGATCTGGTCGGTACGCAATAGAAGGTCCCCAAGGTCGAAGGTGCTCGTGAGCATATCGTGCAGGAAGCGTTGTTGGTACTCCTGCAATTGTTCCGGCAACGGTTGTTGTGTAAGTCGCTTTTCCGTGAAAGCGACCACATCACGGTCGGTGCTCACCACCGAGGGGTCGATGCGGGTGCGCAGGATCAACCCTTCCAAGGAGCGCAAGCGGGATAACGCCACATATACCTGCCCCGGCGCGAAGGCACGCCCCACGTCGATCACGGCCTTGTCGAATGTGAGACCCTGGCTCTTATGCACCGTGATCGCCCAGGCAAGTTTCACAGGGTACTGCTCGAAGGTGCCGAGGATCCGCTCATTCTGCTCCTTGGTGACCACATCCACTTCGTAGCGCTTGTTCTCCCAGTTCTCCCGCTTCAACTTGTACGGTGAGCCATCATCGATCATCCGCACATGGATGACGCCCTCCTCCACTTTCTCCACCTTGGCCAGCTTACCATTGAAGTACATCTTCTCCGGATCATTGCGGGTGAACATGATCTGCGCACCCTCCTTCAACTCCAGGTCCCGCAACACGGGGAACATGCTTTCGGGAAAATCCCCTTCGATCACGGCTTCGAAGCGATGCAGTCGACCCGGTAGTTTCTCCAACGCGCGTTGGTTAATATCATCGGCGGTCCTGTTATGCGTTGCCAGTGTGATAACACCCTCGTGATCCTCCTGCATGAGGCCCGGTCGGTAATACTTGTCGAGCGTTGCGACATCCTCCTTCGTCACCGTGTTCTCGCGGAAGTTGTTGAGGATGGCGATGAAGTGTTCATCCTGTTGGCGGAATATCCTGTCCAGTTCGATATGCGCGTAACCGCTCTCCTTCAGCGCACGCGACTCGAAGAAGTGCATGCTGTTGTACCAGCGGCGCAGTACGTTCCATTCCGCGTCCTTCACGATCGGTGGCAACTGGTAGAGGTCGCCGATGAACAGGACCTGCACACCTCCGAAGGGGCGATCCCATCGCTGGCGAACGGTGCGCATGCGGTGGTCGATGGCATCGAGCAGGTCGGCGCGCAACATGCTCACCTCATCGATGATCAACAGATCGAGCCCGCGCAGTACACTTCGTCGCAGAGCATTCAGAGGGTGGCGTCGGTTGAGCGTGTCCCGATCGGTGAATGCACCATACTCGCCAATGTCGGCAGGCACACGTTTTTCAGGAACGAATGCCCCGAACGGTAACAGGAACTGTGAATGGATGGTGACCCCGCCCGCATTCAGCGCTGCAATACCAGTTGGGGCCAGAATGACATACCGCTTGTGGGTGGCCGTGGCAAGGCGATGGAGGAAGGTGGTCTTGCCGGTACCTGCCTTGCCGGTGAGGAACACGTTCCGCGCGGTACTGTTGACGAAGCGTGCCGCGAGCGCGGCCATTTCGGTCTCGATGTGTTGCTGATCCCCGGACATCGATCGCAAGATCGGCATCGCCTTGGGATCGCTGTCATCGGTGGGTTGGTTCAGGGGAAAACGAACGGCGGAAGTTCTTTCAACTACATGCAACATGGTTTAATGGTTCAACGAACGGCTCCGGTCGTCACTGACGACTTTCTCGTCACCGGCACGGATGAAAGATATGCGCGTAACGGAGAACAAGGACATTCACATTCAGAAAACATGCAAGGCGCGATGATTTGATCGAATGTTCACTTATCCATCCCTATCGGGACACAATGCCCTGGGACTTTTAGCCCCTGAAACCACACCCGAAACCGATGATGAAACACGCTACCCTTCACCTCGCTGCCCTGGCCATTGGAATGGCCGTCGCCAACGCATCGCACGCCCAGACCCTCCGGCTCACCCCGATCGGCACCTACCAGACCGGTCTCTACGGCCAAAGCGCCGCGGAGATCGTGGACTACGATCCCGGCACCCATCGCGTTTTTTCGACCAATGCCGCAGCCAATAGTGTGGATGCGATAGATATCTCCGACCCGGCCGATCCCACGCTGCTGTTCACCATGGACATGTCCCCTTACGGAGGCGGTGTGAACAGCGTGGTGGTGATCGATGGTGCCATTGCGGTAGCCAGTGAGGCTTTGGTGAAAACCGACAATGGGACCGTTGTGTTCTTCGACCTGGATGGGAACTACTTGAACCAACTCACTGTAGGCGCCCTGCCGGACATGATCACGAAGACGCCAGATGGCACCAGGCTGCTGGTGGCCAATGAGGGCGAGCCGATCAGCTACCTGGACGGCATCGATCCCGAGGGGAGCGTCAGCGTCATCGACATAAGCGGCGGGATCGCTTCACTGACGCAGGCACATGTGACCATGATCGGCTTCGCGGGCTATACCCCGGAAATGCTTCCCGGTGTGCGGATCTTCGGCCCCAACGCTTCCGTCGCGCAGGACATGGAGCCTGAATACATCACCGTGAGTGAGGACTCCCAAACGGCCTTTGTGGCCTGCCAGGAGAACAATGCGGTGGTGCGGATCGACCTGACCACGAACACCATCGTGTCCATCACCTCGCTGGGCATGAAGGATCATAGCTTGCCGGGCAATGGGTTGGATGCGAGCGATCAGGACGGCATGATCAACATCGCGAACTGGCCGGTAAAGGGTTTGTACATGCCCGACGCCATCACCAGCTATAGCGTGAATGGTGAGACCTACGTGGTGTATGCCAACGAGGGTGATGCCCGCGACGACTGGCCGGGTTATGAAGAAGGTCGTCGCATTGGCAATGCCGGGTACCAGCTCGACCCCGCTGCGTTCCCCAACGCCGCTGAATTAAAACTGAACACCAACCTCGGCAGGCTCACCGCATCACGCGCATCGGGCGACCTCGACGGCGATGGCCTTTACGAGGAGATCCACGTATTGGGCGCACGTTCCTTCAGCATCCGCAACGCTACAGGGGAGCTGCTTTACGACAGCGGGGACGACTTCGAGCAGATCACGGCACAGCGCTACCCCACGAGCTTCAACGCCAGCAACAGCAACAACAACTTCGACAACCGAAGCGACGACAAGGGTCCGGAGCCCGAGGCCGTGGAGGTGGCCCTGATCGATGGGCGCCACTATGCCTTCATCGGTCTCGAACGCATCGGCGGCATCATGGTCTATGACGTCACCGACCCCACCAACGCCCAGTATCTGGACTATGTGAACAACCGGAATTTCGACGCCAGCCCCTTGAGTCCTGAAGGTCTGGATTCCGGTATCGAGTGCATTCGTTTCGTCCACGCGGACCAGAGCCCCAACGGCGAAATGCTGCTCATCAGTTCCAACGAAGTGTCGGGCACCGTGACCATCTTCCAGGTGGATCTGCTCTACTGCGAGCCGGGGGATGGCATCACGCGCGTACGCCAGCAGAACGGCAACGGCCCGGTGACCACTCTGCATCTGGCAAACTTCGAAGCACCGCAGAACGATGGCAACCACTTCACCGCCACGCTGGGGGGTCTGATCTGCCCACCGGTGAGCGGCTACTACCGCTTCTTCATCTCGGCCGACCACCGTGCCGAACTCTACCTGAGCTCAGGCACTACACCTGTGAATGGTCCGGCCATTGCTCGTTGCCCCTCGCCGGTGCCGCCGCATGTATACACACAGTTCGCACAACAGTCCTCCGCTGCCATCTGGCTCGATGCCGGTGAGTTGCGCTACCTCCACGCCACGCACCGCGAAGCCGTGGGTCCGGACCACGTGAGTGTGGCCTGGGAGCGCGCCGATGGGATCCATCAGAACCCCATCCCGGGCTTCTACTTCTTCCAACCGGCACAGCCCAGGAGCATGGAATTCCTGCTGGCCGACGCCCCGGTGGGAACAGATCACTACGATCTGTTCCCCAACCCGGCGAACGACCGCTTGAGCGTGGAGGTCCTCATGCCTGATGCGGACCTGCTGCAACTCGAGGTGATCGATCCCACCGGCCGCGTGGTGATCGCATATGCGACCCCTACCACGGAAGGACGCCACCTGGAGGTCCTGGACATTTCCACCTTGCGCCCCGGCATGTACCTCATGCGGATGAGCACCGGGGAGGAACAAGTCACGAAACCCTTCGTTGTGGCGCGCTGAGCCGCATTGGTGGGTCTTATGCAAAGCGCCGGTCACGGATCGTGGCCGGCGCTTTCTTTTCTCGTAGGTCGGTTCGCTGTCAGTGTGGTACGATCAAACGCCGCGCGGCACTCCCGATACGGAGCACATACATCGTGTCCGGCAGATCGGCAATGTCGAGTACGATATCGAAGCTCTTTTCATCGACACGCGTACCCGTGTGACCCATCGTACCTTCACGGCATGCGTTGGTATCTGCTCCTGATCGCTTGTGGCGTGTTCTCCATGCTGAATGCACAATCGTTGTTGCCAAGGACCGATATGCCTGCAGGTACGATGCGTTCCAATGGCATTACGCTGACCCGCTCCACGCTGCCCTCCCCTTGGTCCTATCAACACCTGGGTTTGTTCTGCAAATTGGATGTGCAGTTGGAGCGGCGCATGAAGTTCCCCGTGCTTTTCCGCCTCGGAGATGTTCAGCAGGTGGAGGCGTGGGAAGGCAAAGGACCCTGGCGATCGTCCCCGTTGACACCGATCCAGTAGCCTCGTAAACACCATTTTCGGAGGACAACTTTCTGATCGGGTCGGATCTTCCCCAGTATTGTTGTGATCTCGGGGAAAGAGGTGACCAGACTGTCACGTGCAAAGTCTGCGGATCAACTTGTGGGAAAATGGTCGAGACCATCTCAACGACAGTGGGTTCCCGCATTCCAGGTCCTGTATCATTGTGCTTACCCGGAGGACACGGCGAAGGATTTGACCGGGGTGTGCAAAACCACATACCATGTCCAAGCAATGGCTCGCATTACTGTTCCTCTTGCTCACCGGTACGCCCGCTGTAGCTCAGGAATTCCACTTCTCCGGTGGTTACAATGCTTCCAACGTAACCGAAGCGGGAAATGAACAATGGGTGGGTCTTCCGGGCTACCAGTTCGGTGCGGACCTCCTGTTGGGTAACCGATGGTTCGTAAAACCAGGCGTCCATTTCATGGTGCGCGAACTGCGGTACACCCGGGCTCCGATCAATGGGATCGCGGCGCAGGAGTATAGGTACACGAACCGTTCGCTCGCTGTGCCTGTATTTCTTGGCCTCAACCTGATCGATCCCATCGATGATCCGGCCATCAATTTGTATGTGATGGGAGGGCCGACAGCCCTGATGAACCTGAGCGCCGACCTGAACAATGATGAACTCACTGTCGAGACGCGCGGGTCGCAATGGTATCTGGGTGCAGCAGCGGGCCTCAAGCTAGGTTTCCTCTTCGTGGAAGGTGGTTACAATGCCGCCATGAGCAATGTGTTCCGTGGCGAAGGCTTCTCCACCAATCCACGTGTCAACTACGTGTATGCCGCAGCGGGTATCCGCTTGCAACTTGCGAACTAGGACGGATCGGCCCTTATATCACGAAGCCCTGGACCATGCCGGGGCTTCGTGCGTTCCAATTGTCAGCATCGGAGAGGTGCTTCAGGTGGTCAAGGCACCTGTACGAGACTCAGTTCTTTACCTTTTCGAATACCATGCGGTAGTGCTCGAAGATCTCCCGTTCGAAAACCTGGAGGTTGGGCGCGATCTGATAGCGCCTAACCCACTTACGGAAATCGCTACTGAGCAGTTTGGGGAGCAACGAAGCGTACAACATATACTTCTGCGGATGGAATTTGTTGAAGGCCTGGGTCCAGCGTGCGATCGTCTCGATGTAGTCGAGTCGACCGCTGTCCGAGTGGATCAATTTGAAGTGCTCCTTCGCCGGCTCGGTCATGCCTTCCTGCCCGTATGGTAGCCAGGAGCCGGGGAACACATCGCACACCAGGTCCATCAATTCTTCACCGCTATAGCTCTTTCGCGGCTTCCACACATTGGTTTGCCCGAACTTGATGTCCTCGAACTTGACCATGTTGGGACCGAAGACCATGGTCTGACAATAGAAGCGACCACCCACGGGTAGCAGATCGCTCACCTGTTTGAAGTAGGTGCGATAGATCTCGTCCTGCTTACCAGCGCGGAACTCCTCCACGGAACAGAGGTGCTCCGGGCTACCCATGGCACAAACCGCATTGAACATTCCAAAGGTCTCAGGGGTGATCTTTTTACTGTCCATATGGTGCACGTTCAGCCCGTTCTTCCGACAGGCATCGGCCTGGCCCTTGGCCAGCACCACACCGGTGGTTTGTACACCCTGATTGTTCAGGAAATCGATGAAGGCGCCCCAGCCGCATCCGATATCCAGCACTTTATCGCCTGGCTTGATATTGCAACGTTCCATGATGAAGCGGTGCTTCCGCTCCTGCGCTTCTTCCAGTGTCAGTGAAAAATCCCCGTCGAATCGGGCACCACTGTATCCACCTTTCTCTCCCAGACTGATGCGGAAGATCTTGTCCATGGTGGTGTAGTGTGCGTCAAGCTCCTTCTGATCGGCCATTGGTGTATTTGTATGTGTGTCACTGCTGAATGCGTGTGAGGCGGGGAAGATAAGTGCCCGTTCCGAATGGGAAGCAGACCGCTGTGGTGGCGGGCCATCGGCAGGCGTGGTGGGTGTACCTACCAAGCTTTGGCCTCAGGTCGACGGTCCATCCAGGTCTCGAACGCCACCATCACGCCATGCCAGTCGGTGGGATCCCGCTTGGCCATACCGACGAAATATTCGACCTGTCCCTGCCAGCATCCTTGGGCATCAAGTATGGTCCGCTCCTCCCGGAAAAAAATGAAGGGATCCACGCGATCGGGCATTTCCACATGGAGGCGGCCACGGCGCTTCACGAACAGCACCGTGCGCAGATCGATGCCATGCTGCTGGATCCTGTCGGTGATCGCCCTGTGCTCATGAGGCAGGAAGCGCATTGGACAAAGATGCATCGCGACCAAGCGGTCGAAGAATTTCTGTCCATGCATGGTGCTTAGACGTTTGACAGCTCCGTCCGCGATGAACAGCGATGACCGGGTCAGGACGCACCCTGCCATACCTTCGTTCGGAACCCACTTACGTGTTTGCATGAGCATGCACACCACCAACTACTTCAATACATTCATCGCCGTGGCGGAGGACTGCTCTGTCCCGGTGGCCGAAGTACCGGGGGCGAAAGAGAACCCAACTGTGGCTGAACTCCAGTACAAGCTATTGAACGAGGGGCCATATGAACTCACCTCCGATGATGTGCTGTTCAAGGTACATGCCCAACGCCAAGGGATCCCAAAAAGCGAATGGAAGGAAGCGCGCGAGGTGTACTTCTCCAAAGGACAGGCCTGCATGCGCGCTTCACCACTGACCAAACGCTACGGCTTCGGGGTCCACAGCGACGACAAGGGGCGCATCGCGCTCGTGCCCTTGGGTACAAAGGCCTATACCGAACTGAGCAAGGACCCGGATCTGAAACAGGTCAGGGCGATGCGATCGAAGCGTGCATAGCACCGGAAAAAGAACGGGAGCAACCGTGATCGGCACTCCCGTCCCTGACACATTTTCTCCTGGATCAGCGAATGATCCAGTGCCTACCACATGATCAACCGATGCTGATCCTCCGCGACTTCGGCTTGCTTTCCTCGCTCTTCGGAATGGTAAGCCGCAGCACACCGTTCACATATTCCGCTTCAATGGCATCTGCATTGGCGGTTTGGGGAAGAACGAAGCTGCGTTCGAACGCATTGCGGCTGAATTCACGCCGGGTATAGCGAAGCTCACCGTTCTCCATTGTGTTCTCTTCGGTGTGCTCCCCACGGATGGTGAGCGTATCGGCAAGCATTTCAACCTTCAGGTCCTTCTTGTCGAAGCCGGGTGCCTGCACTTCGACCCGATAGTCATCCTTGCTCTCCACGATGTTCACCCGCGGTGCGTGGTCCAAGTCGCCATCGTTCCCCAGCAGGTTGCTGATCCCTTGGCCGAAGATCTCGCTGGCCAGGCGGTCCACCGGCGAGGCTGAACTCACGGGTGAGCTTTTGAATCTCACAAGTGTCATGACGTGTTGTTGTTTCATTTCCCCGTCCAATGGGAGCGGGTTCCGTGGTACCGCTGCCCAAGGCCAGAGCCGGAACACTGTCGATCTGTACCACACATTGAACATTCTTGCAGTTCGGATCGTGCGATACTGTCGTTCTTGCAGTTCCGAGCGGGTCATGGCGGCACCGTCATGGACCGACAAGACCTGGAGCGCTCTCGCCGAACATCAAGGATCCCGCATCAGTAGTTTCGCGTCCTCAATGGGCACTCTCCTCCATCTCCTTTCATTGCCATTCCTCTATGGTGTTGCCTTCCTGCCTTTCCGCGCCTTGTATCTCCTCTCGGATCTGATGTGCTTCATCGTACATCGTACGATCGGGTACCGCCGAGAAGTGGTCCTCACCAATCTGAGGAACAGCTTCCCCGGAAAGAGCCAGGCAGAGATCGACAACATCGCTGCCGGTTTCTACCGCTGGTTCTGCGACCTTACCTTGGAAACACTCAAAATGCTTACGCTCACGCCCGACGGGATCCGTGAAAGAGTGGGGTTCTCCGGGATCGACATCCTGCGCAACTATGCCAGGGAGGAAAGAAGCATCATTCTTGTACTTGGACATTATGGGAATTGGGAGTGGGCCGGTGCCCGCTATGCCCAGGAGCAAGGCGTACCGCCGCTCCATGTGATCTACCATCCACTCACCAATGCCCGGGTCGACCGAACGATACACCATATGCGAACCAGACACGGCATACATTTGTACCCCATGCGAGAGGCTGGCAAATTGATGATCCGTGACAGGGACCGTCTGACGGCGACGGCCTTTATTGCCGACCAGACCCCGTCACCATCGCGTGCCTATTGGATGACCTTCCTGGGCCAGGATACCCCGGTTTTCCAAGGCACAGAGGCCCTATCGAAAAAACTGGATCAACCGGTGGTGTATATCAGCATTTCCAGGCCACGCCGGGGATACTACCACATGCACGCTGAGACCCTTGTGGCAGAGCCTTCAGCACTGCCTCTTGGGGCGATCACGGAAGCACATACGCAACGACTCGAAGCAGATATCCGCAACTATCCCGATCTTTGGCTCTGGACCCACCGTCGGTGGAAACATAGCCGATCAAAAAGTCAAGCTACGACGTGAGAACCGAGAAAGAACTCATCCTCGCGACCAAGCCCTTCGCAAAGGAGATCCGTTGGTTGAGCTGGTGGCACTTGTTCTCCACAGGAACAGTACTGGCCGGCTTCTATGTCGGGATCTTCTGGCCCACATCGCCACTTTGGTTGAAGATCACGTGCAGTGTCCTCGCTGGACTGACCATTGCGCGCATGTTCATCATCTACCATGATCACCAGCACAAGGCGATCCTGCAGGATTCGTGGCTCGCGAATACCTTGATGACGCTCTGGGGCCTGTTCATACTTGCCCCTACCAGTATCTGGAAACGTTCGCACGACCATCATCACAAGCATAATTCGAAGCTCTATACCAGCAGCATCGGTTCCTATCCGATCGTGACCCGGCATAAATACCAGACCATGGGTCGCGGCGAGCGGGCGGTGTACAATTTCACCCGCCATCCGTTGACCATTGCCTTCGGGTACATCTTCGTATTCGTATACGGCATGTGCGTTCGCAGTTTCCTCAACAACCGCAGCAAGCACTGGGACTCCCTCCTGGCTTTGGTACTGCATGTCGGGATCGGGATCACCATCGTACTGGTCTTCGGCTGGGTGACTTTCCTGCTGGGGTTCATCGCACCGGCCGTGATCGCGTTGGGCTTGGGCGCCTACCTGTTCTATGCACAACACAATTTTCCCACGGCGACCTTCGCCGACAAGGATGGTTGGAGCTATGTGAACGCCGCATTGGGCAGTAGTAGCTATATGAAGTTGAACCCGGTCATGCATTGGTTCACCGGCAATATCGGATACCACCATATCCACCATCTCAACGCTCGGATCCCATTCTACCGACTTCCGGAAGCTTTCGATGCAATTCCTGAGCTACAACAGGCCAAGACCACCTCGCTGATGCCGGGCGAGATCATCCGCTGTCTGCGCTTGAAGGTGTGGGACCCTGAATTGGGCCGAATGATCGGGCGGCGCGAAATGGCCATGTGACCCGCGATCGCGAAGCATAAGAAAGCCCCTGAAGGTCATTGCTTCAGGGGCTTTCCCATTTCTTGTTCTCGACCGGGTCAGTTCATGACCAGGGCGATCTCGCCAACGGGGGGAGCATTCACTACGTGCAGTGCTTTGGAATATCCCAAGATGGCCTGAACACTGCTTGCTCTTGGTCCGGGCTGAAGTTCTATCGACATGTTCCTACGCGTGCGACGTTCTCTACTTCCTAGTGTAGTGTTTGCCATGAAGGACGTATTTGGTGGTTTGGATGTTCATTGAACGAGGCACCATGTCCCGTATTGCACCCCGTTCAAAAAATCAACACACCGGATCCTTCGAGATGGCTATGGCCCCCCTACGCGCACCGATCGCTGGCAGGTAGCACAGAGCCTGGCCTCAGGCGCGATCCAGCGCCATTTCGTGCTTCCTGATCAGCTTCCGCATGTTGATCAAGGCATATCTCATGCGACCCAGGGCTGTATTGATGCTCACATCGGTCTGCTCCGCGATGTCCTTGAAACTCATGCCCAGATAGGTGCGCATGATCACCACCTCACGCTGCTCTTCAGGAAGGTGGTCGATCAGTTTGCGCACATCGGCATCGATCTGCACGTTCACCATTTTCTGCTCCACGTTCTTCCCAGGTTGGGAGATCGTGGCGAAGACATCATGGTCGTCGTTGCTTCTGAGCAAGGGCATCTTCTTGGCACGACGGAAATGGTCGATCACCAGATTGTGGGCGATACGCATCACCCAAGGAAGGAACTTACCTTCTTCATTGTATTTCCCGGTCTTCAGAGTGTGGACCACCTTGATGAAGGACTCCTGGAAGAGGTCCTCGGTGATCTCGCGATCGCGCACCATCAGATAGATGTGTGACCACACCTTCCTCTTGTGACGCTGCAGTATCGTCTCGAAGGCTTTCTCGTTGCCTTCAAGGTATAGACGTACTAGCTCCTGGTCATTTAGCACCTTCGTCAGCATGGCCTTTCCCTTTTTGGTCCGTAATGGATCGTTGCGATCAGGGTAGAGGTCGTGCTATTGGCGAGGGGTTTAGGTGCTTGGTCCGTGTGAACAGACCTGGTGGGTTACGTTACATCGACGTTGTTGACCCGGGTAACGTTGCCTGCTCAAAGCATATTGTGCAGCGAAGGACCGAATGACAGCGTAGTGCCAAAGATAGTGGCATCACGCTCAAGCGCGCCACGCCGATGCCTAATTTCGCGCCGCCTTTGCCTGCCCCCCCACATACAAGCCCGATGCCCGCGTCGGCCAATGTACCGCAAGAGGCCCGGCCTTCACGGCATGGTGGCTTCATCCGGGTCCAGGGAGCACGGGTCCACAACCTGAAGAACATCGATGTGGACATCCCCCGCGGGAAGCTGGTGGTGATCACCGGTCTCAGCGGCAGTGGGAAGAGCAGTCTGGCATTCGACACGCTGTACGCTGAAGGCCAGCGGCGCTATGTGGAAAGTTTGAGCAGTTATGCACGCCAGTTCCTGGGGCGATTGGAGAAGCCTGATGTGGATCGCATCCTGGGCATCAGCCCGGCCATTGCCATCGAACAGAAGGTGATGAGCAGCAATCCACGAAGCACTGTGGGTACCAGCACCGAGGTCTACGACCACTTGAAGTTGCTGTACGCCCGGGTTGGACAGACCCTTTCCCCGACCAGCGGTCGGCCCGTTCAGCGCCATACGATCGAGGATGTCGTGGCCGGGGTGAACACCTATGCGTACGGAAGTCCCGTGCTGATGCTGTCACCGATCCATGTTCCCGCCGGGCGGGGTATGTTGGAACATCTGGACATCCTGCAGCAACAAGGCTTCGCCCGGGTGCATGACGGAAAAGCGGTCCACCGCATTGAGGACCTGCTCAAGAAGGGCTCAGCTTTGAAGGGCACGTGGTTCCTGGTCCTGGACCGGATCGTGGCAGTGCCCGGGGATACGGAGACCGAAAGCCGCGTGGCGGACAGTGCCGAAGCAGCGTTCTTCGAGGGACAGGGCGAATTGATCCTGCTGGGGGATGATGGACGACAGATGGGATTCAGTGACAAGTTCGAGTTGGATGGCATCACCTTCGAGGAACCCACCACCAACCTCTTCAGTTTCAACGATCCGGTGGGCGCCTGTCCACGCTGCGAAGGATACGGGAATGTGATCGGGATAGACCCGGAGTTGGTGGTGCCTGACAAGCGCTTGAGCCTCTATGATGGTTGCGTGGCGCCCTGGCGTGGCGAGAAACTCAGCGAATGGCAGGTCGAGTTCATTCGGGATTGTGCCAGGTACGACTTCCCGATCCACCGCCCCTACCGTGAACTCAATAGTGCACAATGCGACCTACTTTGGAAGGGAGCGAAGGGATTGCGGGGTATCGACGCCTTCTTCCGGTACGTGGAGGAGAAGAGCTACAAGATCCAGTACCGGGTGCTGGCCAGCCGCTACCGGGGTAAGACCGCCTGCCCTGACTGCCAGGGTGCCCGTCTGCGCAAGGAAGCGCGGTATGTGAAACTGGCCGGGCACGACATCACGGAACTGGTCAGAATGCCTTTGGTCGACTGTCTGGCTTTCTTCAAAGGTCTGGAGCTTACGACCCATGACCAGCGGATCGCGGTGCGCTTGCTGAAGGAGATCCGGGATCGCCTGCAGTACCTCGTTGATGTAGGAGTAGGGTACCTCACGTTGGACCGCCGCAGCAACACCTTGAGCGGAGGTGAGACGCAACGCATCGACCTGGCCACGTCTTTGGGCAGCAGCCTGGTCGGCAGCATGTACATCTTGGACGAGCCCAGCATAGGTCTCCATTCCCGGGATACGCTGCGCTTGATCGAAGTATTGAAGCAGCTGCGTGATCTGGGTAACACGGTGATCGTGGTGGAGCATGACGAGGAAGTGATGCGTGCCGCCGACCACATCATCGATATGGGACCCATGGCCGGAACGCACGGCGGACAGGTCGTGTTCAGTGGAACACATGCGCAGTTGATCGACAGTGACAGTCTGACGGCGCGATACCTCACGGGGCGCGAATTCATCCCGGTCCCCAAGCGACGCAGACCCGTGAAGGACAAGCTGGTGATCAAAGGTGCGCGTGAACACAACCTCAAGGACATCGATGTTGCCGTTCCCCTGCATATGCTGACCGTGATCACCGGGGTGAGCGGTAGCGGCAAGACGACCCTGATCAAACGGATCCTCTATCCGGCGATGAAGCGCGAGTTGGATGGATTCGGTGATCGCCCTGGTGACTTCAATGCGTTGGAAGGAGATATCAAGCGGATCCAGGCTGTGGAAATGGTGGATCAGGACCCCATCGGGCGCAGCAGCAGGAGCAATCCTGTCACGTACGTGAAAGCATGGGACGAGATCCGGCAGTTGTTCAGCGAAACCGATGTGAGCAAGGCACGCGGCTACAAGCCGAGCTACTTCAGCTTCAATGTGGACGGCGGCCGTTGTGAGCAATGCCAGGGCGAAGGACTGGTGCGGATCGAGATGCAATTCATGGCCGATATCGCGCTGACCTGTGATGCCTGCAAGGGAAAGCGTTTCCGCGAGGAGATCCTCGAAGCCCGCTTCGAGGGAAAGCACGTGGCGGAAGTGTTGGATATGACCGTTGACGATGCGATCTCGTTCTTCAGTGCGCACGTGGAGGGGTCGAACGCGTGCAAGCGGGTGGTCGGCAGGTTGATGCCGTTACAGGAGACAGGATTGGGCTACGTGAAGCTGGGGCAAAGCAGCAGCACACTCAGTGGTGGTGAAGCACAACGCATCAAACTGGCCAGCTTCCTGAGCAAGGGTCAGGAAGAGAAACCCACGCTGTTCATATTCGACGAACCGACGACCGGCCTGCATTTCCACGATGTGGCCAAGTTGCTGAAGGCCCTGGGGATGCTCATCGCCAATGGCCATAGTGTGGTGGTCATTGAACACAACAGTGACATCATCAAGTGTGCGGACCACGTGATCGACCTGGGCCCGGATGGAGGCGAAGGCGGTGGGAACGTGGTGTTCACCGGCACACCGGAGGAACTGGCCGCCTGTTCAGTGTCCCATACCGGTGGGTTCCTTGGAGACCTGCGTTGAGATGATCATCTCAACAGCGTGACGTGCCCTGTGCGTTCGGTACGCGGCTCAGTGGAACAGCGATCCTTGAACGAAATGATGTAGTAGTATGTGCCATCCGGTACCCCGGTGGCGCTCTGGTTGTCCAAGCCGCCGTTCCAGCCCGGGAACGTGTTCGTGGTGCGGTACATCACCTTTCCCCAGCGGTTGTAGATCTCCATCTCGAAATCGTCCAGGAAGAGCCCGCTGACCCGGAAGTGGTCATTGAGACCATCGCCGTTCGGTGAGAACACGTTCGGTACGATCGCTGCGCTTTCGTCCACCGTACTAAGGGTCAAGGAAATGGTATCCGCCACCGTACAGCCAAATTCATCGACTGCAATGAACCAGTATTCACCGGACACTTCGGCCGCAAGTTGGAACGTGGTATCACCGGTACTCCACACAATGCTTGTGACCGGGAATGGTGGTTCGATCGGGACCGAGACGCCCGGACATGTCACGATATCCACTGCAACGGGATGTTGCGGTTGCGGGAATACGTTCACTGTATCCCCACCGATGCATATTCCTTCCGTCACTACCACCCAGAACGCTCCGGGCTGCGAAACGGTGATGGACTGACCGGTCGCTCCCGTGCTCCACTGATAGGAATCAAAACCAGCACCGGCGTCCAGTATCACATCCTCACCATTGCACAAGGCCAGGGGGGATGTGAGATCCAGATCGATGACAGGAGGGTCCAGGATGATCGTAAGGGTCGTATCATCCATGTTCCCGCACAAAGGGTCGATCACCGTAAGCGTGATGTCGTAGGTACCTGGAGTGGAGTACGCATGGGTGGGATTCGTGACGGTACTGGTTCCCCCATCACCGAATTGCCAGGAGTATATGTTCCCACCGGTGCTGAAGTTGAACAGTTCGACCGATGCCCCCTGGCAATCGCTGCTGGGTTCCGCTCCGAAGAGGGCCTCAACCTCCGGAGGCGTAACGATCGTAACGGAAACCAAGGCCGTATCGGCGAAATTGCAGGAGGAACTGTCCGTACCGATCAAGGTGACGGTGTATTCCCCAGCTGCTGCATATTCATGGACCACCTGCACCCCTGTGAGCCCGGAGTTACCATCCCCCAGGTCCCATTCCCAATCCGTTGCGTTGCCGATCGCATCGAATACGACAGGGCTTCCCAAGCAAGCGGTCTGGTCGGTAGCGTCCACATTGATCCCCACACCCACGGCTTGTTCAAAATCGATCTTGAACACACCGAGATTGCAGTTGGTGCTGTTGTTGGTATTGCTCCAGGCGCCGGGTGTGGTGGGGAACGTATTCTGCCCCCCGCAACCAGCGCAAACGGCTTGGTAAACCACACCATCCTTGTCGAACCGACTTGTACCACCATCGACATGTTCGGCCGTCGTCCCTCCGAAGAATGTGGCATACCCCAGGGAGACAGCCTCCGGGTCCAGCATCATCAAGTAGAAATCGCTCCCGGTCGTGGTACTTTGGAAAGCGTCGGCTGTTACGGGGAGGCCTGTTGTGGAGCTGAAGAGCCCTGCTGTGCCCGATGAATTGGTACTGCCGCCCCAGCCACTGAAATAGATCTGCCCACAATTGCTGACCAGGAAAGCCGAAGGTGAAATATTCTCACTACCCGTTCCCCCGATGCGGGTGCTCCAGAGGGATGTGGAGAGGTCCCCCGAGAACTTGTGCAGGAACTGAGTTGCACCTGGGTTCGCATACTTGCCAGGGGATACGGGGTACGGACCGGTGGTTTGCCCCACCACGAATACTTCATCATCGGTATTGAGTTGGATGAAGTAACTCTGGTCGAAGCCGGATGTACCCACATAGGTGGTGGACAACAACGGCGACCCCGACGGATGGAACCGCGCGATATAGCCATCCGTGCCACCATTGAACGTAGCACTGACCGGACTACCAGCACTGGGTAGGTTCGTGCTGGTGGTCCCCCCGGTGATATAGATCTCACCGTTACTGGATGTTTGGATCCCGAACCCAGCATCAACGCCGGCGCCACCATAGTAAGTAGCCCAGAGCATGCTGGTCAGGTTCGGGTCCATGCGGAACACATAGGCATCCATTGAACCGCCGAATGCGGATTGCACAGCATTCGGTGTGGTGAAAAGTCCAACACTGCTCGTACTGGTCACCACCAAGGGTCGATCCTGATCATCGAGAATGATCTCACCGCGGAACGGATCACCGTAGTTGCGATCCGTAGGCGTCTGCTGGTTCAGGCCATCATTTCCTGAGCCACCCACGTAGGTGCTGCCAAGCAACTGGGTCGCATCATTGGACAAATGCACTACGACGATGTCGCTGCCGGTGAGATAGCTGAACCCATAGGAGGTTACG
The DNA here is from genome assembly GCA_041745875.1 of Flavobacteriales bacterium. Lineage (GTDB taxonomy): Bacteria > Bacteroidota > Bacteroidia > Flavobacteriales_F > PHOS-HE28 > PHOS-HE28. Next base: position 13,375 of record JBGTIB010000092.1, on the reverse strand, counting down.
GGGAACGGAGGATTGCTCCCCCCTTGGAAGGCATTGAGCCAACAGCCCGGTGTAGTGGGAAAGTTGGTTGAATTCGAAGTCCCCAAGATGAACAGCTCATCGTTCGCGCTCACCACCATGCTGTGCGGCACCTCATTGGCGGAACCTCCTATGTAGGTGCTCCATACCAGTGCATCACCCGTTGGCGTGAACTTGGATACTGCGATGTCATTCTCGCCCCCACCATAGACGGGCTGGACCACACCCAATGTCACTGGATATCCGGTGCTGCGCACCATGCCTCCACCGTACAAGTGCCCGCTTGCGTCATATGTAGCGGTGAATCCGAAATTATCACCGGTGCTGCCACTATAGCTGCTGAACACCACCACCGGGTCGATCACTAGAGGATAGCGAGGGTCATACCCGAAGGGCAGTTCGAAACGAACACGATCACCATCAAGGGCATATCTGCATTCCACGGGTCTGTTGCTTCCATGCACCACCTGCCATGCTACCGGACGTTGTTCCACCACCCGCCCTGCGGAGGTCTCGATGAACAGTAAGCCATGCTCCACACGCAATCCGTCCTGCCCTTCATAGCGCATGACGATGTCGGCGGCATCGGCTCCGGGAGCAACCAGCCAGTCATACTTCAGGCCTTTGTGCCCATCGATCCGTACACCGACACCGGGATATACTTCGTGTAGTTCAACGCCGGCATGCACCGGAACATCCCCGGCCCACGCCGCTGGATCATTGCCCACGAAATAGTTGACATAGTATGGCAGACGTTGGGTACCCTCATGACCCGCTGTAGCGGCCCCTTCGAAATGGACCTTGTATGCATGGGAACGCAATGGTTCGACGGAGGAGGCCACCCCACCATGGGCGGCACGTGGACCTCCTGCGGAGAGCACATAGGTGAACCCATCGCGCTCCACGAAGAGCGCCCCCCCCGGTGTGGAAGCACGGTAGAGCACCTGCTCGGGCCACTGACCCTTGTTCAGGTGGAATGGAAGGGCGACATCTCCCGGTCTGCTCCCGTGGTCATGGGCGCATAGCAGGAAACCGTTCAGCAGCAGAGAAAGCAGGAGGATCCGTGGCATGGTCCGAAAGTTAGGTTCGGGATCGTTGAATGGTTCCAAGTCCAAAGGCAAGAGCGTATTCAGATCTCGTTGAGATCACCAAATAGACCCCGGTCATGGGAGCACAACATACGGCCTGGGAGCATCGCATGGATCAATGTAGTTCCGCATTCGGAAATGCGCTCCCTATCTCACAACTGTCACGTGACCCAGGATTTCCTGCATTTCGGCATTGCATATCCCCGTGTAGCTGAGTCTGTATACATAGACATCGTTCTTCACCATGCTACCATTGTACCGGCCATCCCAACCCTGATCGGCGTTGTTGGTCTGCCAAAGCTGCTCACCCCACCGGTTGTAGATGGTCAACAACATGTCCTTCTCCCCATAGCCTTCAATGCGGAACACGTCGTTCACGCCATCGCCATCGGGGCTGAATGCATTGGGAGCGAAGAGCTGCGGTTCGTCATCGAGCGAGACCACACGCACCGTATCGGTGTGCGGGCAACCCAGCAGGTCGATCACGGTGAACACATATTCGCCCGGACCCAGGACCTGCTCCTGCTGTCCGGTACCACCGGTGTTCCATTGGTAGGCCAGCCCCTCCAAGGGCACCGCCACAGCGAGGGCCTCGTTGGGGCAGGCTTCCTGTTCATACCCCAGGTCATGCTCCAAGCCCTCGATCACCTGCACAGTGGCCGATCCCTGGCAGTCGTCGGTGGTCACGGTCACGGTATAAGTGCCTCCATACTCCACAGTAATTGTGGGCGACGACTCGCCCGTATTCCAGGAGTAGTCGCCTGCGCTGCCCGATGCAAACAGGGTGGCCGAGCCACCGGGACAGATCACCGTATCGCCCACAAGGACCACTGGCAGTTCGGCAATGAGTTCCACCTGCTGGGTTGCCTGGTCGTCAGTGCCGCAACCCAGGTCCGTGAGCGTTAGGGTTACTGTATAGCTACCCGGATCGCTGTACACATGCGGGGGTGGCTGGCCTGTGTAAATGGTGCCATCGCCCATATCCCATGACCAGGCCAGGCTGTCGCCGGTGCTTTGGTCAATGGCTAATACGGTCAGCAGGTTGCAATTGCCCACTTGTTCCAGGACAAGATCGGCCACCACCGGCTGCAGTGGTTCTATCGTTACCGCCATGCTTGTCGTGGAGGACGGTGAACAGCCCAAGGCATCGCTCACGGTAAGGATCACCGTGTAAGTGCCTGCACCGGAGAAGATGTGCTCGATGTCCGCATCGCTGTACTGACTGCCATCGCTCAGCTCCCATAGGAATACCAGGTTGGTGCCTGTGCTGGTATTCTCGGTGGTGAGCAACAGGTCATCACAATCGAATATTTGCCCGGCGGTAAATGCGGCATTCACTGGTTCGCTGGGCAACACGGTCACATCCAGTGAGGTCTGGTCGGTGAGGTTGCAGGCACCGGGGTCATCGACTGACAGCGTAATGGTATAGGTGCCCACGCCTTGGTACAGGTGTGTCACGTCCACACCTGTGAGCACGGTGCCGTCGCCCATGTCCCATGTGAAGGTGGGTGTCACCCCGGCACTGTTGTTCTGGGTCACCACGAGCAATTGGTCGCAACCCGGTTCCTCCACCACGGAGAAGAGCGCCTCCACCTCCAAAGGCGGCGCCACGGTGATGCTTAGCACCATGGTATCCGGCGCACTGCAACCGGTGGGGTCGAATGCCACAAGCTGTACCTCATAGGCACCCAATGCCGCATAGGTATGTGAAACCTCGGCCGAGGCATAGGTGGTGCCATCGCCCATATTCCAGGTGAACTGGATGCCAGGCCCTGTGCTCTGGTTCTGGCTTTCCACCAGAAGTTGGGTACAATCCGCCACCTGTGACAAAGTGAACTCGGCCACCACCGGCTCTGGTTCGGGTATGACCAGGTCGATGCTCTGGCTGTCACTTGGCGAGCATCCCAAAGTATCGCTCACTGTAAGGGTCACGGTCCAGGTGCCCGCCCCGGTGAACAGATGCGTGATATCGACACTATCGTACTGGCTGCCATCACTCAGTTCCCACAAGTAGGCCATGCCACTGCCGGTACTGTTGTTGGTGGTGGTCACTGTCAGGTCCACACAGTCGAGCAGGTCATCCACATCGAAAGCGGCCACCACGGGAGCCACCACGGGCACTTCGATGATGGCTGATGCGGAATCAAACAGATTGCACGACGCTGGATCCGATACCAGGAGTTGAAGTACGTAGGTGCCGGGGACAGTGTAGGTGTGTGCGATGTCAGTATCCGTGGATGTCCCTCCATCACCGAAGGACCATTCATAGGTGGGCCCGGGACCCACGGTGGTATTGGTCGTGTTCACGGTCACCGTACCACAATCCGGGTCCTGCACCAGATCGAATGCGGCGATCACATCATCGCCACCACTCACGACCACGGTTTGTACGATCGTGTCCGGTTGGCTGCACCAGGTCGGGTCGAACGCGATGAGGGTAACCACATAGGTACCCAGGGTATCATAGCTGTGTACCACATTGCTGTCGCTGTACTGGGTGCCATCACCCATGAGCCATGTGAAGGACAGGGGTACGCCCACGCTGGTGTTCTGGGTGGTTATCTCGAAGTTCCCACAGTTGGTCTGTTGCACATCGAATCCAGCGATCACCGGCTGTGCCAGGCCAATGGTGATGGGCAGGTATGCGGTATCCGCCAGGTTGCAGGTGAGCGAGTCGTAGGCGATAAGCATGACCGTGTACTGGCCTGCGGTGGTGTAGAGGTGGGAGGGCTCGAAACCTTCCACGGGCGGGCTGCCATCGCCGAAATCCCAGAGCCAAGTGTCACCGGTGCTGTTGTTTTGGAAATCGATCACGATGGGTGCGCATCCGGTGTTGAGGGTGCTGGCGCCTGCGGCATTCACACCGGCCACCTGAAAGTCGATCTTGAATACGCCCACATCCCAACCGATGGACTGGTTCGTCGCATGTGCCCATGGCGTGGTCTGCAGGCTGCCCGTGCCACTGCATACGCCCTGGTATACGAAGCCGTTCTTATCGAAGCGGCTGGTACCTCCATCCACGTGGCTTCCACCATAACGCGTACCGAAGAGGATATCGCTCATATCCTCATCGAATGCCGCCAGATAGAAGGAACCCGTGGTGTACAGGGCATCTCCCGTCAGCGGCATGCTCGCCTGGCTGTTGAAACCCGATATGTAGATGTTGTCGCACACATCCACCAGGAAGGCGACCGGAACGGTGGCGCTCAATGCCTGGCCGATCTTGGTGGTCACCGGTGCATCGCTCAGGTCGGCCAGGAGCTTGGCAATGAACACGCCCCCGGTAACTCCCGCTGTACCATAGGTACCTGGTGGCGATATGGGGATGTTGCCACTTGACTGTCCATAGATCCAGATATCACTGTTGAGATCTGTGTCGATGAAGTAGGCCCGGTCCTCGGCATCGGTGCCGAAGAAGGTGGAGGCCAGAAGCTGACCGCCATTGGGCGATAGCCGCACTACGAAGCCGTCACGTGTGCCACCCTGGTAGGTGGTCTGGTAGGAGCCTGCAGTGGTAGGGAAAGTGGGTGAGAACGTGGTGCCCACCACATAAACATCACCGTTGCCACCTGTTCGCAGGCCAAAGGCCCCATCGTTCTGGGGGCCACCGAGGTAGGTGCTCCAAAGCAGGTTGGTACAGGAGGGGTTCATAGCGAACACCACACCATCCTGCCCCCCCGCCAGGTTGGGCTGGTAGGCCCCAGGGGTGGTGGGGAAATCCACGGAATTCGTGAAGCTGGCGACAAGCATGTTGCCCGCATTGTCCAGGTAGATCTCCCCGCGGAACGTTTCACCATAATTACCGCCCATGTTGTTGGTTCCGTCCACGCCGCTGCCACCCACCAGTGTGCTGCCTATCAAGGTTGTACCATCCTCACTGAAGCGGGTCACGGTGATATCCGTGCTTGCCAGCGTGTTGTTGAATGCACCGGGTGTGGTGGGGAAGTTGGCCGATGTGGTGGAACCCAACATGCACAGCTGCCTGTTGGCGGTCACGATCATGCTGTGCGGGTTCTCACCGCTGCTTCCCCCGAGGTAGGTGGCATAGAGCAACTGGCTGCCATCGGGGTTGTACTTGCTGATGGAGATGTCCGTACCCCCGCCCTGTACGGTTTGGAAGGCACCCAGGGTGGCCGGATAGGTGGGCCCGAAATTGCGGGCGCCGGAATAGATGTTCCCATCATCATCGTAGGTGGCACAGTGTCCGTAATTGCTACTTCCTGTGGCCCCACTGAGCGTGGATGCGATCAACACAGGGTCGATCACCACGGGCCTGGTGGCATCATAGCCATCGGGGAAGTTGAACCGCACCTCCCCTTTGTTCAATATGAAGCGGCAGACCACCTCCTCCCGGGCGCCATCGCCATAGAAAGCCACCGGGGCCATTTCCGTAATGGGGCCAACCGAGGTGCGCAGTAAAAGGGATCCGTCCTTGTTCAGGGAAAGTCCATCGGACCCCACATAGCGGAAAGCCACCAAGCCCGGATCGCTGCCTGGGGCCAGTTCCACATCATACTTCATATGCCCCTCCTGGCCTTGGAACCGGATATCGATACCCGGCCAGACCGAAGCGTAATGCACCTCCCCGTGTACCGGTACCCGGCCGACCCATTTCGCGGGATCATTGCCCAGGAAATAATTGTGATAGGTGCGGGATAGATCGTGGGCATGGACCTGCGCCTGCTGACCCGCTCCCACGAACTCCATCCGCCAGGCATGCCCTTTCCATGTCATGGATAATTGTTCCTCCATGGGCAGCATGTGGATATCATGCATGCGCTCATAGATCGACTCCTCGTACTTCACCCAAGTGATGCCGTCCTTCTCAAGGAAGGCCATGGCACCCTGCACCGCACTGCGGTAAAGTACCTGATCAGGCCATTGCCCCTTGTTTGCGACATATTGTACGGATCGCACACCATGATCGTGGTCGTGATCGTGTGCATGCGACATGACCGGCATCGTCGAAAGGACGATGCACGTTGCAATGGCAACGGAATAGTGTAGTATCATGGCGGTCAGATCGGGAGGAGTAACATATTGACGCAACACAGGCGTGAAGCGTTGTACATCAAAGCTACATCCTCGTGGACCGGCCCCGACCCGAGGGTCCCACCAGCTCAAACCTGATCCGACGACCTTCTCCCCTTAGCGGAATTGCAGGTCGTAGAGCATGCGATAGGCCCCATCCATGGCCAACAGCTCCTGATGGTCACCTTGCTCGATGATGCGGCCCTTGTCGAGCACCAGGATCCGGTCCGCGCTCTGCACGGTGCTCAAGCGGTGCGCGATGATGATGCTGGTGCGCCCCTGTGTCAGGCGTGCCGTGGCTTCCTGGATGAGTTGCTCACTGGCAGTGTCCACGCTGCTGGTGGCCTCGTCCAACACAAGTACAAGTGGTTCATGTACTGCAGCACGGATGAACGCGATCAACTGGCGTTGGCCTACGCTGAGAATGCCGCCCCGCTCGCGTACCTCGGTGTCATATCCTTCAGGCAACCTTTCAATGAACGCGTGTGCTCCCACCTCCTTTGCCGCAGCAGTGACGGCCTCACGTGTGATGGTGGGATCACCCAATGTGATATTGTTGTGCACGGTGTCGCTGAAAAGGAAAACATCCTGCAGCACCACGGAGATATTCCTCCGCAACTCGGAGAGGGCGTAGTCGCGGATGTCGTGGCCATCGAGCATGACAAGACCCTGCTGATACTCGTAGCTACGGCTCAGCACATTGATGATCGAGCTCTTCCCTGAACCTGTTGCTCCCACCAATGCAATGGTCTCCCCGGCACGTACACGGAAACTGACGTCCTTTAGAATGAAGTCCCGTTCAAAAGCCTCGTCATCCTCGGAGGGTGCATCATCATAGCTGAACCAAACGCCCTTGAACTCGATATCGCCCCGCAGGCCGTCGGTGGACCGCTCGCCTTCATCCTTGAGCCCTGCTCTGGTGTCCATCACCTGGAATACACGCTCACTGCCCACCATGCCCATTTGCAACACGTTGAATCGATCGGCCAGCTGGCGTATGGGCCGGAACAGCATGTTGATGAAGAAGATGAAGATGAAGATGTCGCCCACCGTGGCACCCCCGGCCAGTACATCCTTCACACCCCACCATACCAGGAACGCCAGAGAGATGGCACTGAGGATCTCCACCACCGGGAAGAAAATACTGTAAGCCAGCACGCTTCGGATATGCGCCTTGCGGTGTTCCCGATTGATCGCCTGGAATTTGGTATGCTCCTGTCGCTCGCGCCCGAATAACTGTACGATGGCCATGCCTTGGATATGCTCCTGTACGAAGGCATTGAGCCGTGCCACCTGTGTGCGCACATCCTGGAAACTTTTGCGAATGCTGTTCTTGAAGATGTTGGTGGCCCATAACAGCAACGGTATGGGGATCATGCTGAGCAAGGCAAGCTCCCAGTTCCAGAGGAACATGGCGACCACCACGACGAAAAGTTTCAGGAGGTCACCCAGTATCATCAGCAAACCCTGGGAAAAGATCTGGTCGATGGTCTCGATATCGCTGATCACACGGGTAACAAGTGTGCCGATCGGTGTACGGTCGAACCAGCGGAGTTTGAAGCCCATGACCTTGGCGTAGAGCCGTTGCCGCAGATCGAAGGTGACCGCCTGGCCCAACCAGCTGGTCCAATAGGCCTGGTAGAACTGGATGATGGTTTCCACGACCAGGAGGCCACAGACGACAAGTGTCATGGTCAGCAATCCCTCAGCATCGCCGGTCATGGCATGGTCATCGATCATCCGACCCATGATCAGTGGGCGCACCACTCCAAGGAGCGCCAGCACGATCGTCAGCAGGAAAGTGACCCAGAATGTGACACGATAGGGTTTGGTAAAGGCGAACACACGAGCGAAAAGCTTTCTATCGAAAGCCTTGCCCTGGGTTTTGGACTTCACCGGTGAAGGAGCGGCGGTGGAAGTGGCTGTCACACTCATGATGCCGATCCGGTATTGAGCGCCTGCTCTTCCTTTGTGAGGAAGGGGTACACGACATGCTCCAGGTAAAGTCCACATGCGGGGGCACTTCTTCCAGCATGGTGGCGGTCGTGTGCCGCAAGAACTTCGGCCATATGCCCGGAAGGTTGCTGTCCTTTTCCGATGCGCAGACAAGTACCCACGATCGCACGTACCATGTTCCGCAGGAATCGATCGGCCTTGATCCGGAACAGATAACCGTTGGGCATGTGACTCCATTCAGCCTGTCGTACATCGCAAAGCATGGTCTTCGCGTCGCTTCCCGCCTTGCAGAAGCTGCTGAAATCCTGATGTCCGATGAGCGCGCTGCAGGCAGCATTCATGGCCTCGACGTCCAACAGCGGGTGCATGGGATGCGAGCGATCCATCAGGAAGGGATCCTTGGTCCGGTGGATGCGATAGGCGTAACCGCGCTCCGTGGCACTGAAGCGAGCGTGGTCCTTCTCTCCCACCGGAATGATGCGATAGACCGCGATATCCCTGGGAAGCAGGCTGTTCATGCTGTACGCGAAACGTTCTCCAAGATCACGATCATCGGGTACATCGAAGTGGCTGTAATACCGTGCAGCATGCACACCGGTATCCGTGCGACCACAGCCCACGGCATTCACCTTTTCCAAATGGAGGGCGAAGCGCAGGGCGCGTTCCAGCTCGGCCTGTACACTGGGTGCTGCAGGTTGGAATTGCCAACCCCGGTAGGCTGTGCCATTGAAGGCGAGTTCGAGGAAATAGCGCGGCATGGCGGGAACATGTGCTCATGTGCTCATGTGCCCATGGGGTCATGTGCTCATGCAGCGGGGCACAAAGGTATCCGGAGCCATTGCTATCCAGCGCATCTTCACGGATGGCATGCACGCATAAGGCACTCAGCGTTGTCGCTTGAAGGATCCGGATCCGCGGTGACAGGCACCCGGATATGCTAACAAGACCTCAACCATTGCCGAACTGCGCGTGTTGCGCTGAAGCTATCGCATCTTCGCAGCATGCGTATAGGCCTACTCTCCGATACCCATGGCTGGCTGGACCCACGATTGGAGGAGCATTTCAAGGAGTGTGACGAGATCTGGCACGCAGGCGATATTGGCGGCATGTCGGTGGCCGAACAACTGCTGGAATGGAAACCCCTGCGCGCGGTGTGGGGCAACATAGATGGGACCGAAGCCCGAAAAGCATTTCCGGAGCACCAGCGTTTCACCTTGGCCGGTGTGCGGGTTTGGATGACGCACATCGGCGGCCGCCCACCCCGCTATGACCGATCGATGGCCGCTGAAATGCGGCGGGATCCACCTGACCTTTTCATCTGCGGCCATTCGCACATCTGCCTTGTGCAGTTCGACAGCGCAATGAAATGCCTGTACATGAACCCCGGTGCGGCCGGGCGCCATGGCTGGCACAAGGTGCGCACCGCGCTGCGCTTCGAACTATTGAACGGCAAACCACATGGTCTTGAAGTGATCGAGTTGGGACCCAGGGGCGCTTCCCACCCGGGCATTGCTTCGTGAACGATCGATCGTGGAATACGGCGTAGCATGGAGTGTACGTTGCCCTATTCACACCTCCTACCTTCGATCTTTTCCGTGAAGAAATTCGTCCGATACCTTCCAGGTCCCCTTCGCAACCGCTATGGGATCACGGCACTGGCGCTTATAGCCTGGGTGGCCTTGTTCGACCATAACGACCTGTGGAGCAATTGGAAGAACCAACGGGAGTTGGGGCGCATGCAGGAGCAGAAGGAGTGGTTCGCCATGGAGATAGACCGCACGCGGGAACAACTTCATGAGCTGAACAGTGACCAGCGCTTGTTGGAAAAATTCGCCCGGGAGCGATATCTGATGAAACGCGAGAACGAGGAGATCTTCGTACTCGTACCGGACAAGCCTTGATCTATCTTCCGTGCTGCACGCAGCACAGTTCCGGTCGGACGGCACAGAGGTCGCGCAGGAGCCGATCCGTCCGCAGTTCGCGACCCACCCTGTCCAAATGATCCTTTGTATCGAAGCAAAGCGATCGTGCGAAGAAGTAGTCCACAGGATCCCCGATCAAGGGAAGATCGCGCTCCTGCAATTTGCGTTGTATAGCTTGAGCCTTGGCTTCATCGGTTCCGGAACGAAGTCGGCTGGGCCAACTGAAAAGCACATCCGCTCCAGCGGCACGGGCATGTTCAAGCAACTTGCTTGTATGGGTAAAGAACGCTTCGTCCACCAATACGCTGTCTTTTACTTCGGCCTCAGACAACAAGCTGTCCGGTGCGGGAAGCGTCAAGTGTGCCACCATGTCTCCGCGCTCATTGAAACCACCCGCGTTGTATACGGGCTCGAAATCAGGCTCAAGGACATGGCCCCGGAAACTACGCCATGCGAATTGCAGTCGCATCACTAATGTGGTCAACACCACCTTGGGCCGCTGCAATAACGGAACGAAAGCGAGGGCGCGCGGATAGCGGTCCACAACGAGGTTCAGGATGTCCTCACTTCGTTCAGGCCTGGCATGGTTCGCATACTCCAACGCCACCACCACCACATCGCCCGGGCCCAACGCATCCTTCACTTCGTTCACCATGAATGCGTATCCGAGGCTGCCATGCAAGCCCATATTGATGGCAGGCCTGCACAACGTCCGCTCCAGTCGTTCGCTATCCACTCCGAACGCCACATTGCTCCCACCCACCACCACCACCTTGGGCGAGCCCAACGCACGCAAGCGTTCATGCTTTGGACCGATCCCGGCCGAATAATCGTTCCGGGAAATGTGTGGTCCGAACAATGCGAACAAGAGTCCCACCAGCACAGGCAGCAGTCCGAAAGCCGCCACGCGCAGCACCAGGCGCATCGGCCCTCCCGAGCTTTCAGAAGCGGAAGTAGATGAACTCATGAACAGTGCGCAGATCGAGTTGGACAAGAATGACAAGGATGAGAACCAGGTAAACGGCCCAACGCATGAAAGTGGAGATGGACAGGTGTTCGAGGGCATGGGCGTGCTCCCTGTTCCGCCATTCGGCCATCAGCATGAACACGATCAAGAGCATCTCGCCGCGCCACACATAGAGTAGTATGGCCCCGGGATGTTGTGTGGCATTCGAGGCCATGTGCCAGAGGTGCGCCAAGGCCGCTTGGAGTGATGCCGCCCTGAAGAAGACCCAGGCCACGGTCACCAACAGAAAGGTCCATAGGATGCGGGGCAGGTCGCGCAACGTGGCCTTGTCACGGGGAGCGCGGGTATCGGCGAATACCGCTGGCAGGTGGTAGAGCCCGTGGAGCATTCCCCAACCGATGAAGGTCCAGTTGGCGCCATGCCAAAGGCCGCTCACGGCAAAGGTGATCATGATGTTGCGCGTGCGACCCATTCGATCGCGCCAGCCACCGAGGGGGATGTACACGTAATCGCGGAACCAGGAACTGAGGGAGATGTGCCACCTGCGCCAGAACTCGCTCACATTCCGCGCGAAATACGGATAGGCGAAATTCTGGCTGAGGCGGAACCCGAAGAGGCGTGCCGTGCCGATGGCGATATCGGAATAGCCGGAGAAATCACCGTAGATCTGGAAGGCGAAGAAGAATGCCCCGAAGAAGAGGGTGATGCCCGATGTTTCCGCTGGATCGAGGGCGAAAATGTTGTTGACGATGGGTGCACAGGTGTCCGCGATCGCCACCTTCTTGAAAAGACCCCAGAGCATCTGGCGCAAGCCATCGCGTGCCGATGCCATGCTGAATGAGCGCGGTGTAAGGAACTGCGGCAGCAAGTCACGCGCCCTCTCTATTGGACCGGCCACTAGTTGCGGAAAGAAGCTGACGAAGGCGAAGAATGCGATCGGGGCACGCGTAGGCTTCACCTGGCCCCTGTAGATATCGATCGTGTAGCTGAGGGTCTGGAAGGTGTAGAAGCTGATCCCAACAGGTAGGATGATGCGCAGCGAGGGCAGGTTCGGCTGAAGGCCCATGGTGAGCAATAGGTCACCGAAGCTGTCGATGAAGAAGTTGAAGTACTTGAAGAAACCGAGCAGACCGAGGTTCACGGCAAGACTTAGCCATAGGAGGGCCTTGCGCCTGACCTTGACCTCAGTGCGGTGCATCGCGATCCCGATCAGGTAGTCGCACAACGAGCTCACGAAAAGCAGACCCAGGAATCGCCAGTCCCACCAGCCATAGAACAGGTAACTGGCCAGCAGAACGAAGACGTTCTGCGCCTTCGTTCCCTGCTTCTGCAAGCCCCAGTAGGCCAGGTAGGCCAATGGCAGGAAGACCAGGAAGGCGAAGGAGTTGAACAGCATGCGGTGGTCGTGGACGAAAGTAGCAGGCTCTTTCCAACACCGGCCCCCCTATCGTGTTTCACCTCCCGATCCTAGACAGGGACTAGCTTTGGCCACCTTCAAAGGCCATGCGTATCGTATTCCTCCTTTCCATGCCACGCAGCGGCAGCACTGTACTGCGCCTGCACCTCAATCAGTTCGAAGGCACGATCGCATTGCCCGAAACGCACTTCTTCGTATTCATGGGGCGACATGGCAGGCTGGACCCAGGCACACCAACGGACCGCGAGGAGATCGCCGACCGCTGGGTGCGATTCCACCGGATCCGCAAGATGCCCTTCGACAAGGAGGTGCTGCGGAAACGGATCGTGACGGAAGCGCGCGAATGGAAGGACATCTTCCTCTTCACACTGGAGGCTTATCGCCTTGATCAGGCCCCGCATATCACCGACCCGTTATGGGTGGAGAAGTCGCCCCCGCACATTTTCCACCAAGCCGCCATCCGTGAAATGTTCCCCGAGGCACGCATCATCTACCTGGTGCGCGACCCCCGTGCGGTGATCGGCAGCCTCAAGACCATGCCTTGGAGCACCACCAATGTCTATGCCCTGTCGCGCAGTTGGAAAAAGGCGCTCTCACTTTCCAAAGTGAATGAGCGTGCCACCTTCGTTCGCTACGAGGACATGGTGCGCGAGCCGAAGGTGACCTTCAAGAAGCTGGGCGAATTCCTCGGCGCGGTGGGCACCTATCAGCCACCATCACAGGTGAAGGACGCCGTGGAGGAAAGGAACACGTTCAGTGGGAACGCCTTCAAACCCTTGAGCACGGATATGATCGACAAGTGGCGCACCCAGCTTTCAGCGTTGGACAGCGACCTGGCCATCATTCAGCATCTCTGTTCCGCAGAAATGGAGCACCTTGGGTACGAATTGGACAATACGAAAGGCGACGGCAACTTCAGGGTCAACCTGCTTGGCCAACAGCTGCGCTTCGGGTTGTTGAAGGTGTTGGGCAGTAC
>JBGTIB010000091.1:0-12711 GCA_041745875.1 Flavobacteriales bacterium | reverse complement strand
TAAGGGATCATTCAGATCGTACGTCACCGCCCCTCCTGCTTCAAAGGCACCACACCGGGATCGATTCCCATGGAACCAATCGATGCCGGGCCGATCATGGACGAAGTGCGGGATCGAAGCAGGGATCTGCTGTGTAGGGTCGCAGGGGTTGGGATGCGTGTTGTACTGCGCTGGGGGCGCCTCACGCAACAGGTCCTGGAAGTTGAAGAACTGCTGCGTACATGTGATGCCGTTGAACAATGGGTTCGGCAAATCCATGTTGGGTGTCACGGTGGTGAAGTAGCTCAGCTGCGGCGTTAATCCTTCGTACAGTGGCCAGCCGAAATTCATCCCCCCGCGGTGGCAGACCGATACCTCCTCCCATAGCGTGTACCCCACATCGCCGATGTATAGCACCCCGGGATCCGCAGCGGCCGGATCGGTACTTCCGGTTCCAGGCTGGAGTGTCATTCGGAACGGATTGCGAAGTCCGAGTGCCCACACGCGGGAACGCGGGTCGCGAGGAGCAGCAGGGTCGTACCACGGATTGCTGGCAATTCCATCGCCGGTATTGGGGTCGATCCGCAGGACCTTCCCATTGAAACTGTTGAGCATCTGGGAACGGAAGGCACCCACGTTCTCTTCGGGCCGGATGATGCCATCGGCAAGGGCCTGGGCCCAATAACTCTCCGGCGCCGAGCCCACATCGACGCTGCTGTAACTCGCGCCGTCGCCCATGCTCGCCAGAAGCGTTCCATCCCTGCCGAACACGAGTGTGCCGTTGGAATGGGATTCATGCAATTGTGCGGGACCGGTGCTGGCGCTTTCGCCAAGCAGGATGGTACGACTGGAGGGATCGACCGTGTTGAACGTGGGACCCATGGCCGTATAACGTGTGACACGAGCGATGGTAGCAGCGAAGTACTCATTCACCGAGGGATCGTAGGCAGGAGTCCCGAAGTGCAATAGATGATGTCGGTCCACCAGATACATCAGGTAGATGCGTCCATTGCTCAAAAAGTCCGGGTCGAGTGTGAAACCCAAACAGCCATGATCGCGCCAGTCACCAACCTCCTCGGAAATATCCACCAGCGGATCGGGCAGTCGAACGCCGTTCTCCATGATCCATACGATGCCGCGCTTCTCCCATACGTACGCCCGGTCGTTCGCATCCCATGCGATCCCCACCGGTGATACGAATCCACCCAGCACCAATTGCTCGGTGAATCCAGGAGGTACTGTTTGAGCTTGTATCCCGCCACCACCAACGATCATAGTGATCGCACACGTCACGTTGATCCAATTGGTGCGAAGAATGGGTGTGGTTCGCGTGTTGTGTGGCATGCTCATGTGGAGTAAAGATCGAGTGGCGTAACTCTGGGAAATCGCACTAAGTTAATCCAATGAACATGCATAGTTCATCGACGAACATGAAGTTATCAACGACGAATGAGAAATAATACTATCGTTGGATATGCCGATCGGAAGGACCATCCCGCAGCGAGGGCTCACCCTATCGCGCACCGATCGCCTTCCGTTCAAGCCAACCTTTCGAGCTCATGGAGCTACGGAACAACCAGTGGTACACGAGCATGGTGACCCCCATACCCACGACCGCACCGGCTATGATGTCCTCCGTGAAATGCTGTGATAGATACACACGACTGAACGCCAATACAGCCGCGACCAGCGCCAACAACGGGGCCCACCTGGGCTTTGCAGCCAACACGGTCAGGGCCATGCTCAGTGAGAATGCACTGGTCGCATGCCCACTGGGGAAACTATAATACATGTTCAGATCAAGGTCCGTAAGCCAATGCAGGTCGACCAGTTCCTCTCTGAATTTTCCGGGGCGGTGCATACCCGGGAATACCAGGCGTTTGAGAAATTGGGTAACGAGCGCACTCCCTGCGCAACTTACCGCCACCATGAGGAAGGAACGCCAGGTGCCCATCAAGAGAAAGAGGATGGCCACAAGCACCGGCACCAGTCCATCGGCCAGGTGCGTGGCGAACCTGAAGAAAGTGTCTGCCCATGGAGCGTGGAATGCATTGATGGACAGATGTAGTGAGATCCGGTCCGTAGTGCTTACAGCGACGATCGCCGGTAACAAGAGCAGAACAGCAACGAAGAGGAAGCGGGCAACGGTTCGCGGGCGCTCCATGTGGCGAAACTAAGATGTAGCTCGTCCATGGAAGCCCGTTCAACTCTACCGGTTCGTCGAGCGCTCATCCACTTCACACACGATCGATCGTTCATCGAAGTGCATACCGATACCACGATCGTTGTATTGCACACCGCTATGCATCCAGGCACCTTTGTCACACGATCAAAGGAACACGGACCATGGCCACCACCGGGAAACGCTATTTGGAACGCACAAGGGACCAGGGAACCCGACGTATCGTGGATTCCCGCATGCGTAGTGTACTGAGTGCCATTGCTGAGGAAGAACGAGGCAAGGCCTTGGATGCATACTTGCGGGCCACCGGGCGGGGAAGCAACAGGTGCTGATCGTCCGCAAGGACCATGGTTATCGATAGCCCGTGGTGATCGGTGGAACACACGCGTTGGTGACAAGGATCGAAAGTGCTGCATACCTTCCGCTGCCATGGCGTCCGATAGGTCCGATCCCGAACGTGAACGTACCCTTCGCCTCTTCGTGGGAACCACGGTACCGCAGGGCGTGGCTGACCGTGTATTCGACGTGGCATCGGCCATTGTTGCCCTTCCTGGTTGGCGACCTGCGCGCCAGGAACAATGGCATGTCACCGCTTTGTTCATCGGCGCGTGTCCTGTTTCGGAACTGGAACCAGTGCGTGCGCTTTTCGAACAGGTCGCACGTTCCACACGAGCCATAACCCTTGGCGATGGTCGACTGGTCGTGATGCCTGATGAACGACCTTCCATGCTCTGGCTGCGCTTCGATCCTTCCAATGCGCTGACCCACCTGCACCATGAACTGGCCCGCACCATGCATGTGCCCCCCTCTTCCTTTGACCCCTACTGGCCCCATGTAACGCTGGCACGAGCTCAGCGGCAAGTGGACCCCATGGATCCCGGCCCGGTCATCATCCCGCACATGACACTGGATACGCTGACATTATTCAAGTCGGAACCAGGAAGCTCCGGAACCATTCACGCCCCGCTGGCCACGGTCGCACTTTCATTGGAATAGATCCAATTGACCCGCTGGAGGCGGTTTGAACATACTGCTGTCCATGCTTGAAGACTCCCGAGTACCGAAGTACCGACGTTGCATGACCCGGAACATGCGTTGGATGTTCAGCGCATAGGCTCCTTCCCCCTTCATGCGTCGCCCTGCCGTACTATCGTTCATGCGACCGCCGTGCAGAGCCTTGGTCTGGGCGATCACCTTGGCTGCGCGTTCGGGAAAGTGCTGCTCCAGCCAACGCCTGAAGATCGGTTCCACCGCACCGTTCGTACGCAACACCGTATAGCCGATGGACGTTGCGCCCGCCTCCGCAGCGGCCTTGATCAGCGCGGGTAACTCCGGCTCGTTCAGTGCCGGGATGATCGGGGCCACCATCACATGCACCGGGACGCCAGCCAACGCCAATTCCCGGATCGCATGCAAACGGTTCTGTCCGGTGCTTGTGCGTGGCTCCAGTACGCGGCGCAATCCTTCATCCAGAGTGGTCAGACTGATGGCGACCACCGCCTGACGTCGTCGTGCCATCTCGGACAGGATGTCCAGATCGCGCAGCACCAACGCGTTCTTGGTGATCACCCCTACCGGCTGGTTGAATGCCCGCGCTACTTCCAGACAACGCCGCGTGATACACTCCTTCCGTTCGAGCGGTTGATAGGGATCGGTGGCACCCGATATTGTGATGGGCTCTGCTTTCCAGGCCCGATGTCGCAATGCCTTGGCCAGCAGTTCCGGGGCACTGCGCTTCACCAGGATCACGCATTCGAAATCCAGCCCGGCACTGTATCCCCAGTATTCGTGCGTGGGTCGGGCGTAACAATAACTGCAACCATGCTCGCAACCTTGATAGGGATTCAGGCTCCATTTGAAAGGCAGGTCCGGACTATCCACCTGGTTGAGGATCGTCCTGGGCTCGGCCATGATGACCCGTGTCTCCTCATGCACATTCTCCACATCATCAACACCCACAGGCTCCACCACCGTGTATTCCTGCCGCAGGAACCGATTGTGGACCTGTTCGGATGCACCTCTTCCCTTGATGACTTTCCCGTCGATCGGCATGCCTTCAAGATAGGTACCCCATGGATCTTCAGTGACATTCCGGCGGATGGGGATGGATACTTTCGCGCCCAAATTCACGAAAGATCCACATGCGCCATCCTTTTCTGTTCCTTTTTCCGACCCTCGTATTGAGCTGTGCGGAGTCGGCGCCGTCGAATGTCACTACTGACGAAGTAACCGAGGAAGCCACGCTGATCCATCCCTTGGAGAAGAACTTCAAGTCACTCCGCCAGTTGAGCAACGGTGGAGATATCGCTGAAGCGTATTGGAGTTTCGATGGAACGCGGCTGGTATTTCAGGCCAATGTGCCGGATTGGGGCGACGCCTGCGACCAGATCTTTGTGATGAACCCGTTCGAAAAGGACCTGATGGATGGCCCCTCGCAGAAGATCAGCATCCACGGTGGGCGTACAACTTGCAGCTACTTCATGCCAGGCGATTCCACGGTCATCTTCGCCAGCACCCACGAGCGGGATGCCGCGTGCCCCCATGTGCCGGAACGCCGTGCGGATGGCAAATACGTCTGGCCGATCTACGACAGCTTCGACATCTATGAAAGCGATCTCCAGGGGACCATCGTACGGAGACTGACCGACACCCCCGGGTACGATGCGGAGGCCACCGTATCACCCAAAGGGGACCTGATCGTGTTCACGAGCATGCGCGATGGCGACCTTGACCTGTATACCATGAAGATCGATGGCAGCGATGTACGGCGTGTGACGACTGAGCCCGGCTATGATGGAGGGGCTTTCTTCAGCCCCGATGGCACGAAGCTCGTATGGCGGGCCTCCCGACCCGAGCCCGGTGCCGAACTCGACGAATACCTGGAGATGTTGAAGCAGGGTCTGGTGATGCCGACCAACATGGAGTTATACATCGCCAATGTCGATGGTAGCGATATGCGCAGGATCACCGATCTGGGCCAGGCCAATTGGGCGCCCTACTGGCACCCCAGTGGTGAGAAGATCATATTCGCCAGCAACCACAAGAGCGCCCGGGGTTTTCCGTTCACATTGTTCATGATCGGCACCGACGGCACGGGCTTGGAACAGATCAGCCATGGCGACAGCTTTGATGCATTCCCGGTGTTCAGTAAGGATGGTCGTCATCTGGTCTTCAGCAGCAATCGCAATAACAAGGAGGGTTCGCGGGATACGAACCTGTTCATTGCCGAGTGGCAGGATTGAACTTGCCTGCATCCAAAGCTGCTACCACGATCAGGGTATTCTGACACGGCGTAGTATCCGCCCGCAGGATGGTGGCGATCTTCGCGCCGCTCATGGACGGTAAGGAACAAGCAAAAGGAAAAGGCTGGCTCGAACGGCTTCGCATGCGGTGGGGTGTCACTTCCGGGCAGGTGTTCATCATCCTGCTGGTATTCGCCTGCACGGGAACAACAGTTATGCTCTTGAAACGACCCGTTGTGGCCTTCTTCGCCGGTGATGGCGAGCAGCCTCTGTTGTTCAGCATCCTGTACTATGTACTGATCCTGCCCATCTACAACGTGATCCTGTTGATCTATGGCGCGCTGTTCGGCCAGTTCAAGTTCTTCTGGGAATTCGAGAAGCGGACCTTCCGACGGATGACCGGACGAAAGGCCTGATGATCAAGGGCGATCGTCAAGGGCACGCTCGACCCGGCGTACTTGTACAAAGGGGCTCTTGCGCAGGCGGCATTCCCAGATCGTGATCACACGCCAGCCAAGCCTGCGCAGGGCACGTTGCTTCTCCTTGTCACGTTCCATGTTGCGATCGAGCTTCGCGTTCCAGAAACCCGTGTTGCTGTGTGGTCGTACGGGCCTGCAATGCGGGCACCCGTGCCAGAAACAGCCGTGAACGAACACGGCCACCCGGCGTCCAACGAATGCGACGTCGGGCCTGCCGGGGACCTTGTGGTGGTGAAGTCGGTAGCCCGTGTGACCCTCGGCACGCAGGGCTTTGCGAAGCATCAGTTCCGGGGTCGTGTTCCGCGCGCGGATGCGGCTCATCAGCGCACTGGTCCGCTCGTCCTTGGGAACAGGTGCGCGTCCATCACGCAGGTAGGGGCGCCTGGCCATGCGCCGAAAGTTACTGGCCCGCGCATCACTCCATTTTCCCGCGAGGTACGGCGTCCACCAAACGTTCGCGATCGCCAAGGGCTTCCTCTTCATACACCGAACGTGTGATGACCTCATCGTTGCGGAAGTAGAAGACCCCACCCCATTTGTGGCTCACCCGGCGATACTCGGTAGTGCGCTCGGCACGGCGGAGGCGCACGATGGTCATGACCTTGTTCGGTTCGACGATCAGTTCCTCCTCCCGATGCACATGATCCTCGTACACTTCGGCAAGCGGACGCTTCTCCACCTTGTCGATGGCTTCGATACTTCGTCGCTCCTCCTTTCCCTCCACTACCCTGGCGAGTCGCGTAGCGTGCTCCGAGCGTTGGGGCTGTGGTGTCGGGGGAGGCAATGGTGGCCTCTTTTCGCGGACAGGTACAACGGGCTCGGGCTGCTTCACTTCCATAGGGCGCTGCTCAACCTTGGCCCGTTCAGCGTTTTTCCTCTCTTGTTCAGCACGCGCCTGTTCCCGAGCAGCCACACCGGCCTGTTTTTTTGCCTCTGCTTCCAGCCTGGTCCTTTCCCGCTCCTCTTCGCTTTTGCGCCTGGCCTCTTCCGCATTCTTCGTGGCCTCCTCCTTCCGCTTCTGCTCCACATCCACCATGGCCTGTTGCAGCTGTGTCTGGATCGACTTGGTGTAATCCGTGTCGTAGTCGAAGTCACCCTTGCTGCGTTCGTAGCGGATCACGCCGACGGGTTGATTGAAGACCACGATGTTCATGTCATCGTACTGCTTGAACAAGGAAACACTGAAATCGAAGGGTGAGAACCCTTGGGCGACCGCATCGGCCGGAACGGCGGTGTTGAAGGAGATCTTCTTGGCAACGTAGCCGTCCTTCTCGAAGGATATGATGTAGTTGGAATTCAGATCGAGGTCCACAGCGAATTTGTTCAATCCGGTGGTCACGGTGCGCTCCTTCACACCGTTCTTGTAAACCACCGCACGGGCACTCCCCAGGTCGCTGCCCTCGATCTTAAGCCTTCCGTTCACCGTGAATTTCTCCTGTGCCACCGCTGGGATGATGGTACAAAGCAGTACACACACCATCACATTGCGGAGCAGGGAAGGACACGGGGACATGATCGGGGTGAACATCGGGACGGCGTGTACGTAGGAGACCCTCAACTGGTTGCCCATGCAGCGTCCGACCTACCTCCTCTTTTCGATCCTCTGTATTTCGTTCACGTATGCCCAATCCAATGGATCCCCCGGCATGGTCATCATCGTCCCGGACGGTGAGATCCGTTTGCGCATCGCTCCGGATGAACATCTTGTAGTGGACCACTGGCATCAAGCCGTTCGGGTGAAGCAGGACAGGATCCCGCTGACCGGCACCCTGGGGATCGAACTTGATCCCGCAAATGACCCGCAGGCCATCGTCTTCACCTGTCCCACCCACGTCCCCCGGTGCATGACGACCGAGCACTTCCGAATGAACACATTGCGCAAGGTCAGTGCGATCGACCTCAGCGTGCCTGGGAGCGATGCATTGAACGTTCGCGAAGCACTTCTACGCCTGATGCAGGGTCAGGCCAGTGACCTGGCCGCAACCACCTCGTCCCCTTGACGTACAAGTTGACGGCCTTTCGAGCAACAACCCATGATCCCCCGCCGACTCATCATCCTCATTGTGCTCCTGCTGATCGCCTTTTGGGCCGGCGCCCAGGATGGTGACCGCAATGCGTGCATCATGAAAGTGTCAAGTGCATGGGGTAGTGTTTGTGAGCGTTGCGAGGTGTATGATGGATTCAAACGGGATTTCCGGGGAACCTTCCGGATCGAATTACGCAACAGTTGTCGTGAGCTGGTGGAAGTGAAGGTGGCGGTACAGGAAAAGAACGGATCCTGGCGGATATTCCCCACACGAACCCTGGGTCCGGAAGAGACGCTCACCGCTTACGCCTGCACGGGTACAGGTCGCTACCTCTATTGGGCCAAACGTGTGAACGACCCCGAACTTGCAATGCCGACGGACCGTGAGATCCTCTCGGAGTACCGCTCCAGGTAGGACCCGAGCGCTTGCTGCGCGCAAGAGCGTGTCCTCTTCAACGATCCGTTGTTGATCCTGAGATCGCCGAACCCGCACTGGTGGCGCTTGGTTTCGGGAACTTTGGGGGCATGTCAGCCAAGCGCTTCCACATCGACCCCACGGACACTTCACCGCAGATCGACCTGGATCTGGAGGAGGGGGTGCTGGAATTCATAGGGCGCTCGTTGCCTCAGAACTCCGAACAATTCTACGCACGTGTCTATCACTGGCTCGAGGAGTACCTGCAAAAGCCCCAGGGAAGGACCACGGTGAACATGAAACTGGACTATCTGGACACCAGTTCCAGCAAGCATCTGTACAACATATTCGAACGTCTGGATGCGATCAGTGAACGTGGTCAAAAGGTACAGGTGAACTGGCACTATGAGACCGGCGATGAAGAAATGGCCGAGACCGGAAAGGATTACGAGCGTTTCTTCAGTCTTAAGTTCACCTTCATCGAGCAGAAGGAGCTCTTTTGAATGGGAGGTACCGGACAGCATATGAACGAGGAGTCCAGGTGAACTCCTCCACGCATCACCACCTTCACTACTTTCGGCCGTCCGTCCCGTGATCGAACCGAACATGGGCTCGGGGGACGCATGACCGACCGTAAGGTTTTCACACTTCGGCAGCTGAGCGAGGCGCTACGTGCCCGGATCGAAGCGGCGACCCAGGGCTCCGCTTTCTGGGTGAAGGCGGAGATCGCCGGGATCAATGCCCAGCGGCACATCTATCTGGAACTGGTGCAACACGCGGAGGGCACCCGTGTCGCAGTGATGCGTGGCATCATTTGGCAGCATTGGATGCGGGGGATCCGGGAAACGTTGGGTGATGAACTGCCCAATATCCTCAAGGAAGGGGCCGAGATCATGTTCAGTGCACGGGTGAGCTACCATCCGGTGTATGGCCTCGCGCTGCACATCGAAGCGGTCGACCTATCATGGAGCCTTGGCGAGCTGGAGCGTCGGAAACAGAGCACCATAGCCACGCTGCGCGCCGAGGGTTTGTACGATCTGAACCGGTCGTTGTCCGAACCGATGGTGCCACAGCGTATCGCTTTGGTGGCCTCCATCGGATCCGCGGCCCATGGCGACTTCATGCGCCATCTGGCGGCCAACGAGCATGGGTATCGGTTCCATGTGCACGAATATCCTTCCATCGTACAGGGCGAAGGTGCCGCCAGGGAGCTGCGCCTCACCTTGGAACGTATCGACCCCACGCGTTACGATGCTGTTGTGATGATCCGCGGTGGCGGCTCCCGGCTCGACCTGGAGGCCTTCAATGACCTGGAACTGTGTCGTGCCGTGGCACGCATGCCCATTCCTGTCATGACCGGCATCGGGCACGATGTGGATGTCTCCGTGGTCGACCTGATCGCCAGGAGCCCGCACAAGACCCCTACGGCCATCGCCGATCATCTGGTCGATAAGTGCCTCTTCTTCGAGACCGGGCTAAGCGGATCCCTGGCACGGATCCAACGGGCGGTGCACGAGGAGTTCTCTGCCCGGAATGAGCGTATGGTTATGCTGGTTGAAATGCTCCGGTCCCGACCCGTGGCTTCCTGCCAGCGGGAACGGGCCGTATTGCACATGCGCATCGGGCACTTCGCCCGCCACGTTACCAATGCGATCGCTACTTCGCGTTCCACTTTGGATCATCGCATCTCCGATCTGGGAACACTTCCGCTGCGAAGGTTGAAGGAGCACGAGGCACCGCGTCTCCGTGAATGGCGGATGGCCATGGACAGGATCGCTCGAATTGGTCTGCGCACGCTGCAGCAACGCATGGCCGGCATGCACGATGCCATACGACTGCTCGATCCCGAAAAGGCCCTGGCCCGTGGATTCACCATAACACGCCACCATGGAAAAGCCTTGGTGGATACCGGGGACCTGCAACCGGGCGATATCATCGAGACCAGGTACCGTTCGGGTAAAACCATTTCCACCGTGAACAGCATTGAAGGCCATGCCTGAAGGAACACAGACCTACGAACGTGCCTACGCGGAGCTCGAATCGATCATGGAGGAGCTGCAGGCCGATAAGATCTCCGTGGACGAGCTCACCGCCAAGGTGAAGCGCGCCGCGGAACTCATCACCTTCTGCACCGACATGCTCCGCAGTACCGAGGAAGAGGTCGATCGGATCGTGAAGAAACTCGGGGTCTAGTGGACCTGCGCACCCGATCCCACGTGACTACAGCAGTTCGTTCGCCAGGTTCGCCAATGGACTGCGTTCGCCTTTTTCCAGGGTGATATGCGCGAACAAGGGGTCGCCTTTGGCCTTGTCGATCAAATAGCTGAGCCCATTACTTTCAGAGTCCAGGAAGGGTGAGTCGATCTGGTGCACATCGCCGGTGAACACGATCTTGGTGCCTTCACCTGCGCGACTGATCACCGTTTTGATCTCCAGCGGGGTCAGGTTCTGCGCTTCATCGACGATGAAGAAGATGTTGCTCAGACTGCGACCACGGATATAGGCCAGGGGTGCGATGGAGATCTTCTCGTTCTCCAACATCTCATCGATACGCTTGGGCGTATTGTCATGCTTCTCGAACTGGCCTTTGATCAGTTTCAGGTTGTCCCACAAGGGTTGCATGTAGGGATCCAACTTGCTCTGGATATCACCGGGCAGGTATCCGATATCCTTGTTGCTCAAGGGGACGACCGGACGTGTCACATAGATCTGCCGGTACTCGCGTCGTTGCTCCAGGGCACAAGCCAATGCCAGCAGCGTCTTACCAGTGCCCGCAACACCCTGTAGCGTCACCAACTTGATCTCCGGGTCCAGCAGGGCGCTCATGGCAAGTGCCTGTTCCGCGTTCTTGGGACTGATACCGAATACATTGTGTTTCTCCACACGGCCGATGGTCCCGCTGCGGGGATCGTATTTGGCCAGGATGCTTTTCTTCTTGTACTTGAGGATGTAGAAATGATTGCCCGAAGGCTTTTCCAGTCTGAGGTCCTCAATGGGCATGCTGCCACGTTCGAAGAGCGTATCGATCGTCGATTCGTCGAAATCGTCCACCACGGATCGCCCCGTGTAGAGCTTCTCGCGCACGTCCCTCACCTTGCCCGTGAGGTAATCCTCCGAGGCGATGTTCAGGCTCTTGGCTTTCAGACGTAAGGCGATATCCTTTGTCACCAGGATCACCTTCCGGTCCTTGTTCTGTCGCTGAAGCGTGAGCGTGGCATTGAGGATCTGGTGATCGTTCTTGCCATCGTTGAACACCTTGGTGGCATCCACCCCATTGAGATCGTGCGTGGCCACCACCATGAACTTGCCATGGGTGGCCCCGTTCAAGGGTTGCCATTCGCTCAGTACGTCACGTTTCGCTATATGGTCGAGGTGCCTGATGAATTCGCGTGCCTCGTAGTTGATCGTATCGTTTCCTTTTTTGAAGGTGTCAAGTTCCTCGAGCACCTGTATGGGGATGGCCACGTCATGTTCTTCGAAATTCTCGATGGCCGAGTGGTCGTACAGGATCACAGATGTATCCAGCACGAAGATCTTCCGGTCTTTTTTTCTCATTCGATCAATGAACGTTGATGCCCAAATGTACCCGCAGGCTGTGGGGTGTATCAGAGGCAATGCGCTTGCACTTATCCACGATCGATCGTGTCGTAGGGAGCCCTGGAACTTCCCAAGTACGATGAGATGCAGCGCGTTACCCGGTCGCTGTCAGGCCATGGTCCAGGAAAAAGGAGCCGTCCATGGAGGCGATCATGGAATACCGTTCATCGCACGGCCATCCAACACTGCATAGCCGGATGTGTTCCGATGGACGGCGCCAGGGAGATGTACAAAAAGCAAAGCGGGGACCACCTTATCGGCGATCCCCGCTCCCATTCGGTGTTGGGTCGTAACCCGAACCAAAAGCCGCAATTCCCACATGACCGATGGTACACACAGCCACCCGAAGGCACTGCTTCCCATCCTGGTGACCGGTCAGGTGGAACATATCTGGCATGTTCCGAAAGCTCCATTGCACGAGGCCTCTTACCAGACCTGGCGATGTCGTAGGACACCACCGGCAGCAAGGCTATCTTCTCTATCCGGTACCGTAGGACCCATAGGCCCAGCCTCAAGGAACGTTGGTGAGACCAAAGTAGGCCAGTGCTCCGGACCGTCACTTTTTGCGAGTGGTCGCCTTATGCACAATTTGTCCACAGGCTACTCACGGAGCGTCAGCGGGCATGCACAAGCCTTAGTCTCACCGCACCTTGATCACCCATGACGAGCACCACATAGGCTCCCGAGGTCTGCCCATGCATATCAATGAAGAAGCGATCTCCGGTCCGCTGTATGCCACGGTCCACAACAAGTTGTCCGGTAGCGTTGAATACGCGGTAGCCGACCGGTTC
>JBGTIB010000090.1:0-8078 GCA_041745875.1 Flavobacteriales bacterium | reverse complement strand
GGGTGTGGGCAGGAACTCGCCACTCGCCACTCGTCACTCGCCACTATTTCACTTCAGCAAGCTTCCCCTTCAGCATATTGATCACCGCGATCTCGCTGGGGTCCACGCCTTTCTTCTGTGCCCAGTAGAGGCTCACCCAATCGCCCAGGTTGATCAGGTACAGTTGGCGTGCGAAGCCGGTATCGCCCTTGCTCCACACTTCATGGACGTGCGGGGTGTATTGCTCGAAGATCCCCTTGTTGATCTCCATGCGCATTTGCGTGCGCTCGTGATCGGTCTTGTGGCGGAAGATCAGCACGGCGATATCGTCCCTGCCACCGGCCCAACCGACCAGCTCGTTGTGGTTCATCTCGGGGATGGCGTGGTGCCAGCAGAGCTCCTTGCTGTTCTCGTTCACCTGCTGACGAAAGCGGATGCTCACGGCCTCGGTGTTGGCTTCGCTGTAGATCACCAAGCGCTTGCCCATGAGCTTTTCGGTGAGTTCCATGGCGGCCTTCTTGATGTCCTCCTTATCATCAGCCAGCATATGCGATGCGGTCTTGATCGCGCCCTCGAAACCATCGCCGATGATGCCGAAGTGGTGCAATACGTATAGCAGTTGCACCAGCGAGAAGGCCAGCATGGTACGCGGCGGATTGCCCCCGGGGATCACGATGTGGTCGAGGCCTTTCGCCTTGGCCATGTCCAGCATGGTACCGCCGCTGGTGACCACCGCCACGCGGGCGCCCTTGTTCAGGGCCTGCTCCATGGCGGCGATCGTCTCCTCCGTATTGCCACTGTAGCTGCACGCGATCACCAGGCTCTTGTGGTTCACGTAGCCGGGCAGGTAGTAGTTGTTGTAGACCTCGATGGGGCATTTGGCCTCCTTCTGCGTCAGCTGCGCCGCGATGCGGCCACCGATGCCACTTCCGCCAAGACCGGTGACGACCACGTTGCTGTATGGCCCGCCGGGGGATTTCAAAGTGGCCTTTCGGCCGATCTCCAGTGCTTCCTTGAGTTGCTTGGGGAAGGCTTCGATGAGTTGCTGCATGAGGATGTTCGCTGAAGGTGCGAAATTAGTCGCGTGGTACGCACTATCCCGTTCACAGGTTGATAGGCGCTCAAATGCTGGCTAATTTCGGGGCATCTAATGCTATGAAGACCACGCTCACACTTTGGGTGGAAGAAGAGATCAAGCGCAAGGCCAAAGTGTTGGCTCGGCAGCGGAAGATGAGCGTTTCCCAGTTGTTCGCTGAGTTCATCGAGGCGGAGTTCAGGGCTGCTCCGTTGCCCAAGAAGGATGATGTCCACCGCTCCATTGAATGATGGCCATGAGTTCGCTTCAGAAGGCATCGATCATGACACTCGCCGTAATTGGCTGCCTGTTGTTCTTGCGCGGAAAGATTGCTCATGAACGATTCGATTCCGACCGCTGGAAGGAAGGTGTACACTCTGAGGAAACATCGACCCTTCGATGGGACATGATGAATAGTCTGAGGATGAAGCACCGGTTGAAGGGGATGAGCAAGTCGGACATCATGGAGCTGCTAGGGCATCCTGACGGAGAGTGGTCTGGTACCTTCTGGTACTACTTGGGATTTTCCAAGAGAGGTATTGATACAGGTTACTTGTATCTGTACTTCGATGAGACCGATAGGGTAGCCCGCTTACACGTCAGTGAAGGGTAGTGTTCCATTGGAGCATTCCGGCCATGGAAAGGGTCTTCAAAGGCAGGATGCCCATTGCACCATAGCCCGGTATCTTCGCGGGCCATTCCTGCAATCCCACCCATGTCCCACGCCCTTTCCGAACAGGAGGTCATCCGCCGCGAGGCGCTCCAGAAGCTCCGCGCACTTGGCATCGAGCCCTTCCCTGCCGCACAGTACCCGGTCACCCATAGCGCCGTACAGGTCAAGGCGCTGTTCAAGGATGGCGAACAACTGGACGTGACCCTTGCCGGACGGCTTATGAGCGTGCGCATCATGGGCAAAGCCAGTTTCGCCGTGCTGCGTGATGGTAGCGGCGACCAGCAGATCTACCTCAATCGCGACGAGATCTGCCCTGGAGAGGACAAGACCCTGTACAACGAGGTCTTCAAAAAGCTCCTGCACCTCGGCGACTTCATCGGCGTGAAGGGCCACATGTTCCGCACCCAGACCGGCGAGGTGACGCTGCATGTGAAGGAACTGACCGTGCTGGCTAAGAGCCTGCGCCCGCTGCCCGTGGTGAAGACCGATGATCAGGGCAACGTGCATGACGCCTTCATGGACCCCGAGCAGCGCTACCGCATGCGCTATGTGGACCTGATCGTGAACCCCGGCGTGAAGGAGACCTTCCTCAAGCGCACCCGCATCTTCGACGCCATGCGCAGCGCCTTCCAGGAGGCAGGCTATCTCGAGGTGGACACGCCCGTGTTGCAGGCCATCCCCGGTGGTGCAGCAGCGCGGCCATTCGAGACGCACCACAACGCACTGGTTGTGCCCTTCTACCTGCGCATCGCCAACGAGCTCTACCTGAAGCGCCTCATCGTGGGTGGCTTCGATGGCGTGTTCGAGTTCAGCCGCAACTTCCGCAACGAGGGCATGGACCGCACCCACAACCCGGAGTTCACGGTGATGGAGCTCTACGTGGCCTACAAGGATTACCACTGGATGATGGACTTCATCGAGGGTGTGTTCCGGCGGGTGGCCACGGCCGCGAACGGCACGCCAACGACACAGTTCCAGGGCAGGTCCATCGACTTCGGCACACCCTTCAAACGCATCACCATGTGCGGCGCCATCCAGGAAAAAACCGGCGTGGATGTGCTGAACGCCGATGAACGTACGATCGGTGAGTTGTGTCTTCAGCACGGCATCGAGATCACCGCCGCCATGGGCAAAGGCAAGCTCATAGACGAGCTCTTCAGCGAACTGGTCCAACCCGAATTGATACAGCCCACCTTCGTGATGGACTTCCCGCTGGAGATGAGCCCGCTCTGCAAAAAGCACCGCGACGATGACCGCCTCACCGAGCGTTTCGAACTGTACGTGGCCGGCTTCGAAGTGGGCAATGCCTACAGCGAGCTGAACGACCCCATCGACCAGCGCGAGCGTTTCGAAGAGCAGTTGAAGTTAATGGAACGCGGCGATGACGAGGCCATGTTCATCGACCAGGATTTTTTGCGCGCATTGGAGTACGGCATGCCACCCACCAGCGGGATCGGGATCGGCATGGATCGTTTGGTGATGCTGCTGACGGACAATCCTGCGATCCAGGAGGTGCTGTTGTTCCCGCAGATGCGGCCAGAGAAGTTCGAATAACTTGTCGACATGTTGGTCATCCGTATCGTGGCCATTTCGCTACTGTCGCTCCCGGCGGTCGTTTCCGCACAACGCGATGACCCCCTGGCGGGCATGGTGTTCTTTGGACCCGGTGTCGGGATCGATCATGGAGGCATAGGTATGCGCTTGGATGTGCATACCACGCGCTTTGTTGGGGTTTTTGGTGGTGTGGGTTACGCGTTGGCCGGCATTGGATGGAACGCAGGCCTTCATCTGAGGATGTTGCCAGGGAAACGGGCATGTCCATACCTGACCGGCATGTATGGATACAACACCGCCGTGAAGATCTTGGCCGCGCCCGGGGTCCACTCCAGGCAAGAACTGTACTATGGTATCTCGACCGGGGCCGGAGTGGAGTTTTGGAACGCCACCCGTTCGAGGTACTTCCACCTGGGGCTGATCATCCCTTTCCGCTCGCTAGATGTGGAGCGGGACTACCCCGAGATCTCCAAAGAACTGTTCCCCGTTCTGGTGTCATTGGGCTTGCATTTCGCTGGCTAAGGACGGTGCTGCTGGATCGTGGCCTGACCGTCTACTCCACCGGTTCCACCCGTTCCATTACATCACCCACCTGCAGCCGCCACACCACATCCATCCCTTCAACCACTTCGCCAAAGCGTGTGTAGCGGCCATCCAAATGCGGCGCAGCGCTGTGCGTGATGAAGAACTGGCAGCTCTCGGTATCTCTTCCAGCGGAAGCAAGACCCACCGATCCAGCTGTGAAAAGCTTGCGACCGATCTCCGTGCGCAGTGTCCAAGGCATACCGCCGTAGCCATCGCCGCGCGGGCAGCCGCCCTGCACCACGAAGTTGGGTACCATGCGGTGGAAAGCCTTGCCGTTATAGTATCCAGCGGTGACAAGCGAATCGAAGGCGAGGCTGCTGCCGGGTGCTTCGTTCACATCGGTGGCGATGATGATGGTGCCTTTGGTGGTGGTGATCTGGTATCGCTGGCCATGCTTCAGGGCGCGGAGACTATCTCGATTGATGGGGTGGTTGAACGGTGGAGTTGCATGAGGAGGACGGGAGATGTCATCGCGCGCCGCAGCGAGTTGCTTCAACAACAGCAAGGCCTCCAGGTCGCGTAGTGCATGCAAGCCTTGTTCAGCCTGTTGTTGCAGCTCAGGCGGAAAGAGCACACGCAGTTCTTTTGCACGGGTACCGGCCAAGCGCTCTGCGGCCGCACAGATCAAACCTGGATCGCCGCTGCCGAACACCCCATGCCAGAACGGCGCTGCTTGCTGCACCTGCATTTCGCCGGACATTGCACGGGGCATCATCATTAACCATTGATTGCGATCGGCCAGAATTCCGAACGCAGCCTGACGGATCGCCGGATGATGATCACCATATAGGAGCTCCTCCAAACGGTCATCCCTGTAGTCGTCGTCCACCATGCCAAGTGCCTTGATCCGCTCGGCCTCGGCATACGGTCCCGCTGCTGTGTCCGCACGCAACGCCGCCACCGTTTTCTTCCGACTGTCCGGGTTGTTTGCCATCAACCCTCGCAGTCGGTTCAGGGTCACTTGATCGATCCATCGAAGGCCTTCGATGATGGACGAGTTGTTGCCACCGTCACTGAAGAAACCGTTACTGTGCAGGGCATCGACCACTACGGTGCGCACCGCTGGAACGGGATCATCCAACCAGACGAACAACGAGTCGCGCGCTTGTTCATCGGGCCTGAAAGCCAACGTTTGGATCGCCGAGATGCGCAGCGGGATCGCTTGTTCGCGTACGCCAGCATCCAGCAAGAGCACGAGCCGCTTCGGACCGGGGATATGCGCCAGGGCCCGGATCAATGCGGCCTTCACTTCCGGGTCTGTCTCCCGCGTTACAGCATGCAACACCAATGCGCTATCCTTCAGAAGCAGCGGAGGGGATAGGCGCCGGAGCGCATCCGCCGCACGCACGCGTTCATGGCCAAGACTGCGCTCTAAGTGGGACAGCGCGTGTAAAATATCCTTCATACTGCCCCGGCGTTGCAGGTTGATAAAGATCGCGCCCATGTAGGCCCGGTGTACTGTACTGTCCCGCTCAAGGTCAGCGCGTTCCGCCATGCGTTCCACGGTGCTGTCGTTGGCGATGAAGCCGAGCGCGAACACCGCATTCACGCGGACATCAACGTCCGGATCGGCGAGGGCCTGGATCAAACAGGGAATGGAAGCAGAGTCCTGTACGGACGCGAATGCCAAAGCAGCAGCTTCGCGTACTTCGGGTGCCTCATCCGTCAGCAGCGCGCAGAGCGCATCGGTATCGCGCTGTTCCTGCGCCTCCAAAACTGGCCAGAGCCGTTCATCAGCCCAGCGGTTGGGCGCGGGCACTGGCGATGGAATTGTGCATGCATTAAGGCACGCAACACCCAAAAGGATGTACAGGTATCGGATCACCCCACGAAGATCATTCTTACATGCACTGTACCGTCGACCCATTGGGTCGACTTACGAATGCCAGGAATGAATGTCCGGCATGTCGACCCAATGGGTCGACGGTACAGTGCCGATGCGAACGTACTTATCGCCCCACCCCAAAGTCCATCGCCCGGTACCGCGTGAACACCCGCGTCAGGTCCCAGCCATGGTAGCGCAACGCCCCCAGCAACACCATGGTTGCCGTGGCCTCATCCAGGTTGCCTACTAGCGGGATGTTGTCCGGGATGAACTCGAACACGCCGAAGGTGGGGTTGAGCAGGTAGAAGAAGGCCAGCAGGCCGGCGAAGGTGACGAGCAGGGGTTTCATGGGATGTGCGTATTGATCCGTAGCGGAACGGAGGGGTATGGCATGAAGGTATGTGATCGTCACACCGGGTAAGCGCCCATGATCCCAACGCCGTGCTATTGACAACTCGGTCGCACCGGTCTAAGTGCCTGCCGCCTGCCGCCGGTACTTTTGGCACCCGAAAACCCGAAGGATACAATGAGCGCATGGACCCCCATCACGGACAGGCAGGCCCGCAAGGTCGATTTCTACAAGCATTCCATTCCTGTCTCCGAGGCCGAGCGCATCGCCGAGGTGCTTGCCACGCCCTTCCTTACCACGGGCCCGGTCAGCAAGCGGGTGGAGGAGCAACTGAACACCTTCTTCGGGACCAAGGAGGCGATCCTGGTGAACAGCTGGACCAATGGTGCCGTGGCGGCATTGCTTGCGGCAGGCATCAAGCGCGGCGATGAGGTCATCGTGCCTTCCATGACCTTCGTGGCCACCGCCAACGTGGTGGAGATGGTGGGCGCCAAACCGGTCTTCGTGGATGTGGATCCCGGCACGCTGTTGCTCACTCCCAAGGCCATTGCCAAGGCCGTAACACCCGCCACCAAAGCGGTGATCCCGGTACACCTCTACGGCCAGATGGTGGACATGCGCGCCGTGCGCGAAGCCTTGGGCGATCGCAAGGACATCCTGCTGATCGAGGACTGTGCACATTGTTTCGAAGGCACCCTGCACGGCGACCGGCCCGGTACGCATTCGGACATGGCGATCTTCTCCTTCTATGCCACCAAGAACGTGGCCTGCGGTGAGGGCGGGGCCGTGATCCTGAACGACGCCGCCATGGCCGACCGTATCCGCCAGGCGCGCCAGCACGGAATGAGCGCCGGTGCGGTGGACCGTTTCAAGACCGGTGGCTACCGCCACTGGGATGTGGAACGCCTGGGTACCAAAGCCAATCTGCCGGACCTGCTCGCCGCCTTCCTGCCTGCGCAGATCGACGGGGTGCATGAGCGCTTGAAGGACCGCACGGCACAGGCCCAACGCTATCGTGAAGCCTTGGAAGGCACCCCGTTCCGCCTGCCCCATTGGGTGGATGACCAGGTCCATGCCCACCACCTCTTCCCCATCGGTGTGCCCAACGGTCACCGCGACAGTGCCCTGCAGTTGCTGGCCACCCTGGGCATCGGCGCCACGGTGAACTACCGTTCGGTGCCACAGCTCACCTTCTACAAGGAGCGATACAGCTACACGCCGGAACAGCATCCTGTGGCTTTCGCTTGGGGCCAGGAGACCATGACGATCCCACTCTATCCCGGCATGCCGCGTGCGGACCAGGACCATGTGATCGACGTGTTGCTGCACGAGGTGGCCCCACGCCTGACCTGAGCAACAAGTCCCTCGGTCGAAAGAGATCGCGGTCTGGGCCATGTGAACAGGAAGTGTCGGCTCAAGCGCCCTGATCCTACCTTTGATGTACTTGCAGGTTCAGGACTGGCTGTCCGGGCCACCGTACGCTGAAACATTCACCCCAGCGGTTCGGTACAAGGCCACCTGAACAATTCGCTTCAATGATCACATCCATGCAGCACACGCATGTTCTTGTTACCGGGGCCAATGGCTACATCGGTAACGCCTTGGTTGAAACCCTCCTTGCCCGCGGCCACCGTGTCACGGCGGTGGATTGGATGGTCTATGGACCGGCGCCACTGTCACGCTTCATGAACGACCCTCGTTTCCGCCTGTTGACCGCCGATGTGCGGCACCTGGAGCCTGATGTGCTCAATGGTGTGGATGTGATCTGCGACCTGGCGGCACTGTCCAACGATCCTGCCGGTGACCTGGACCTGGAGATCACCCGTTCGATCAACTTCCGGGCACGTCGCCGTCTCGGCCTCCTGGCCAAGGCCTACGGGGTGAAGCGTTACCTACTGGCCAGCTCCTGCTCCGTCTATGGCGCCGGTCATGAAAGCGACTGCACCGAGGAAAGCAAGGTGAACCCATTGACCGAATACGCCCTGTGCAACCGGTTGAGCGAGGAAGCGCTGTTCAAGCTGAATGATGCCGACTTCGC
>JBGTIB010000089.1:0-18604 GCA_041745875.1 Flavobacteriales bacterium | reverse complement strand
CGAAGAGGTCCTTGAAGTGTTCGTCCTTCAGTTCGCGCACGGCCTCCTCAAGGATCTTGTGGTAGGTCTCGAAGCCGATGTCGTTGATGAAGCCGCTCTGCTCCGCGCCGAGCAGGTCGCCCGCGCCGCGGATGTCGAGGTCCTTCATGGCGATGTGGATGCCGCTACCCAGGTCACTGAATTGCTCGATGGCCTGCAGACGTTTGCGCGAGAGGTCGGGCAGAAGGTGCGGACTGGGTGCGAGCAGGTAGCAATAGGCCTTCTTGTTGCTGCGACCCACGCGTCCGCGCAGTTGGTGCAGATCGCTAAGGCCGAAGTTCTGCGCCTCGTTGACAATGATCGTGTTGGCGTTCGGGATGTCGAGGCCGTTCTCCACGATGGTGGTGCAGACGAGCACGTCGGTGTTGCCCTCGATGAAGTCGAGCATCACCTCCTCCAGCTTGTGGCCTTCGAGCTGGCCATGACCCACACCCACGCGCGCACCGGGCACCAGCTTGCGGATCATGCCGGCGATGAACTCGATGTTCTTCACCTTGTCGTGGATGAAGTAAACCTGGCCGCCGCGTGAGAGCTCGTATTCGATGGCGCCTCGGATCACCACTTCATCGTATGGTTGCAGCATGGTGCTTACCGGATAACGGTTGGGCGGCGGCGTGCTGATGATGCTGAGATCGCGCGCGCCCATGAGGCTAAACTGCAGTGTGCGCGGGATCGGTGTGGCGGTGAGGGTGAGCGTATCCACCGTGGCGCGCAGGGTCTTCAGCTTGTCCTTCACGTTCACGCCGAACTTCTGCTCCTCGTCGATGATCAGCAGGCCGAGGTCCTTGTACTGCACATCCTTGCTCACCAGGCGATGCGTGCCGATGAGGATGTCGATCCGGCCTTCCTTCACATCCTTCAGGATCTGCGTCTGATCTTTCTGGCTACGGAAGCGATTGATGTAGTCCACGCGAACGGGCAGGCCTTTCATGCGCGCTGCGAAACTCTTCGCGTGTTGCAAGGCGAGGATCGTGGTGGGCACCAGCACGGCCACCTGCTTGCTATCGCACACCGCTTTGAACGCCGCGCGGATCGCGACTTCCGTCTTTCCGAAACCGACATCGCCACAGACCAGTCGATCCATGGGCGTGGGTTTTTCCATGTCGCGTTTTACGTCCTGTGTGGCCTTCAGCTGGTCGGGCGTGTCCTCGTAGATGAAGCTCGCTTCAAGCTCGTGCTGTAGGTAGTTGTCGGGCAGGAATGCGAAGCCCGGCTTGCTCTTGCGTTGCGCGTACAGCTTGATCAGGTCGAAGGCGAGCAGCTTCACCTTGGCCTTCGTTTTCTCCTTCAGGTTCTTCCACGCCGGACTGCCCAGCTTGCTCACCTTCGGTGCCTTGCCGCTCTCTTCGCCGCTGTACTTGCTTACGCGGTGCAGGCTGTGGATGCCCACGTACAGGATGTCGTTGTCGCGGTAGATCAGGCGGATCGCTTCCTGCATGCTGCCGCCCGCATCGATCGTTTCCAGTCCGCTGAACACGCCCACACCGTGATCGATGTGTACCACCAGGTCGCCGGGTTTCAGTTGCGTCAGTTCCTTCAGCGTAAGGGCCTGCGCGTTCCTGCGGAAGCCTTCCTTCAGCCGGTAGCGGTGGTAGCGCTCGAAGATCTGGTGGTCGGTGTAGAGCGCCAGCTTCAGCTCGGGATCGATGAAGCCTTCGTGCAGGTCGAGCACCAGCGGCGTGAAGGCCACCTCGTGCTCCATGTCGTGGAAGATGGTGTAGAGGCGTTCGCTCTGCTTCGCGCTGTTGCACGCGATCAGGTTGGTGTAACCCGCGGTCTGCTTGTTGTGCAGGTCGCCGCTTAGGACTTTGAATTCCTTGGCGAAGGTTGGTTGGGGGCGGTGTTGGAAGTCGACGGAGATCGCCACTTGCCGTTGGCTGCTGGCTGCTGGCTCGGTCGCGTCCGAGCCAGCAGCCAGCAGCAAGTGGCCAGAAGCCCAGAATACTTTTCTAAAACCGAGTGTCCCCTTGATCAGATCACCATCCGTCGCCAGCAGATCCCCGGGCGTTGCGTGTTTGTCCTTGTCCGGCAGCCGTTCGTACGTTTCGCTGAGCAGCTTCAATTGCTTCTTGGCCGCATCACCGATCGCTTGCAGGTCGCGCAGCCAAATAGTGGCGTTCTCCGGCAATTGTGCGAAGAAGAGTTGTTGGCGCGCGGCATCTTCATCCTGCAGGTCGGGCACGATCACTGCTTCCGCCAGGCGTTCCACGGTGAGTTGGTCCTGCGGGTCGAATCGACGCACGCTTTCCACGGTATCACCGTAAAGTTCGATGCGGTATGGCTTGTCGTTGCCGTAGCTGAACACGTCTACGATGCCACCTCGGATGCTGTATTGCCCCGGCTCATACACGAAGTCCACATGCATGAAACCGGTCTCCTGCAGCCATTCCTCCAGCGTATCGATCGGGAGTTCCTCGTTACGTTTGATCGCGAGGGTGTTCTTCTGCATCGTCTCCTTGGCCACCACGAGCGGGACAAGGGCGTCGGGGTAGGTGATAATGCAGAGAGAGGGTGAGAGGGTGCTAGGGTGTGAAGGTGACGCAAGTTGCATCAAGACCTCCAACACTTCGGTCCGTGTGACGCGTTCACCATCGTGATGCCCATCTGGATCATATGGTGAACGAGAGGGTGCCGGGAAGAAGAACATGTCCCCGTCCCTCTTCTCTCGCACCCTCGCACCCTCTCCCTCTCGCACCCTTTCACCCTCTCTCTCTTTTCCTCTCAACGCCTCCAGATCGTTCATGAAGTACGCCGCCTCTTCCTTGTCGGTGAGCACGAAGACATGCACGCCCTTGGTGCGGTCGATGACGGATGCAGCGATCAGCGCCTGCGACGAACCGATGGTGCCCGCGATCTGCACCCGTCCTCCGGAGGGCAGGCCCGTCGCGGAATCGGGTTGCAGGCCTTCGGCAATGCGCGCGACGCGTGGGTCGTTGCGGTAGAGGGTGAGGAGGTCGGGGAGGGAGGTCATTCCTTGGCGAAGAAGTAGTGATAGTTGAGATCTCCCTCAACGGTGAAATAGAGAATCCTTCCTTTCCGAACAAAGGGTTCGTCAAACGAAGCCCATTCAAAACGACTTGTGATTGGACCTTCGGTTCTGGTGGGTTCTGGGTCTGCGTTCAAACGAAGCGTGTCGCCCACGGTTGACCATGTTCCCGCGGAACAGTAGCCATGTGTGCATTGGTTCATGAAGTAGTGATACTTGCCATTGCGATAGAGTTCGAGAAGCGCTCCGTTCTCCATTTCGTAACTGCCATACCAGCGCTCGTTGAGCGTTCGGAGCGAATCCAAGCTTGCCCTGAGTGAGGTGTCGCCAAGGTGGAAGCTCCAGTCTTTCTTCTCATGGGCGTAGTTCCCATTCACTCGGAATGAACGCCTGCTACTGTCCTTGAGCTGGATCTTGATGGTGAAGGATGAAACGTACTTCCTCATTTCCTCCTGTTCCGAAGTGTTCCATGACTGGATGAAACGATTCAGCACTGACGATGGGAGAAGTAATGAATCGAACAGCATCGTCTGTTGATCCATGACGCTATAGATCAAGACGGCGTTTTTGACCTGGTCAGGATCGATCGCTTCATGAGGAGCGGTTGTACTGGAGGTGTTACACCCTCCTCCGGTGACCAGAAGAAGACCAGCAATACTTAGAAGGCTGACTTGGTGCGGGTTCATGGACGCCAAAACGCCCGAAACCCGACACCGGCAATTCCGGGCATCGGGTTCGGGAACGGGAACGGGGGCAAAGCTACGGGTGCTGCTCGTCAACTGCGGGCAAATGAGATCAGAGGTTGGATGTCTCCACGGTCCGCCGATCGCAGTGCCTCGAAGTAGCGCTCCCGGACATCGGGCATTTCCGAGAACGCACCCCAGGTAAAGACCGCTTGCCCCAATGCATTGGCCAGCACATCCGCCAGCAGTCGCGAATGCCTTCCGTTCCCGTTCGCAAAGCAGTGGATGCATACGATGCGGTGCTTCACGCGGATGGTGATCTCATCCGGCGGATATGTTGTGCGTTCCACCCAAAAGCGCGCATCGTCCAGCAACTGGCGAAGGTCCGTGGCGATGCGTACCGGGTCCACACCGATGTTCTTCTCGGTCCTGCGGAACTGGCCGGCCCACCTCCACACCTCCTTGTACATCTCCTTGTGAAGTCGCTTTGCGAAAGCGTCCGTGAGTATGTCAGCAGGCTTGCGTGGGCGGGCGAATACCCATTGCCGACCGAACTCGATGTTGTGGTGCTCCAGTTCATCGAGTTGTGCGCGCGTCGTGATCCAGTCGGCACGCAGGCCGAGCTTCTCGTCCTCGTCCAGATCAGTGCTGCCGCCGGTCTGTTCCCAATTCAGTCCCATAGCTGCTTGGGCATTTCGCGGCGCAGCTCTTCGGCCTTTTCGGCGATCGCTTCCTTCAGCCGTTCTTCGGAAACAGCCTGACCTTCGAGTTTCATCGTCTGGTGCGTGCGCATCACGATATCGGTGGCCATGGCCAAGGCACGCCGCTCGATGAGCTTTTCCAGCGTGCCATCCTTGGGCACCAGGGCATAGATCAGGCGCATGTCCAAGGCTTCGGCGGCTTTGCTGAGCAGTTGCAGGCTGAGGCTGCCATCGGCTTCACGCAACTCCATCCGTTTCGCTCCCTCAGCGGTCATCCCCAAGCGGGTGCCCAAGGTTTTGAGCGTCATGCCCAAGGCCTTGCGGATCGTTGCGATCCATCCTGATGGCGGCGTGTCCGGTAGTGGCTGTGGCAACCAGGCAAGTTGCTTGTCGAGCTGCTGAAGGCGGAGTTTGAGGACGAGAGACATGACGTATAAGTTCAAATGTTGCAGTCAAATATAAACGTAT
This sequence comes from Flavobacteriales bacterium, assembly GCA_041745875.1. Taxonomy (GTDB): domain Bacteria; phylum Bacteroidota; class Bacteroidia; order Flavobacteriales_F; family PHOS-HE28; genus PHOS-HE28. Next base: position 13,727 of record JBGTIB010000089.1, on the reverse strand, counting down.
ACATTCTATAGTAGGTAGATGGTTTCAACGTATAGGTTCAATTGTCCTGAATGTGATTCTGGTGCCCGAAGGGGGAAGATGTACCCGAACGGATGCTTTCTCATGCCATCGGCTCCCATTTTGTACCCGATAGGGTGATATTCAGGCCGGATCGAAGAATATTATACCCTATCGGGTACGATATCGGCAATTCGACCTACCGGGTGCTGATCGCAAATCGGGCAGCACGGATGGGCTTGGCCTGACCTGCGCGCCACTTCGAGCTACGCGTATTACTTCCGGTGGCGCACATCCCCCGTTCGATCGATAGAACGCCCGTTCACTCGATCCAGGACCTTATGCCTTGGTGCTTGGCTTCACTTCGTGGCACGAAAGCCCAACGCCATGCGACACAAGAACGCCTCATTGCACATCCTATCCTGCTTGCTCTTTGCCAACACGCTCAACGCCCAGGTCCTGGCCCCGGAATGGGTCGCCACCCTTGGTTCCAGCGAGACCGAAAGGGGAACGGCGATCGCGCTGGATGATGACGGCCATGTCTACCTCACCGGAAGCTTCACCAACACTGTGGACTTCGATCCCGGTCCGGGCGTGGCGAATCTGACCTCGGCAGGTGGCAACGATATCTACGTGGCCAAATTCACCACAGCCGGTGCGTTGGTCTGGGCGCGGTCCATGGGTGGGTCGAACAACGATGGGCCGCTGGGCATCGCCCTGGACGCGCAAGGCAACGTGTACACCACCGGCGGCTTCTGTGGCACGGCCGATTTCGATCCGGGGCCGGATACCTTCACCATGACCGCCGCCACCACCGGCCAGACCGACATCTTCGTATCGAAGCTCGATCCCAATGGCAACTTCGTATGGGCCAAGGGTGTGGTCGGTGGTACCTGGTGGGACCATGGCTACGGCATTGCGATCGATCCGACGGGGAACGTGGTGGTGGCCGGGCGTTTCTATGCCCAAGGTGGTCCGCGCGACTTCGACCCCGGACCCGGCGAATACTTCCTTACCGCTGGTCACGAGGACATTTTCGTGTTGAAGCTGACCAACGACGGTGACTTCATCTGGGCCGTGAACTTCGGCACCTCACCGCACGAGAACCGCGCGCATTCCGTGGTGGTCGACGACCAAGGGAACATCTACACCTCCGGCTACTTCCGTGGCACGGTGGATTTCGATCCCGGACCAAACACGGAGAACCTGACCTCGGTGGGTACGTGGAACGTGTTTTACCACAAGCTCGATGCGGATGGCGACTTCGTGTGGGTGCGATCGATCCCGGTCACCACCACCAGCTACCACTCCGAGCCACGTGGTTATGGCCGCAAGATCATCCTGGACCAACAGGGCCATCTACTCGCGACAGGGCGTTTCAGCGGCACCATCGATTTCGACCCTGGGCCGGATACGACATCCATGAGCGCTGTGGGCGACCACGACATCTACGTGTTAAAATTCACCACCGAGGGTGATCTGGTATGGGCGCGGTCGATGGGTGGAAACGGCTATGATGAAGGCTTCGGGATCGCTGCAGATGCGGACGGGATCATCCATGTGGTGGGCATCTTCCAGAACACGGCGGACCTGGACCCCGGACCTGGCGTGCATGAATTCGTGTCAGCGGGGAACGACGAGATGTTCGTACTGAGCCTCGATGCTGGCGGCGATCTGTTGCGCGCCGGAAAGATGGGCGGTACCGGTGCCGACCAGGCCAATGCCGTGGCGGTCGATGGTGCGGGTGCCCTCTATGTGGCAGGCTGGTTCGCGTCCACGGCCGACCTTGATCCCGGACCAGGTGTTCAGAACCATACTTCGGTAGGAGGAGCGGATGGCTTCCTCATCAAAGTGATCGAGGTGGACCCTGCCAATGTCCACGAGCTGGCATCGTCTGGCAGCCTGCGCGTCCATCCCAATCCGGCCAGCGATAACTTCACTCTGCACCTGGACGCGGATGGGATCGGCCAGCGCGGTGTGGTCGAGATATTCGATGGCTCTGGTGCGCGTGTATATGCCGAAGAATTCAACACGGTGATACCGATGTGGTCGTTCGAACTCCCCGCCGAATGGACGGATGGGCTCTACTTGGTGGTGCTGCGTGCTGAAGGACAGTATCCGAAGACCACACGCATCGTGTTGCAGCGGTGAGTGGTTCCGGCAGAAGGGTGAGCGGGAATGCAATGAGGGCGGCCGAGTCTTGGCCATACACATCACTGGTCCACCATGTACAAGATGCAAGGCCACAGACCCTGGCAATGCTACATGGGGTAGGTACGTCCCCGCCTAACTTTGTCGGTAGCCATGCAACGCCCTCTTGTCACCGCCTTGCTCTGCTGCCTTTGCCCTGCCAGCATGGTCATGGCGCAGCAGCTGGACAGTGTCCATGTGTACCAGTGGAAGGCGGATGGCCACCAGACCGTCGCATCGGCGCATACCTTGGGCTGGCGCCTTCACAATGAGAAGGCACCTTACACCACCTTGAAGGGTGCCGAACTCGCCACCGTGACCGAGGCGATGGCATCCTACGAACCTTCGCGCCCGCTGCATGGCCCGCTGCCCGACCTGGCACACCTGGGCATGGTGTTCTCAGGTGGCCGACCCATGGTCTTCGGTGTATCCGAGGACTTGGAGCGCATGATCAACCTCACGGCACGCCGCGAGTATGTGATCTCAGGTTGGTCTGAACACCTTTACGTACGGGCCTTGTTGGCGAAGATGCTTCTGGAGCATTGATCGACCTCGGAGATCAACGATCGAACTGTGTTGGTCCGCAGTGAAGCTTGTTCAGCCAGCTATGGTTTTTCTGCACCCTCCAGCTCCTGCGCCAGCTCGTGCAGCTTTACCACGGTGTTCCAGTTACGCGCCGTGTTCGTCACCCCCAGACCCTTGTCGAATTTGGCGGCCAGCTTTGAGGTGCCGAAGCCGTGGGGAGTATGGAGGTAGGCCACACTGTATCCGCCGAAGCGTTCAGTAGGACCGTCCTTGAGCACCTTCAGTTGCTCGCCTTCCACAGCTACTGAAAGTAGCGCCTTGATCGCTGCAGGGATCGGCGTTCCCATCAGCAGCGCGGCATGCAACAAGGAGGGAGTTGCGGTGGCTTTCGGAAAGGGGTTGCTGTCCAACACTGCCTGCCACTCAGCAGCGGTGGGAGCGAAGATGGCCTTGTCGAACCCGAACTTCTTTTTGCTCAAGGCGGCCACCTTCGCGATGGTCTCCTCGCGGGAAAGCTTACTCCGCACCAACGCGTTGCCGCTGCTGATGTACGTCGTTGCGTTCTTGAAGCCGGCTTTGGTCAAGGCTTCGCGCAGGGGACCAGTGGGCAGCTTCGTGGCACCGCCCACACCGCGGAAGAGGAGGAGGTAGGTGGTGAGCATTTGCTGATGACCAGTCTAACTCTTCATCGCCTTCTCCACCATGCCTTTGCTACCGATATACAGCGGACAACGCTGGTGCAGTTCGGTGGGCTTGATGTCCAGGATCCGCCTGGTGCCATCGGTGGCCATGCCGCCGGCCTGTTCCACGATCATGGCAAGGGTGTTGGCTTCGTACAGCAAACGCAGTTTCCCCTGGGGGGCCTTCTCAGTTGCGGGGTAGAGGTAGATGCCGCCCTTCAAAAGGTTGCGGTGGAAGTCTGCCACCAAGCTGCCGATGTAGCGACCGCTCATCTGCTTGCGCTTGCAATCGTCGATGTAGTTGCGCACGCCCTCGCTGAACGTGTAATAGTTGCCTTCGTTCACCGAGTAGATATTGCCTTCAGCAGGCGTCTGCATCTGGGGGTGGCTCAGGCAGAAGGTGCCGATGCTGGGGTCCAGCGTGAAGCCGTTGACGCCATGGCCCGTGGTGTAGACCAGCATGGTGCTGCTGCCGTAGATGATGTAGCCCGCCGCCACCTGCGCATTGCCGGCTTGCATGAAATCCTCCATCGTCGCTTTGGGCCCTTCGCTGAGGCGACGGTAAATGCTGAAGATGGTGCCGATGCTTACGTTCACATCGATGTTGCTGCTACCATCCAGCGGATCCATGGCCACCACGTACTTGCCGCCATTGTCGAAGTGGACGATCTCGTCGTTCTCCTCACTGGCCACGGCGCACACCATGCCCTGGCTGCGCAGCAAGCGGATGAAGATGTCGTTGGCGTAGACGTCGAGCTTCTGTTGCTGTTCGCCCTGCACGTTCTCGTTGCCAGCGGCACCGATGATGTCCTCGGCCAGGCCGGCCTTGTTCACTTCGCGGTTCACCATTTTTCCCGCCAGGCGGAAGCTGGTGAGCAGCTGGCTCAGTTCACCGGTGGCGTAGGTGAATTCATTCTGGCGTTCGGAGATGAACTCGGCGAGGGTCTTGATGGAGGCCATTTTGATCGGATGTTTCCGCCGTAGCCTTGGCAGAGGTGGAAGACCAGACGATCAGAAGACCAGAAAATGATCCGCTGTGGTCTGGATGCGCTGCAAAGATGGGCAGATCGTCATCTTTGCGGGCATGGAAGTGAAGATCCGCCGGGCCGAGCCCAACGATGTGCCGCGCATGCTGGTGCTGGTGAGGGAGCTCGCCTTGTTCGAACGGGCGCCCGAGGAGGTTACCGTGACCCTGGAGCACATGCACGATGCCGCTTTCGGAAACGACCCCGTGTGGGTGGGGTGGGTGGCTGAGCTGGAAGGAACGATCGCGGGCATGGCCGTATGCTACGAGCGCTATTCCACCTGGAAGGGCCGTCGCCTCTACCTGGAGGACATTGTCGTTACCGAGCATGCCCGGGGCCACCGGATCGGTGAGCGGCTGTTCCGACAGTGCGCAGCTTACGCCGTGGAGAAGGAATACTCAGGGATGATGTGGCAAGTGTTGGATTGGAACACCGATGCCATCCGCTTTTATGAGCGTTTCGGCGCGGCGATGGATCCCCAGTGGGTCAACGGGTCTCTTGGGTCGGAACAGTTGGAGAAGTTAGCGAACGAATGAAAGTATTCAAGTTCGGCGGGGCCAGCGTAAAGGATGCGGCAGGTGTGCGCAACGTGGCCAGGGTGCTTAGGAATTTTGTAGGGCAGGAGATCCTGGTGGTGGTTAGTGCCATGGGAAAGACCACCAATGCCTTGGAGACCATCGTATGGGATTGGCGCGAGGGGAAACCCTTTCTGGACAAGGTTGATGCCTTGCGCCAAAGCCACCTGAAAGTCCTGCACGAAGTTGTCCCTGGCTTTGAGGGGGCGGAGGCCTGGATGCTGGAATACTTCAGCGAATTGGAGGAGTTGCTCGGTGGTACACCTACCGACAACCCCGACCAGGACTACGATCAGATCGTGAGTTACGGCGAGCTGTGGAGTACGCAGATCGTGAGCGCTTACCTCAGCGAGGAGCTCGAAGTATGCTCTTGGATGGACGCCCGTGACCTGGTGCGCACGGATGCACTGCATCGCTCAGCCCGTGTGGATTGGGAAGCGAGTGCAGCGTTGGTAAAGGAACAGTTCTCCAGTGGTGATGGCCAGGAGCCGGTGCGATTCCCGGTGATCACACAAGGCTTCATCGGAGCAACGGAGGATGGCTTCACTACCACGCTGGGCCGCGAAGGATCCGACTTCAGCGCCGCCATTTTCGCATACCTTCTGGATGCCGAAAGCGTCACGATCTGGAAGGACGTACCCGGCATGTTCAATGCCGACCCGAACCGCTTTCCGGACACGAAGCTGCTCAGTCACATCAGCTACCGCGAGGCGATCGAGCTCAGCTACTTCGGCGCCAGCGTGATCCACCCGCGCACGCTGCAACCCTTGCAACAGAAGCACATTCCGCTCTACGTGCGCTCGTTCATGGACCTCGATGCACCGGGCAGCATCATCGACGACCGAAGCGACAACGACTCCTTGATCCCGTCGTTCATCATCAAACCGAAGCAGCTGCTCATCAGCATCACGCCCCACGACCTCAGCTTCATGGTGGAAGACAATCTCAGCCACATTTTCGGCCTGTTCGCGCAGCGGAATGTGCGCATCGATCTGATGCAGAACAGTGCCGTGGCGTTCCATGTGGTGGTTGATGACACGCCCCAGGCCCATGCGCTGATGGACGACCTACGCAAGACCTATCAGGTGAAATTCAACGACGGCTGTGAGCTGGTCACCGTCCGGCATTTCGATGAAGCCACATTGGAGAAACTGACCGCAGGCCGCGAAGTGCTGGTGGATCAGCGCAACCGGATCACCGCACGCTTCGTGATCCAATGATCACTCGCGCCCTTCCAGCTCGGACATGGCGCGGTCCGGGTAATCGCTGATGATCCCGTCCACGCCCAGGTCGAGCATGCGACGAATGTCCTTCCGCTCGTTCACGGTCCATACCACCAGTTCAATATCCGCCTCGCGCAGTGCCTTCAGCAATTTCTTGTCGACCAGCTTGTATTGCGGACTGTAGATCTCCGGCTTGAAACTGAGTCGTGCCAGGTTCGCCTTCAAACCATCGGGGTTCTCCACCAGGAATGCGACCACGATGTCCGGCCGCTCGGCATGCACCACCTCAAGTATTGCTGGGTCGAACGACTGGATGACCGTGCGGGATGTGATCCCCAGGTCATCGATCTCCCGGATGATCCGTGCGGCATATTCAGCAGGCTCCGGCTGGTAGGTGCCATACCAGTCCGGGTTGCTCTTGATCTCCACATTGTAGGATGGACTCACCATGCCGCTCATCAACGCATGTTCATCCGCCGCTTCCACCACCTGGCGCAGCGTGGGTTTGTAGGCGGAATACTGCTTCTGCTCAGGAAATCCGGAGTGCGGCAGGTTCCCGCAGTCGTAGGTCTGGATCTCCGACACGGTCATGTGGTACAGGTTGAGCGAGCGCTCCCTGTCGACCGGAATGTTCTCCTCCTCCTGGGTCTGGCAGATCTTGCTGCTCATCCATGGTTCGTGCGAGACGATCACTTCGCCATCGGTACTCAGCACCACATCGAGTTCCAGGAAATCGCAGCCGGTGTCCACGGCCTTCAGGAAGCCGGGTATCGTGTTCTCGGGCAGCAGTCCGCGGCAGCCGCGGTGTCCGTGGATGTCCGGGTGTAAGTTCTCCATGGGGGTGCAGGCGTTGAGCAGGAGCACGGCGAAAGGCCATGCGATGCGATCAGGAATTGCCATTCGGAAAAGCGTTCAGGATCTTGTCAGCGAGTACTTCGGCCATCTTCACCCTGCCCTCGTAGGTCACCCCCGCAACGTGCGGCGTGAGCAGCACCCTGTCGTGTGCCAACAGGCGCTGTCGCACATGGGGTTCCAGGGTAGGGTCAATGCCACTAAGATCGGCATGTTCGAACTCCTGCACATCGAGCCCTGTAGCGATCACACGGCCCTGGTCGATCGCGTCGAGCAATGCGGCGGTATGCACCACGGGACCGCGTGAGGTGTTCAGGAACCACACCGGCTTTCCCAATCGCAGGAAGAAGTCCCGGTCTGCGAAATGGTGTGTCTCATCGGTGAGCGGCAGGTGCAAGCTGATGACATCGCTGTCGCGCAGCACCTGCACCAGCGAAGCTTCCACCACACCTGCCCGGTCGAAGCCGCTGCGATACTTATCATGTGCCAGAATGCGCACCCCGAAACCGCGCAGTTTATCGGCGAAGGCGCTGCCCATGTGGCCATATCCGATAATGCCGACGGTCTTACCACGCAGGTCGGTGCCACGGTTCTCTTCCCGTAACCAAAGTCCCTGATGCACCTGGGCATTGGTGCGCACCAAGGCCTTCATCAAGGCCAGCAGCAACATCACACAGGTTTCACCCACACCATCACGGTTGCCTTCGGGGGAGTTGAGTACCTGCACGTCGTTGGCCAGACACCACGCCTTGTCGATGTTGTCCAAGCCCGCACCGACACGTGCGACCACACGAAGCTCTGGTGCATTTTGAAGTAGCTGGGCCTTCAACACGCGGCTCCTTACGATGATGCCCTGTACGTCAGCAAGTGATGCCGCGAGTTCAACATCATTCAATGTGTGCATGACCGTACAACGATGACCCGCCTTCGTGAGCCGATCGGCCAACAAGGGATGGACGGTATCAACAATGGCGAAGTGCATGTGCGTCGGCCGTGATGCTCCGGCTCAGGAGAAGTGGTCGTACATGAAGTGGCCCACGGTGAAATAGGTGAGCAGGCCGGTGATATCGTTCAGCGTAGTGACGAAGGGACCAGTGGCCATGGCCGGGTCCACCTTGAGGCGCTCGAGCAACAGGGGGATCATGGTGCCGAACATGCCTGCGGTAATGATCACGGTGAACAGCGCGATGCTGACCGTGTAGCTCAGTGCTTGGCTCTGTTGCAGGGCCAGGTTCACCAAGAAGATGAGCAGGCCGCACACCAGCGCACTGATCACGGCCACGCGCAATTCCTTCCACAGACGGGCCAGCAGATTCACGCCGTCCAAGGTGCCCGCAGCAAGGCCCTGCACCACGATGGCACTGGATTGCACTCCGACATTTCCTGCCGTTGCGGCGATCAGTGGCATGAAGAAGGCCATCTTGGGATCGATCTGCAGTTCCTCTTCGTACTGTGCGATGATCTGCGACGAGAGAATGCCACCAGCAAGCCCGATCAGTAGCCAGGGTAAACGCGCACGGACCTGTACCAGCGGGCTGTCCGTGGCATCCACGTCCTCGCTGATACCACTGGCCAGCTGGTAATCCTCGGTAGCCTCCTCGGTCATCACGTCCATCACATCATCGAAGGTGATCCGGCCGATCAGGTGGTCGTGCTCATCCACCACAGGGAGCACCACAACGTCATATTTCTTCATCAGGTTCACCACCTCCTCCACATCGGTATCGGCCCGTACGCTGACGACATCGTCGTCGCAGATGTGTTTGATCAAAGTGCGCGTGCTTTCCGCGGAGAAGAGCAGCTGCTTCAAGGGAAGGACTCCGTAGAGCTTGTCGTCCTTGTCGACCACGTAAATGGTGTAGACATGGTCCACCTCCTGGGCCTGACGACGCATGTCAACGATGGCGCGGGCCACGGTCCAGTCGGTGCGCACCTTCACCAGTTCCTTGGCCATCAACGCACCTGCCGTGCCTTCCTTGTAGCTCAGCAGTTCCTCGAGGTCCTCACGTTGCTCCTGGTCATCGAGCAAGGCGATCACTTCGCGCTGCTTCTGTTCGGACAGTTCGGACATGACGTCCGCAGCATCATCGGAGTCGATGTGCTCCAGAACGTCCTCCGCGATCTCGCGACTGGTCAATGATCCGAGCAGGTCCTCACGCGTATCCTCGTCCAGCTCGAGGATCACCTCGGCCGATCGCTCGCTATCAAGAAGTCGGAACACATAGACCCCGGCATCGTCGCGAAGGCGGTCGATGACCTGGGCGATATCCGCAGGATGCAGTTCGTCAAGGAACTCCTTTACCGCAGAGTCACGGCCCTCTGCTACATCCTCGCGGATGCGATCCAGCAGTGACTTTGTGAGCTCGAATGACATCGGTCCGGGATCATGGCGACAGGTGACCACCGGCGCGGCGTGGGAGCATTCCGCCCGGTGCGGTCGCGAATCTACGAAGACCCTACCGTGCAGCAGCCTGTGTGAGGGCCACGAAATCCTGTACGGACAATTGCTCCGCACGCTTTCCCGCATAGGGGTCCGGAACGCGGTTCGCCAGCTCGGGCAGGGCCTTCAAGGCATTGTGCAGGGTCTTCCGCCGTTGGTTGAAGGCCGTCTTCACCACGCGGAAGAAGAGGGCCTCGTCGCAATCAAGCCGTTCCGTCGTATTTCGCCGCATGCGGATCACCGCGCTGCGCACCTTGGGCGGTGGAATGAACGAACCCGGTTCCACCGTCATGATCTGGTCCACATCGTAGTAGGCCTGGGCCAGGACACTGGTGATGCCGTAGACCTTGCTACCGGGCAATGCACGGATGCGATCACTGACCTCCTTCTGGAACATGCCCACCACCTCGGTGCATCGATCCTTGTGTTCGAGCACTTGGAAGACGATCTGCGTGCTGATGTTGTAAGGGAAGTTGCCAATGATGGCGAACGGCTCGGGGAACTTCGCGTTGAGGTCGAGCTTGAGCACATCGCCCACGATGAACCTGTCCCGAAGCTGCGGGTAGTTCTCCTGCATGTGCGCGGCGGCATCCCGTTCCAGTTCCACGCACCACAGTTCGATGTCGTCGCGCTGCAACAGGTGTTTGGTGAGCGCACCGGTGCCCGGGCCGATCTCCAACACGGTACGGTAACCACCATGCAATGTGAGCGCTTCAGCGATTCGCTGGGCGATACCCTCCTCCTTCAAAAGGTGCTGGCCGAAGCGCTTCTTCGTACGTATCCCGGCCATTCCGAACTATCCGGGTTGCTGCTGTGGATGGGCCGAAGAATGCACTTCTTCCAGCAGTGTGCGGAACGCCACGAAGCGTCCACCGAAGCGTTCCTGGGCTGCGGTCTGCAAGCGCGGTGCGTGTGTCTCGCGGTACTGTTCGTATTTGGCCATGCTGGCCGCTGTGTACTGTACGGCGTAGGTGATGCCGCCATCGTCATCCGCGAGGACACGGTGCATCCGGCTTTTCAGGAAGAGCCCGGTGGCCATCACATCGGGGATGTGCTCCTGCTGCATCCACTGCACCCATTCGTCATGTACCTCATGGTCGATGTTGACCGTGACGTTGTAGATGATGCGGGCCATCGTTACGGATGTTGATGGGGCGCGGCAGGTGGCGCCATGCCTGGATCACCACGCAAGCGCCGGTAGCGTTCCCGCGCTTCCGGAACGAAGATGCTACCCGGCTGTTCGAACATGAGCCGCTCATAGAACTGCATGGCTTTCTCGGTATCGCCGATCCGATCCTCGTACAGTTTGCCAAGGTCCAGCAAGGCATTGTCCACCAGGATATCCAAAGGGTATAGTTCAAGCAACTTTTCCAGATGCCCGGCAGCCTCTTCATTGCGGTGGCGTGCATAGGCGATGCGGTAACGTTCGTAAAGCACGTCATCGCCCAAACTGTGAATGGGGAATTCCATCATGAGGCTGTCCAGCACGTTGAGCGATCCATCGTAGCGGTGTTGGATGCGCAGGAGTTCCGCGCGTGCGAAGTAGGTGAGGGGTACGCTGTTGCTGTCCAGGCCCAGGTTGTCGGTGATGCGCAAGGAGAGTTCCATGGCGTCGTTGGCGATGAGTTTGCTCGTACTGGCCTTCAGCACGTTGAGCTGGGCCTGTGCCCAGATGAAATCCCCGGCATAGAAGGAGACCTTGGCGTTGCGCAGCCGGGCCTCATGCCCCAACAGGTCGTACTTGAAATCGAGATCGACCTGGGAGTAGAGCAACGAAGCTTCCCAGATGTCCCCATGCAACAGGTGAATGTCCCCGAGGTCCAGTTTCAGTTGGGCAACGGTCCTCGCGTCGATGGTGGGCAGTTCGATGCCTTCCTCGAGCAGGGCAATGGCCTCGGCGTGTTCGTTGAGGTGATAGGCCTTCAGGTTGGCGCGGTCGCGCAGCAGTTCCACCGTGTTCTTGTTCAGCCCCAGTTCTTCAAGGGTATGCCCTGATCTGGCATCAAGGTCACGCAGGTCGGCCTCTGTTGGTTCGGCTTGTCCTGTGAGTTCGTCGAAGCGTGTCTTCACCGATCCGATACGTGCCAGGATGTAGTTGGCATCGTTCCGCCCCAGGCTCTGCACATATTCGTAGGACTTGAAGGCATTGACATGATCCTTGTTCGCCAGGGCGATGCGGGCCAGGTCCATCAAGCGCTGGCCCCCCTCATCGAAACGTTTGTCCATGGCCCTGCTCTGCACGAATGCAGCGCTGAGGTCCTTTTGCTGGATGTACATCCAGATGAGCAGTTCCTGGAAGATGGTGCGCTGCGGATCGCGCTGGATACGACGCAATAGTTCGGTGCGCAGGATCTCCGTGCGGTCATCCTGCACCTCGAAGTCCATGTAGCGCGACAGGGAGTTCTGCACCGATTGGATGTAGGCCTCGTTGGCGGCGAGCAGCTCCATGTATGCGACCACCATCCGTTGCACATCGCCTTTCATGGCGTACAGGTTGGCCACTTCGTAGTGGAAGACCTGCCCGTCCTTGATCATTTTCTGGCCGCGTTCGTAGGCCTGGAGCGCCATGTCGAGTTCGTTCACGCGGATGAAGGCATTGGCCACCTGGCGGATGCTGCCCTGTTCACCACGCATCTGTTTGAGGCCTTTCTCGAATTCCTTGACGGCTTTGTCGTCCTCGCCGATCGAGCGATACAGGCTTCCCAGATCGATGGAGAAGCGTGGATCGTCACCGTGACGTTTCATGCGCTCCTTCACCAACTTCTCCGCCGACTCCAGGTCTTTCGCCCCCACATAGCTCTTGAAGAGCTGCTCGTAGTAATAGTCGTTGGATTGGCTCCGGTAGAGGCGTTCGTAATAGAGGATGGCTTTTTCGTAATCGCCTTGCTGGTAATACTGCGCGGCGAGCTGCTCGTCGGTGCCGGGTTGTGAATGCACCACGGCAGGTGCAAGGAACAGAAGCAGGAGGAGTACTGCGTATTTCATCGTCCTGCGTGTTGCGAGATGGATCTTTCAGCGTCCAATAACGTGTCGATAGTATCACGTTCCTCCCACATGCGCTGCACGGTTCGGTAGTTGTCGATGGCCCGATGCACATTGGCTTCGAGGTCATGCAGGGTGATGCGTTCACGTGCCAGTGCGAGCGCTCCTTGTTCGGGGTCCATCACTGCCGTGGATAGATCCTGACGCAGGTTCCGCAGGCGCTCCGTAGCGCGGGTGAGGTCGGCCAACAGTTGCATGTGGTCGTCGCCCATTCGTCCTGAAGCACGGAGCACCAGGAAATGATTGCCCAGTTTGTCCGCGGTACTTCGATCGAGCGTGTCCCGGAAGCGTGCGTTGAAAGATCCCTGCTGCTGCTGGAAAAGTGAGTCGGCGCGGAGGTAGCGGCCGTGGTCCAATTCGTTCAAGGTGAGCATCGCGGCTTCCAGGGAGGTGATCATGCCGTCCACGGCCTGCAATTGACCCGGATCGGCGGCCTGCCGACAGCCGGGCACCAGACCACCTAGTGCCAACGTAGCCAGAGCTGCGGACAGTATGCCGGGTTTCATTTTGTGATCATGTCGAAGCCCGTGTAGGGCTGCAATGCCTTCGGGATGCGGATCCCTTCGGGGCCCTGGTTGTTCTCCAACAATGCGGCCACGATGCGTGCCAGTGCCAGGGCACTTCCGTTGAGCGTATGCGCAAGGCGCGTGCGTTTGCCTTCATCCCGGTAGCGCAGTTTCAGGCGGTTGCTTTGAAAGGTCTCGAAGTTGCTGATGGAACTTACCTCGAGCCAACGCCCTTGCGCGGCGGCGTATACCTCCATGTCGTAGGTCATTGCACTGGCGAAACCCATGTCCCCGCCACACAGCAACAGTTGCCGATAGGGCAGTTCCAATGCGCGCAAAAGCCCCCGTACATGTTCCACCATTTCCTCCAGAACGGCATAGCTGTTCTCGGGTTTCTCGATGCGGACGATCTCCACCTTGTCGAACTGGTGCACACGGTTCAATCCACGCACGTCCTTGCCATAACTACCCGCCTCGCGGCGGAAACAGGGTGTGTAACCCACCATACGCACGGGTAGCGCCTCGGGATCCAGGATCATATCCCGGTACAAGTTGGTGATGGGAACCTCGGCGGTGGGGATCAGGTAAAGGTCGTCGGTGGTCGCGTGGTACATCTGGCCTTCCTTGTCGGGCAGTTGTCCTGTTGCGAAAGCGCTGTCGGCATTCACCAGC
>JBGTIB010000088.1:0-5586 GCA_041745875.1 Flavobacteriales bacterium | reverse complement strand
CACGCCGGTGAGGTCCGCGTCGAGGATCAGGTCGTCCTCATTATACCGATCGAAGGTCTCGGTATCGAACTGGTCCACGCGCCCAAAACCGCGGAACTCGCGCTCGCCGCCATCCCAGTAGCCGTGGTGGTAGAAGTAGCGTGTGGTGAGCTTGCCCTTGCTGATCTCGTCGATCACCTCCACGCGGTCCACCACCTGCACGGGGAAGGGGAGGGTGGTCTTCCACTTGCCGGCATAGCCCACGTGGAATTCCATGGGATCAATGGTCCCGTTCCCCCCGGAGGTTCCTGCGATGGGGCGCTTGTAGGTATCCCTGAGGTAGTGCGACACCGATGAGCCGTATTGCACCCGCGTGCGCGCACCCAGGTTATTGCGCATGCCCACCATCACGTAGGGCTTGATGCCGCCGCAGAGGTCCAGGTACATCATGCGCGCCCCCAGCGGTGCGCCTGCGCCACCCAGCTCATAGCTCCACAGGATGCCCGGCGTACCGGTGCCGAAGAGGTCCACCATACGCACACTGTCGCGGTTGGTGAAACTCGGTGTGCCTTGGATGGTGACCGGATCGCTGAAGCCGTTGCCGCTCTGGTTGAACCAGACGGTGATCTGGTTGCGCTCCACGTAGATCACGTCCGTCTGGCCATCGCCGTCGGCATCGCCCAGGATCAGCTGCGCGGGGTTGAAGCCGTAGCCCAGGCGCGGACTGTTGCGCATCAGCCGCCGCTTGCCGAAACGCCCATAACCGAGGTTGGGCCAATAGCTGATGCCACCGTCGTGGATCTGCACGATGTCCGCCAATCCATCGCCGCTCATGTCCGCCGTGCGGATGCGCGGGTCACCGAAGTTCACGTTCGGGAAATCGTCGAGCCCCGCCTTGTTCACAAAGCGCGCTTCGCTCCAACCGACGGCCCTGCTCTCGAACTGCAAGCCGTCGAAATTGCGGTTCGTGTCCAGTAGTGGACTGTTCTGGAAGTAGCAGATGAAACGGTCTGCGTTGATGAGCACATCGGTGCGCCCATCGCCGCTGAGGTCCATGAACTGGGCTTGCGCGCTCTGGAGGTTCACGGGCGGCCGCGTGTCGTACTTGCGGAAGCTGTCCTTATCCCACTCGCCATCGTGGTTCAGGCTGTAGTACCCGGCGAAGTTGGCGGCATTCATCACCAGGTCCACGCGGCCATCGCCGTCGGCGTCCATCAGCTGCACCGCCTCGCTGCCCAGGGCCAGGCCGGTGGGCGCATTGCGCATGGTGCGCGGCAGCGCGAACTCGCCGCCGCCCTTGTTGCTCCAGTAGCGGATAGGCTGCCCGGCGCTCATCTGCACGAAGTCCGGCAGGCCGTTGCCGTCCAGGTCCACCAGGTCCATGTCCGGGTGGTTCAGCCCCAGCGCGGGCAAGTGCTCGCCCTTGATGGGCCGAAGGTCGCGCTTGGTGATGTCAAAGTCCTGGTACTCGAACTCAACAGGCGGCAGGCTCTCGGTGAGGGGTGTGCCGTTGATGGCGCGGTCGTATCCGGTGGCCTGCACCTGGGCCAGTTGGCTCACCTTGTTGTGCGCCTCATGACCCAACTCGTCGCGGTAGGTGAGCACATAGCTCTTCACCGCCACGGTGTTGTTGTTACCGTTCGGCGCGTGTCCCGGTGGCATGTCGGCATCCAGCGGGTGCGTAAAAGTGCGCACAGCGGTACACCGCCGCGTGGTGCGTATCTCGAAACCTTGGCGGAACTCGCTGTGCGGGTCGGGCCGCTCGCTGTAGTCCAGTTCCACCGAGCAGAGGTGGCGCTTCACATCGTTATGCGTGTAGTCCACGTACTTGATGCGCTTCAGGTAGAGCTGCGCGAAGGCATCAGGAGAACGCAGAGACGCAGAGGCGCTGAGGGGCGCAGAGGGAGAGGACGTTGAAGCGGCTGGGAGGAAGAGTTCGCGGTCGTACTCGTACAGCACCTCGTTACCGAAGGGATCCACCGTCCGGAAGATGCTCCACTGCGCGATGTGCCGCTCGTTCTCCGGGTTATAGAGCGTTGTGTTCGCTTCACCGATGGCCTCGGGGTTCCCGTACCAGGTCACCATGCCGTCCTTGGTGCGCACCTCCCAGTAGTCGCGCCCGTCGCTCCATTTGTGGTGTACGATGCGTGCGAAGAGGCCCTCGGTACGCGGCTGGTAGCGCATCCACGTATGCGTGGGCTGTCCCGTGACTGCCTCCTGGCCACGGTCCACCGGGATCAGGTCCTCCGCACCACTGAGCACGAACACATCCTTGGTATCGTCGTAGCGCGGAATGCCCAAGTTGGTCTTGCGTGCCACACCCGGAAGGCTCATGTTCCACCCCAGCCCGAAAGGCCCGTTGCCGCTGCCGGTGCTGTAACCCAGCGTCAGGCTCGGCTGCAAGCCATTCCTCCCAGGTGGCACCGCGATGGGCACACTGAAGTTGCCCGTACCCGTGAACAGGTCCGGCGAGAAGCTCTCACCCATGCCCGCCACGGCACCACCCCCCTTGGGAAGGGAGATGACGTTGGAGCCGAGGGCGGATTTTTCGGAGGAGGACATGGGGGGCGGGTACTCAATGTGGAAGGAATTCGCTAGCGAAATCTTCTGAGGGTTGAGGGGGCTGCTATCGCACCTCGCGCTTTAGAATGTAGATAGCTCTTGGCGTATGAGAAAGAAGGATCTCGCTTTCTATGACCCATCCGGCATTATAGAATCGTTGTAATGCCAAGCGGATAGCACGGTGCTGTGCGAAGACAAAATCTTTACCCTTTACGTCGACATTGATCGTCTCGGTTCGCTCATCTGGATGCGTAATCAGTATTGTCGTCCCAACAATAAAGCTCACTTCCATGACAGCGATTTCGGTCTTGGGGTGTTGGGTATTATCCTGTGCATGGACCGTACCTGCGCATACGTACAGGGCTATCAGAAGTGATAGCTGATGGATCGAGAGCTTGTTCATGATCAGAAGGAGTATTTGGCGCCATCGCCATCATATGTGAGGACGATGAATATGTCATCAATGCGGTCCTCACCGATCAATTCGCGAGTGCGTGTCGTGTCTTCCAACCCGAAGGTCCATGCACCAGCCGGACTGTAGTCGCCCACCAATGAAGCGAAGCCCTGTCCATTGGACCGTGTGGAGATCAGATTTTCATTGGGTGTGGCCTCGAACACCTCGGCTTCGATTCCTGGTTCCGCAGCATGGCCCAGCGCCACCACTTGATCGAACTCGGCACCATCCTTCATCAGGAAGTATACGCTCACCGAGGCGATCCGTGCATCCATGATGTGCGGCGCAAGATCCCGCTCACCGATCTGGAATTTGACCTCATAAGGTGAATCCGTTTGTTCGGAGTTGTGCAGGTCGAACCACTGGTCGGGCAGGTTGTTCTTCATGCTAATGGCGAGCCCAGCGGTCGTGGGTTCGTTGTTGAGGCGCTGCACCACGGTATTGCGCCACAGGAAGCTGTTCATGGCCTCGTATTCGATGGTGATCAGCACATCGGCGATGCTGCCATAATCGAAGGGATTGGCCGCCTTCTCCATGCGGAACTCCCATTGGGTGTCCACGCCTGTGCCCTCGAAGGGGTTCAGGAATTCGCCTTCGCCATGCAGTTGGAACATGCCGTAGTCGCTGACGCCGCCACTGAGCGCGATCTGTTCGGGATAACGGTTGATGACCCGCTCCTGGAAGATGGTGCCGCCGGTGTACACGCGGGACACACCGCCATTGGTGAGCGTAGCACGGATGCCCTTCGTGGGTGAGTTAAGCGCAATGACCGTTACGCTCACCTTCTTGATAAGGCGCAGGTAGTGGCCAGGGTAGTCGCGATCGAACAGCTCATGCGTGGTGCGGAAATTAGCGATGCCACGGTCGCGCAGGGCCATCAGTTCTTCCGGCGCGATCTCGTTGAGCGAGATCGTTTTGCTGAGTTGCAGCTTGGGGCTGTTGGTGTTGAAGGCGTACTGGTCCAGTTCGCTCAGGTCCTTCAGCAGGCGGGTGCTGCCGGTGAGGCCACGTCGGTCCACCGCCCCCTGGCCGGTCATGTCCACCCCGCCCATGCTGCCGCCGTCCACCACCCAGTAATCCGTGCGTACGAAGGGCGGCAGATCAAGCTGGCGCTCGAAGGCGAGTTGGCGTTGCGCCAGGATGGCCATGGCCGTGGCCTCTTGAAGGAACCAAGCGTAGGCGCCCTCCAAGACCTTGCTCATCCACTCGTACAGTTCGGCGCTTGTGAACTTGTTCTTCAGGAAGTCCAATGTGGCTTGGGCATGTTCGTTCTGGAGTACCGCAATTTCGCGCTCCTGTCCTACAATGCGAACACGATCCTTGGCGATCTTGATCTGCTGACTACCTATCTCGACATCCTTCTTTGCCATTGTCTGTTGATAGCCCCATTCTTGCTGCCTGCGTTCCAACGAAGCCCGCATTGAAGCGATCTGGATGTTGTAGTCAATGCTGACAGCGGACAACTCGGCACCAACGGCAATGGCACGAGGTATTAAGGCAGAAAGGGCAACTAACTTATTTATGATTCCTTCACTCTCAGCCTGAGTGGAAATAGATTGGAAGGCCGCCATGGCTGCTGCCTGTATTGACCGTGCAATGGATAATGAGAGGTAAAGTTCTTGGAGATTTCTTTCAGCACCAAGCAAGCCTGCATCGATCATACTCTGCAACTCGTTTACCTGCAACTCAGAGCGTTCTTTCTGCAATTCTGCCAACCGTACTCCGCTGTTCGCCTCGTTTACCTTCAAGTCTTGCAATTTGATAGTAGCCTTGCTGGTGGCGAGGTCCTGCTCGGCGCGCAGTTGCGAGTAGCGCTCGGCATCGAGTCTCTCGAGGGTGCTTAGGAAGGCGGCCTCCACTTGTTGGGCCATGCCCACCAACTGGCGAGCGCGGTCCACGAGCGTACGGTAGCGGTATGCACTGGGGAGTATGCCACTGGCGCTTGGAATGGCAATGTTGCCTCCACCTGCACCGATCACGGGGATGCCGGTGACGCTGTCGGTGGGTGCCGCGAAGGGGTCCAGTTCGCGCACCATGCCGGCGATGTTCATGCAGTTGTGGATCTTCCACAACTCCACCTCAGCCTTCATCACCAATGCGCCCACGAAGGGATTGGGCACCACACAGAAGCTGAAGGGCACGCCACTGAGCCAGATGTTCGGGAAGTGGTCGTTGATCTGGAAACCGGAGGCAGGGTGCTGCTCGGAGTAGGTGTTGATCACATTGAACTTGCCGGGCAGAATGTACTCCGTGGTATATCCGTGCGGGAAGGGCGAGGTTTCGCGCGGATCGAGCAGCCAAGGGAGGGACTCGCTTTGAAGGTCCCGAACCTCCAGTCCTGTCACTTGCTCCATCACCTGACCAAAGCTGTTGGCGGTGGCAAGGCCCAGTGCCAGCACGGCTTCGTCCATCGCTGCACTGCCCAAAGCGGCTGCACTGGCGGCATTCAGCGTGTGGGAGTGATCGTTCAGCACGCTCTCCATGGTGGGGTGCTCTTGCGCCGCCAATGCTGCCTCGATCAGCCCCTGCACTTGGGCCAGCTTTTCAGCGATGGGTTCGTTCCCACCCATCACCGTATCAATGTTCTCCAA
>JBGTIB010000087.1:0-28347 GCA_041745875.1 Flavobacteriales bacterium | reverse complement strand
GAGCGGAGGTTGATGAGGGCATGTCGGGACCGATCATCAAATATGGGCGTTACTTTGGCATAACCGCATGACATGATGGACGAACGAAGACGCTTCCTGAAACTTGGCCTGGCCGGATCCATGGCCTCGCTGTTGCCTTGGGGCTGTCATGCAGCGGAGGGCTCGGAGACCGAGATCATTTCGGGCAAGGGTCCCCTGGTCCTCTCCACGTGGAGGCATGGGGTCCCAGCGAATGCAAGGGCATGGGAAGTACTCCAGTCGAATGGTAGCGTTCTGGATGCCGTGGAACAAGGTGTTTCCGTGGTGGAAAGCGACTTTACGAACCGGAGCGTTGGGCTGGGGGGGTGGCCTGATCGCAATGGCGTGGTCACCCTTGATGCGTGCATCCAGGATCACGATGGTCGTGCTGGAGCTGTGGCATTCGTCCGTCATTTTCAGCACCCGATCAACATTGCGCGGGCTGTGATGGAGCGAACGCCCCATGTCATGCTCGTTGGTGCGGGAGCCGAGAATTGGGCCTTGGAGAACGGCTTTATACGAACCGAAGTGGACATCCCTGAAACCCGAAAAGCATGGAAGGAATGGTTGCGGACCAGTGATCACAGGCCGGAAATGAATATCGAGAACCGTGCGATGGAGGACTCCGTGCCCCGAAGCCGGGGCGGTATCCAAGACCACGATACCATTGGCATGATCGCCATGGATGCCGATGGAAGACTGGCCGGTAGTTGCACCACCAGTGGCCTTGCTTGGAAAATACATGGCAGGGTGGGGGATTCACCCATTATCGGGGCCGGGCTCTTCGTGGATGGGGATGTGGGTGCCGCCTGTGCCACTGGTGTGGGTGAACTTGTCATCCGCACCGTGGGCAGTCATACAGTTGTGGAACTGATGCGCCAGGGCATGAAGCCCGAAATGGCCTGCCGTGAAGCAGTCCTCAGGATCTTGCGGAAACATCCGGACCTGCACGAGATGCAAGTGGGGTTCCTGGCGATCCGCGCCGATGGGCTCCATGGAGCCTGGAGCACTTACAAGGGATTCGAGTGTGCAGTGCATGATGGGGCCGGCAACCGGCTGGAGAACGTGGGCCACGAAAGGATCTGACGACCATATTGCCGGCGTTACTACCTTCGTACAATGAAGCACACGCAGAACCTGCTCCGTACTTCTCTCCCGATCCTATTTTTCCTCACTATGTTCATACCATCGACCCACGCTAATGGGAGTGATGGGAATGACAGGGCCACGGTCAACGTGGAATCCCATCGTGGGTCCTCCATGATCATGATCAATGTCCTCAATCACCGTAAGATCGGCAGTGTGCTGCTCGAATTGAAGAGCAGGGATGGAGTGGTCCTGTACCGTGAGGAAGGAAAGTCCATGAGCACCGAACTGGTCAGGCGATTGGACAAAGGGCTCTTTCCGAAGGGTGATCATACCCTTACGGTCACCGCAAAGGACTTCTCGATCACGCAGGCTTTTTCAGTGGAGTAGGGGCTTACCAGCCCGCCACCAGAAGATCGATCAGCGGTGCGTCATCCGCAAGGCTGCGTCCCTTCGGTTCACCAGTGGACCGCGCAGGTTTTTCCGTTCTGATCTCCCCCGCGACGGCATCGACATCAGCGAGCGACTGATTCTGCATCAACTCTTTAGCGCTCACTACTCTGCTGTATGGCGAACTCGCGGCGGCAATGGACTCGGTCCTGGCCACATCCATGGCGGCATCGTCCGCGTCAAGCTCAACATCTGTGGTGGTAGACCCACGCTGAGCACCTGAAGCCACGACGAACGCTTCCTCCATCAGATCCTCACGCGACATTTCCTGATCACGAAGTTCGTCTTGGTGGAGCACTATTTCGGTGCTGCCGGTTGTTACAATGGATCGTGCATTTGCTTCACGTTCGTTCAACAGGATGTCCTTATCGCTATCCAGTGGCCGTTGAACCGTTCCTGCTGGTTCTGCAGGTGGAACTGACCGCTCCTCCGCGTCTTTCAACGGTCGTATCTCGGCCAACTCCGTGGGGTCCGCACCGAAATTCACATACCGTAGGACCATCACTCCACCTCCTACCAACAGCAGGACAGTGGCGATCGCAAGTGCAGGGCGGAAGCCGGAAGACCTTTCCCAATTCGGCACCAACCCTCCCAGGGTATTCAACCAGATGCGCCAGAACGGTACCTGCTGTTGGCGGAACACACCCAGGACTTCCTGGCGTACCCGTGGGTCGGCCTCGATCGGTGTACGATCATGGTCCGCGTCACGAAGATCTTGAAGCAAGGCTCGCATATGCTCATACTCTTCCCTGCCGCTGAGGTGACGCAGCACGAAGGCCCGTTCCTCCACCAACAATTCATCGTAGGCCCGTTCGCGCAACAGGCTCTCGATGTCCTCCGGGTCATATCTTTCTGGATGGTCCATGGCTGGTCGCTGCTTTGGGGTCGAACTCCTTGAGTCGTTCGGCCAGTTTCTTCAAAGTGTAGAATATGCGTGACTTCACCGTCCCCTCCGAGCAATTGAAGGCCGCCGCGATCTCCTTGATCGCCATCTCTTCGTGGAACCGCATCACGAAGGTGGCCTTGTGGTCAGGGTCCAGACGGTCCAATTCGGTGTTTAGCTTATCGGAGAAATTGGCGTGGTCAACGGCGATCCCCGCTATGGGTTCAACACGATCGGTACCGTTCTTCAGATGCACGTTGGCCGCCCGTAATACCGCTTCATGTCGGTACGCGTTCTTGCACATGTTGTTCGCCACACTGAACAACCACGTGCGGAATGGGCGCGCTGGATCATAGGACCGTGGGCGTGTGGCCAGTTTGGTGAACAGGTCCTGCATGTGGTCCTGTGCACGTTCACGGTCCTGCCAGAGCATCCGATGGAAATAGTTCAGGACACGGCGATGGTAACGATCATAGAGCGTGGTGAAGGCCCGCTCGTCGCCGCGCACAACGAACTCCATCAGGTGCTCGTCACTCAGCTTCTCATGGTCCTTTCCGAAGATCGCCATGGTGTCAATGCTGGAATACACCGCTGCGGTACAGTTGGTCGCTCGCGCCCAATGCACGTGCCATCACCCTCAGTTCATGTTCCATCAGGGCCGCGTTCCGCTCATCACCGATGCTCCGGTAATGGAGCAACAGCACGGAGCCGGGCAGCAGATAGTTGCGCGCAAGCGGCCCTGCCTCGGTACTCTTGTGCATCATTTTCCAATTTCGCTCGAGCAGTTGGATATTGTCGTAGTTCGAGCTGCTGTGCCGCACGACCATTCCGATGATGTACAGCTGCTCCTTGAGGGCACTGACCGCTTCAGGCCCCAAGGCCAACGAGTAATAGACGGGTCGCTGTGTGGCCAAGGGCAGAGCCTTCAGGAATTCGGAAGGGATCTCAGGTACGATCCCTCGCGCCTTGATCTTTTCCCAAACCCGTTGCCGATAGGCCCGATCGACAAGCGACCGCTGATCGACCACGAGCACATCCTGCCGATGGCCCTCGGCATATTGCCGCACCAGCAGGGGGTAGGTGTCCATTTCACCGGCGGTTATCAGGACGGCATCCGTTTCCAGGGTGAGCAGGATGTCATCCGCCAGATGCCATAGTCCGTCAGCCACCTCACCACGCTGTTTGAATTCCCTGGCCGTTACACGCAGCTCGTTCACAATGCCCTTGCGCACTGCATTGCCCAACATCGGCCCTACCAATTCGGGGCGCTCCCGATCCTTCGCCATGGCAAGGTCCAGGTGCATATAGGCCGAAGGCGCGGGAAATTCCAGATAATAGTTGGCCATATGCGCTTCGAAGCTGTTGGGGGCCCTGTGCTCGATCTCCGTGGCAATGCGCTCCAACTCCTCCTTATTGGGTGCAGGGATCACACCCTGGTTCCTTGCCAGGGTGGCGTTGCGCTGGCTGCGGAAATGATTGAGTTGGGACAATGGTTCGGCATGTTCGCCCTGCGATGAACTGAGTCGCGCCCACAGTTCCGTCTGCACATCAAGATCGGCGGCGCTCCAGCCACCCTGGACGGGGTCGTTTGCGACAGGCCTGGCCAACTTCTGGTCATCATTCACTTGCGCCAGGATGGGTGACACAACAACGAAAAGGAATACGCTGAAAAGGTGTCGGATCATGAAGGGCAGGGTCGTACTATGAACATCCGGTACACGTTGCATGCCGAAAGGTTCGATCCTGTGGCACTCCGCTACCTTTGCAAAGGAAACCATGCTCAACGAAAGCGACAGGGAACGGCTGCGCCAAAGGCTCGATGAAGTGCACCAATGGCCCTCCGTGTACATGTTCAAGTTCATCCTTGAGCCCGAAAGTCCACGTCTGGATGCATTGCTTGCGCTCTTCCCTGCGGAAAGTGAAGTGTTGCGGAAGTATTCCAAGGGCGGCAAGTATTTGAGCATTACTGTCAAGGAGGTGATGATCGATGCCGAGGAGGTGCTCAAGCGCTATGACCGTGCTGCGACCATGGAAGGTGTCATCGTGCTGTGAGCCATGGACCTGAACAGCATCCGTACCGCCCTGATCATCACGCTGTCCATTGCAGTGGTCGTACTCCTTTGGCGCAGGTTCCGGCGCTCGGTGATGGCCCGCGACATGCCTGCCGTGTTGCACGCTGAGCTCGTCGCACTGGAAGTGATGTACCATCCGCCCAGACTTCACGTTCTCCTAAGCGTGCCCGAGGTACAGGACATTCATATGACACTGCTCGATGGTGCCCATCAACAGGTGCACCATTGGGAGGCTGTGCATGTGGGGAAGGGACATCACACCCTGGAATATATCCTCCCTACGTTGCGGGATGGCTCGTTCCATCTTGAAATTCGGACCAGTACGCAACGCACCGAGCGCCAATTCCGTCTTCAGCAGACATGAACCGGCCCGCGTTTCTCCTGATCATATGTGCCATGTGTGTGCCCACGCTGTTGGTGGGGCAATCGCGCAAAAGGCTTCCCGATGTCTCTCCCACCTTCAAAGGCACCTTGATGCTCCCCATTCCCTTGGGCAACCCCTTGTTCCAGGATATCACGGAGGCGGTGGGTTCCGTGGAGGGCATCATTCAGGTACCCGTGTACCGCGGGTTGGGGATCGGTGCCGGTGCCCGAATGACCTGGTTCGGCATCAAGGAACGGGCCCTGGCACCGGACATCACAGGGGGCGATATCCGACGGCTTTCCTTGCTGGGAAAACTGCAGTACGAGCATTACACCGGTGACCGCACTTTCTACGAATTGAACGTGCGTGGCGGAACCTCGGACTACACCTTCGTTTGCCGCAAATGCACGGACGACAGTAAGCGTATGGTGATGCACTGGGGAGTGGGTGTGGGATACTATGTGCACGTGACGGACAACCTTGCTTTCGGGTTCACCCTCGGCTATGAACGCGATGCCACGCGCTTTGGATCCATGGATCTTGGCTTGGAGAACTTTCCCGGAAGGATCGAGACCATGGAGGCCCGTGATCTCCAGTTCCTGAGCTTCGGCATGGGTTTCAGCACCCGCTTCCGGCGGTCCGCGGAAAACTCGGTGCAATGGTGACCACTGATCACCACGTCCGGAAATTGAACGGCCCGGTCGCGGGGACCGGGCCGTGGAATTGAGTTGTTCAACGATCACTCGCTCTCCGCTGGAGGTGCCTCCTTGCCTCCTTCGCCCTCTGACTTGCCTACTTTCTTCTTTCCCTTGGTGACCTTGATGAGCAGGTCGCTCTTTTCCTTGTTGAGCCCCACGGTGATCTTGTCACCCTCTTCAATGGACTGGTTGATGATCTCTTCGGCCATCGGATCCTCGATGTGCTTCTGGATCGCACGCTTCAGCGGTCGGGCACCGAACTTCTCATCGTAGCCTTTCTCCACCAGGAGGTCCTTGGCGTCGTCGGAAAGCTTCAGTTCATAACCCAACTCGGCAATGCGCTTGTACAGGTGCCCGAGTTCGATGTCGATGATCTTATGGATATCGTCCCGTTTCAGGCTGTTGAAGATGATGATATCATCGATCCGGTTCAGGAATTCGGGAGCGAAGGCTTTCTTCAGGGCCTTTTCGATCACCCCACGGTTGCTGTCCTCCTGTTGTTCGGCGCGGGCATTCGTGCCAAAGCCCACTCCCTTGCCGAAGTCGCTAAGGTCACGCGCTCCGATGTTGGAGGTCATGATGATGATCGAGTTCTTGAAATCGATGTGGCGGCCCAGACTGTCGGTCATTTTCCCATCGTCCAGCGCCTGCAACAAAAGGTTGAAAACGTCGGGGTGGGCTTTCTCGATCTCGTCCAGCAGGATGATGGAGTAGGGGCGACGCCGCACCTTCTCGGTGAGTTGGCCACCTTCCTCATAACCCACGTAGCCCGGTGGCGCACCGATCAAGCGGCTCACGGAGAACTTCTCCATGTACTCGCTCATGTCGATGCGGATCAGCGCTTCCTCGGTATCGAAGAGGTAGCGCGCCAGTTCCTTGGCCAATTGTGTCTTCCCGACACCGGTCGGACCTAAAAAGATGAAGCTGCCGATCGGACGGTTGGGGTCCTTCAGACCAGCCCGGTTGCGTTGGATGGCCTTTACCACCTTCACCACCGCATCGTTCTGGCCGATCACCTTGCCCTGCATCTCCTCCTTCATCCGCCGCAGCTTACCGCTTTCCTTCTCGGCGATCCGGGTCACCGGAATGCCGCTCATCATGGCGACCACCTCGGCCACATTATCCTCGGTCACCGTGGTGCGATTGCTCTTGCTCTCCTCTTCCCACTGCTTCTTGGCCCGGTCGAGTTCCTCCAATAGCTGCCGCTCCTTATCACGCAACTTGGCGGCTTCCTCGTAGCGCTGACTGCGCACCACACGGTTCTTCTCTTCCTTGATGTCCTCGATCTTCTGCTCCACATCGAGGATGTTCTTCGGCACCACGATGTTGCTGATGTGCACCCGGCTACCGGCTTCGTCCAATGCATCGATGGCCTTGTCCGGAAGATGACGGTCCGTGATGTAACGCGCTGTCAGCTTTACGCAGGCGTTCACGGCTTCGGCGGTGAAGTTCACATTGTGGTGCTCTTCGTATTTCTCCTTGATGTTGTTCAGGATCTGAATGGTCTCCTCAACCGTGGTGGGCTCCACCAGCACCTTCTGGAAGCGGCGCTCCAGGGCACCGTCCTTCTCGATGTACTGGCGGTACTCATCCAGCGTGGTGGCACCGATGCACTGGATCTCGCCACGCGCCAGGGCAGGCTTGAACATGTTGCTGGCATCAAGCGATCCGCTGGCACCACCGGCGCCTACGATGGTATGGATCTCATCGATGAAGAGGATCACATCGGGACTGTTCTCCAATTCGTTCATCACCGCCTTCATCCGCTCTTCGAACTGGCCACGGTATTTGGTGCCGGCCACCAGGCTGGCGATATCCAATGCCACGATGCGCTTGTTGAAGAGCACCCGGCTCACTTTGCGCTGGATGATGCGCAGGGCCAATCCTTCCGCGATCGCACTCTTCCCGACTCCTGGCTCGCCGATCAGTACCGGATTGTTCTTCTTTCGTCGGCTCAGTATCTGGCTGACGCGCTCGATCTCCTTCTCCCGGCCTACGATCGGGTCCAGTTTGCCATCCTCGGCAAGTTTTGTCAGGTCGCGACCGAAGTTGTCCAGGACAGGGGTCTTGCTTTTGGTCTCGCCTGGCTTGCGGGTTCCGCCCCCTCCACCCGTGAATCCGGCGTTCTCGTCGTCGTCGTCATCGGCGCTCTGGGGGCCTTGGGACTTCGGTTCCTTGCGATAGATGTCGGGGCCTCCCGCACCATCGGCCAGGATGGTATCCACCTCCTGCTTCACCGATTCGTAGTCCACCTGGAACTTGTGCAGGGTGCGTGTGGCGAGATTGTCCTCGTCCTTCAACATGCTAAGGAGCACGTGCTCCGTATCGATGTTCGGGCTCTTGAACAGCTTGGCCTCCAGAAAGGTGATCTTGAGCATCTTCTCGGCCTGCTTCACCAGTGTGATCTTGTCCTTGTCCGGTGGGCGCATGGCGCTGGCCGGTTCCATGGATCCTTCCACCAACTTGCGCAGTTCGTCAAGATCCACTTCGAGCCGATGAAGGATCTTCACGGCGTTGCCTTCGCCTTCGCGAATAAGACCAAGCAAAATATGCTCGATACCGATGTAGTTGTGTCCCAGGCGAAGTGCTTCCTCCCGACTGAAGGTGATCACGTCCCGGACACGGGGTGAGAATTTGGCGTCCATGCGTTCGTTCTTGTTCTAACGTTCTGCCAGCCGATGCGGGTACTAAGATAGACCTGACCCGGGCCGGGGCAAGCTATCCAACGGCCCTGCGACGCGCCTTTCCGAGTGTGGTTCTTTTATCCACACATCACTGTGTGCTGTGTGGAAAACTAGGAGCATCCCGGTAGCTGGCATAAGGCTAATTTCGGGCTCCCTTAGCGGGAGGCCTGGGAACAAGGAACGGGCCAATGTGACGAAACGACCAACATGGCAGACGGAGAGAAGATCATCCAGATCAACATCGAGAACGAAATGCGCACCGCCTACATCGACTATTCGATGTCGGTGATCGTAAGCCGGGCACTGCCCGATGTGCGCGATGGATTGAAGCCCGTACACCGCCGCGTGCTTTTCGGCATGCAGGACCTGGGTGTGCTCAGCAACAGGCCTTACAAGAAAAGCGCCCGTATCGTGGGTGAAGTACTTGGTAAGTACCACCCGCACGGCGACAGCAGTGTCTACGATGCCATGGTGCGGATGGCCCAGGAATGGAGCCTGCGCTATCCTTTGGTGGATGGACAGGGCAACTTCGGCAGCATCGACGGGGACAGCCCGGCCGCCATGCGTTACACCGAAGCGCGGCTGCGCAAGATCGCCGAGGAAGTCCTTGCCGACCTGGACAAGGAGACGGTGGACATGCAGAACAACTTCGATGATACCCTCGAAGAACCCAGCGTGATGCCCACCCGCATCCCCAATCTATTGATCAACGGCGCATCGGGTATTGCGGTGGGTATGGCCACCAACATGCCTCCACACAACCTGTCAGAGGTATGCGATGGGGTGGTAGCCTACATCGATGATCCGGAGATCGATACGGAAGGCCTGATGCAGTATATCAAAGGTCCCGATTTCCCCACGGGTGGTGTCATCCACGGCGTGGAAGGGATCCGCGAGGCCTATGAGACGGGCAGGGGCAAGGTGGTGCTCAGGGGAAAGTGCCATATCGAGGAGGATGACAGGGGGCGTGAGACGATCATCTGCACGGAGATCCCCTTCCAGACGAACAAGGCCGTGCAACTCTATAAGGGGGTGGCCGATCTGGTGAACGACAAGAAGATCGAGGGCCTCAGCGACGTGAATGACTATAGCGATCGCAATGGTATTCGCCTGGCCTATGAGGTGAAGCGTGAGGCCATGGGCACGGTGGTGCTGAACCAACTGTACAAGTACAGCGCACTACAGACCAGCTTCAGCGTGAACAGCATCGCATTGGTGGGCGGCAGGCCCATGATGCTGAAGCTGAAGGACATGATCGCGCGCTTCGTCGAGCACCGCCTGGATGTGATCGTACGCCGCACACGCTATGATCTGCGGAAGGCGGAAGAGCGTGCACATATCCTTGAAGGTCTGCTCATTGCGCTCGATCACTTGGATGCAGTGATCAAACTGATCCGCGCCAGCCAGACCCCGGACGAAGCACGCGAAGGACTCATCTCGAACTTCAGCCTCAGTGAGATCCAGGCCCGAGCCATCCTGGACATGCGTCTGCAACGCCTCACCGGCCTGGAGCGTGACAAGATCCGCGAGGAGCACGATGAGCTGATGAAGACCATCGCCTATCTCAAGTCCGTACTCGCCGATGAAGGATTGCGTCGCACCATCGTGAAGGACGAGACCTTGGAGATCAAGGAGAAGTACGGCGACAAGCGTCGCACGCAGATCGTTCATTCCACAGGCGACATGCGCATGGAGGACCTGATCGCCGATGATGCGGTGGTTGTCACCATCAGCCACCTGGGCTATATCAAGCGTACCTCGCTGAGCGAATTCCGCACGCAGGGCCGGGGAGGAGTGGGCAGCCGGGGAAGCACCACGCGCGACGAGGATTTCCTGGAGCATCTCTTCGTGGCGACAAACCACAATTACCTGCTCATCTTTACCCGGAAAGGCCGTTGCTATTGGATGCGGGTGTACGACATTCCGGAGGGAACACGCCAGAGCAAGGGCCGGGCGATCCAGAACCTGGTGCAGATCGACGCGGATGACAAAGTGGTGGCCTATCTGAACGTGACCGATCTGAAGAACGAGGAGCATTTGCAGAACCATTTCGTGGTCCTTTGCACCAAAAAGGGCGTGATCAAGAAGACCACCCTCGAGGCATACAGCCGCCCACGTTCCAATGGGATCATCGCTGTGAACATCCGCGAGAACGATGAATTGCTGGAAGCCAAGTTGACCAACGGGAACTGCCATATCATCATGGCCAGCAGGGAAGGGAAGGCGACGCACTTCGAAGAGGACCGGGTTCGACCCATGGGTAGAAATGCCAGCGGCGTCCGGGGAATGAAGTTGGGCAGCGAAGCCGATGAGCTCGTGGGAATGATCACCATCGACAAGAGCGAAGCGGCGATCAGACAGGTTCTTGTGG
Organism: Flavobacteriales bacterium; assembly: GCA_041745875.1. Lineage (GTDB taxonomy): Bacteria > Bacteroidota > Bacteroidia > Flavobacteriales_F > PHOS-HE28 > PHOS-HE28. The sequence continues at coordinate 17,721 of JBGTIB010000087.1, read as the reverse complement.
TCAGTGAGAAGGGCTACGGAAAACGGAGCCCTGTGGATGACTACCGCATCACCAACCGAGGAGGCAAGGGTGTGAAGACCCTGCAAGTGACCGACAAGACCGGTCGCTTGATCGCCATCAAGGATGTGAAGGATGATGATCAACTCATGATCATCAATCGCAGCGGCATGACCATCCGTATGGCGCTGGATGACATGCGGGTGCTGGGCCGTGCCACGCAGGGGGTCAGGTTGATCGAACTGCGCAAGAATGACCAGATCGCTGCGGTGGCCAAGGTGGATAGCGACTTGAAAGAAGATGAGCGTGCGGAGGAGGAAGAAGCGCCACCCACGGATCCCGAAAGCAGCAACGGGGAGCAAGCCGACAATGGCACCGATGTTGCAAACCCGGAGAGCTGAGCAACGAACCTACCGTCAAGGGACCAAAGCACATGAGAACGATCGTGACCATCGCACTGGCAAGTGTGGCACTGGGCCTTACCGCCCAGAACGTGAACGTGGTGAATGCCTACAACCACATGAAATCCGGGGAACTGGCGAAAGCCGTGGAGTACATTGAAATGGCCACCACGGACGAAAAGACTGGTGTGAACGAGAAGACCTGGCGCTACCGGGGCGAGATCTACTATCGGATCTTCACCGAGGAGGATCAGGCTTTGAAGGAGCAGTTCCCCGATGCGGCCAAACTGTCCATAGAGAGTTACTCCCGGGCGAACGAGCTCGACACCAAGGGAAGCTACAAGAAGGAGAACGACCGGGCTTTGCGTGTCATGCAGGGTATGTCGTTGAATGCAGGGAATGAAGCGTTCACGGCCAAGGAGTACGACAAGGCTGTCGCGCTCTATGCCAATTCCGAACGAGTAGCAAAAGCGTTCGGCGAAGCAGATACCAATGCCATCTTCAATTCCGCGTTGGCATTCGATTCAAAAGGCGATACCGAGAATGCGATCCGACGTTATCGGGAGGCCATTGAAGCCGGTTACGCCGCCCCTGAAGTGTATCGCTACATCAGTGGCTTGCAACGAAAGTCCGATGACCTGGACGCCGCCATTGCCACCAGCAAGGAGGGCATGGAACGGTTCCCGGACAACAAGGACATCATCCTGGACCTGATGAGCTACCTGCTCCTGGCGGATCGTAGCGATGAGGCTGGAACCATCGTGGCACTGGCGCTGCAGAAAGACCCCAACAATGCCGTCCTATACTCTGTGGAAGGGGGGCTGTACGACAAAAAGGCGAGCCAGGCGGCCGAAGCCAGTGACGAGGCCGCCATGTACGGCTGGTACGACAAGGCGGAACAAGCCTACAAGAGCAGCATCGAAAAGGACCCCGCGTTCTTCGATGCATACTTCAACATCGGTGTGCTCTATAACAACCGCGCTGCCTACGAGTACGAGAAGTGCAACAAGATCAAGAGCGATACGGAGTACATGAAGTGCAAGACGAAGGCCGATGAGGTCTATCTCAAGGCGGTGCCTTATTTCGAACAGGCACATGCCCAGCGCCCGGACGATGTGCAGACGATCCAACAGCTGATGAAACTGTATGCCAAGACGAGCGACCAGGCGAAATACGACGAGATGAAAGGGAAGTTGCCCAAGTAGGGGCGCTCAGGAATGAACGGGATCATGGAAGGCCGGGTGCAAATGCATCCGGCCTTTTGCTTGAATGGAACGAGGAGCATCGGATGGATGGTATTGGTATAGAGCAATATACAACTTAACATAATATTAATTATGCGACAATTCGATCCAGTTCAGCTCATGGGACGGGACAGTGCCAATGCCGGATCCCGGTCTGGTGTGAAGCCGACCTTCGCGGAGCTCCAACCCTGTGAACGGATCATTGCTGAGCAACCATGGTCCGTCCAGGTCCACCAGGTCAGACCAAGCCTGGACGGCGCACATGGCGCCACACCCAAGTGAACTCTCACTCATGGAACCCAACATCACTTGCATATCCAGTTCTCTTGCCCGTTGTGCCATGCGCAACGCTATATCGACCCCTCCACACTTCATCAGTTTGATGTTGACGCCATCGAACGATCCCGCAGCTTCGGACAGATCCTCAAGCCCTTGGATGCTCTCATCACCGAATACCGGGATACAGGTTTCCCGTCTCAAGGCCCGATGCAGATCCCAGCGATCCTTAGCGAATGGCTGCTCGATACCGATCGCGCGATCATCTGGGATCCTGCTCAAGAGCCCAAGCGCGTCGTTCAACGAACTCCAACCTTGGTTGGCATCCAGGAACAACGGCCTGCTGCAGGTGGCGATCACTTCGGAAAGGAAGCCCGTGTCGTTGGCTCCACCGAGTTTGACCTTCAACAAGGTACCGATGGGCAATGCAGCGACCCGTTCCGCCACATGCTCCACAGCACAGTGGCCCAAAGTGAACATGGGAACAGCACGACTCGGTACAACAGGCCCATCTCCCAGTAAAGTTGCCAGGCTGGTGTTGCTTTCCTTGGCCGAAAGGTCCAGGAGCGCAGTGGTGATCGCGGCTCTCGCCGCCGGGGCAATTTGCCAGAATTCCTCTCGAAACAGCGTTTCAAAATGATCTATATGGAAGGTGTCAAGGATTTGTGGGTCAACAAGTTTTAGAGTATCAATTACGCTCGATGACGTCTCTGCCACGTAAGGTGGCAAAGTTGCTTCCCCATAGCCGGAGTGCGGTCCACGTTGGAGTCGTACGAGAATGGCATCGGTGCCGTCGCGAACCCCGTGAGCCGTGCCGAACGGATGCTTGAAGAGCAGTCGGAATGGGGTCAGGGACAGGTGTAAACGATCCATTCCAGAGGTAGTTCTTGCGCGTAACTCTATTCGATCATGTACTGGATATTCGTAACCCAGTTGTTCATATCGGGTTCATTCTGCTGCCCCACCACATATTCTTCGATCACATTGCCATAATGGGTCAGACCCTTGGCAGCGATCATCTCGCTGATGGCCCGATGGGCTGCCTCGCTGGTCTCTGGACTGCCACGGTGGGTGGTTTGCAAGACCTTGCACGCAGGGATCGCATGGGTGACCAAACCAGGCACACGGACGTCCCCGGTGGCGGATACGGGAAATCCGGCCATCACATCGGTGCTCATGTTCTTCTCGTCCCACAGGAAGTAGATCGCTGATGGATCACCGGCGATCGTCTCGCCGGCTTGGGTGATGGTGGATGCAAGACCAGGATAGGCACCGTTGAAGAAGCCATCCATTTCGCTCCACTTCATCTTGGCACGCTTGCCCATAAAGACCGTTGCCGGTCTCTCCAGTTGGTCGATCAAGTACCCTCCGAAAGTCCTTGCATCCAGATCAGCATCGATGGCCGTCTGCTCCGCTTCGGCGATCTGCTTCAAGTTCGACAGGCCCTTTTCGAAGTCGGGACCTATCATCCCGTCCATATCCATGAACACGGTCATTATGCGGCCCATGAGATCATTCTCCTGTGTCATGGTCCACGTCACGGTGGTCGCACTATCCGAACCCGCAAGTTCCAGGCGTACCTGACTGGTCGCTTCCCATGGTTCAATGAACTTCAACTCGGTATCCACCGATCGGTCCTGTTCCATGGTGATGATCCGCTGGCTGCCGGTCCCCACCGTATCACCGACCCAATGATGAACAGAGCCCACCGTTCCTTCCTCCCCTTCCCACCGGTTCTCCTGACCTTTCTCCATGTCCTTCCATGGGCTCCACGAATGCATGGTGCGCAGGTTCGCGATCTTGGGGTAGATCACCGCCGGGGTGGCGTTCACCACGGTCGATCGTTGCACCACAGTGGTCCGGGGCCCAACGAAAAGCCCGAGAACAACGAGCAAAGCGATCAGCGCCACAATGATGATAAGGATGGTCTTCAACGCTCTCATGAGGTGGGATTTTCCGAAAGATGCGAACTGTAATGCTGATGACTGCGTGAATTCTACCTGGAACACCCAACTTCGCAATATGTCGGTCCCATGGCACGAACTTTTCTATGGGCCGCTAACCGATCCCAACACCATGAAAAACCTTCGAACCGCCCTCGCTATTCCTGTTTGCCTGTTCCTGGTGCTGGCCAGCACCCTGCCCGCATGCAAGAGCAAAACGGGACCAGCTGGGACCCGGGTGAAACAACCCTTCAGTGGAGGGAAATACGAGAGCAACAATACGTGGTTCCGGGGAACTGGCATGGGTGTCAGCGTGAAGCAGAATATTGCACGTGGCAAGGCGGATAGCGAGGCCCGAAGCCAATTGGCCAGCCAGGTGGGAACCAACATGCGGGCTGTGACCGATCAATACCTGGGTCAAACGGAGAACGAAAGGGCGCGCGACGTGGCCGACAAATTCCAGAGCCTGGTGCGTGAGGTCATGAACACGGAATTGGCCGATATGCGCAAGATCGGTGAAGAGGTTTTCTTCAATGAGACCACGAGCGATTACACAGTTCACGTTGCCTACGAGATCCGGAAGAACGCCATGTTCCGCTTCATGAAGAAGCAGGCCAAGGCCGATGAGCGCATGAATGAGAGCACGCGAAAAGCGATCGATGAGATCCTCGATGAGGAGATCAGGAAATCGGAAGCGGCTTCGGACGAGTGACCCCCACTGACGATCTGTCGGAACCGAACTTGCGGCCGATGATCTGATATACAGGCTGCAAAAGAGATCAAGCCATGGGTGGAGCATATCTGATAATGATCGTGATCATGCTGGCCAGTTGGCTGGTGGGTCGTCAGCTCAAAAGCCGCTTCGAGAAATACTCACGCACGCCGTTGCAGAGCAACATGAGCGGGCAGGAGATCGCCGAGCAGATGCTTCGTGACCACGGCATCAGCAATGTCAAGGTGATCAGTGTGGAAGGGCAATTGACCGACCATTACAACCCGGCCAACCGGACCGTGAATTTGAGTGAACCCGTCTACCATGCTCGCAATGCCGCCGCTGCTGCAGTTGCCGCGCACGAGGTCGGCCACGCGGTGCAGCACGCCACTGCATATAGCTGGTTGCAGATGCGGAGCAAGCTTGTGCCGGTGGTGAGCGTGACCTCACGCTATGTGCAATGGATCCTGCTGGGGGGCATTCTGCTGTTAAGCTCGCCGATCGGTGCTCCCTTGCTGGGCTTCGGTATCATCCTGTTCGCCATGACCACAGTGTTCAGTCTGGTCACCCTACCAGTGGAGTACGACGCAAGCAACCGGGCCCTGGCCTGGATGACACAACGTGGTGTCGTTACACCGGGCGAACACGCACTGAGCGCTGACGCGCTGAAATGGGCTGCACGCACCTATGTGGTCGCTGCCCTGGCTTCGATCGGCACCTTGCTCTACTATATCATGATCTACATGAACCGGCGCTGATCCGCTTCATCGATACCCTGTGGAAGGCGCCTTTATCGGCGCCTTCTGCGTGTAGTGGACCTGATCCCCAATACACCGAGCAAGCCCCGGGTAAGTTCTCGGACCAGCGTGTTCGCCACCTGTCGCTCCAGGATATCCTTGGACGAACTTCGACGAGGCTTCACGGAGCGCGGTACTTCGGCAGGTGTCTCGGACGATCTCGCTGTGGCCATGCGCTGTTCCAGGATATCATGAGCACTTTCAGCATCGAGGTCGCGGTTGTACTTGGCCGCTAGTTGCGATCGGGCAACGAGCCCATCGATCTCCAGTGGGGCAAGAATATCCATGCGGGTGATGGGAGCACGCAGAACGGTATGCGCCAATGGTGTAGGGGTTCCCTTCTCACTCAATGCGGTCACCAGGGCCTCACCGATCCCCAATGAGGTGATCAGCTGTTCCGTATCGTAGTATGGTGTAAGCGGATAATTGCGGGCCGTGTTCCGTATGGTGGTCCGGTCCTTTGCGGTAAAGGCCCGAAGCGCATGTTGCACTTTCAAGCCCAACTGACCCAGAATGCTTTCAGGAACATCCGAAGGGTCCTGTGTACAGAAATACAAGCCAACGCCCTTGGACCTGATCAGTTTGATGATGGTCTCCAGCTGCTGGAGCAGTGGTTTGGTGGCCGTGCTGAAGACCAGATGCGCCTCATCGATGAACAGGACCAGCTTGGGTTTCCCACTGTCCCCGACCTCCGGGAACGTACTGTAGATCTCCGCCAGAAGACAGAGCATGAACGTGCTGAAAAGCCTGGGCTTGTCCTGCATGTCCGATAGACGGACGATATGCACCACACCCTGTCCATCCCGTGTGGCCAGCAGATCGGCCACTTCGAAGGAGGGTTCGCCAAAGAAGCGGTCCCCACCTTGTTGTTCCAGTTCGATCAACCTGCGTAGGATGATGTTCACGGATGCACCGCTGACCTGACCATACTCCCGCTGCACTTTCGCCTTGCCCTCATTCGAGATGTATTGAAGTACCCGGCGCAGGTCCTTCGTGTCCACCAGGGGCAGCTGGTTGTCGTCGCAGTACTTGAACACCAGGGACAGAATGCTGGTCTGTGTATCGTTCAGTTCCAAGATCCGGCCTAGCAGCATCGGACCGAATTCGCTGGCCGTTGCACGCAACCGCACACCCGGTTCCTGACCCAGGCTCAGCAATTCGACCGGCAGCGTGCGGGGTTCGTATGGGATCCCCATTTGCGTGTGACGATCCCGGATGAACGCGTTCATGGCGCCAGGCACTGCGATCCCGCTCAGGTCACCTTTCATATCCATCAAGAGCACAGGGACGCCTTGAAGTGCCAACTGCTCTGTGATCAGTTGCAGGGTCTTGGTCTTTCCACTTCCCGTGGATCCACAGATAAGTCCATGCCGGTTCATGGTTCGCAACGGCACCTTCACCTGCGCATCCGGCATCACATCCCCGTTGAAGCGTGCACAACCCAGTAGGATGCTTTCACCTTCAGTGGCGTATCCCGCGGTCATTTCCTTCACGAATTCATCCGTCGTTCCTTTTTTCGTCGTACTCATGCCTCAAAGGAAATGATCGGGAACGGTCTTGGAAAGGGCTCGGCCTACTTCCGGCATTGGACTGTACTTTGTGGCGCACAGGGCGCACGCGACCACTGCTACGAAGCAGGCAGTATGCCCATGAAGGACCATGGACCATGTGAACGACTGGGCGCTGATCGTCCCGATGGCCAATGAAAGCCCGGATCTCGCACCGTTCATTGCATCCCTGACGATCCAACTGGATCACCTTCGTTCCGGACGGGTTTATTTGATCGTCGACACGGTTTCCACCGATGACACTTTGGCCTTGTGTGAAGCACTGAGTGCCACCGATCCACGATTCCGCACGATCTGGGCACCCGAGAACCGACACGTGGTGGATGCCTACATCCGAGGCTATCGGGAAGCTTATGACCGCGGACATGCCCTCATCCTGGAAATGGATGCAGGTCTGTCCCACGACCCCGCTTCATTGCCGTCTTTTCTGGCCCTATTGCAGGAAGGTCATGAATGCGTATTCGGCAGCCGCTTCGTCACAGGGGGATCGATCGCGGATAGCACTTGGCGGCGCAAAGCGCTATCATGGGGTGGCACCTTGCTCTCGGAGCTTTTGCTCGGCACGCGCATGTCGGATATGACATCGGGATACCAAGGCTTTCAACGCCAGGTGGTGGGACGATTCCTATCCTATCCGTTACGAAGCACCGGGCACTTCTATCAGACCGAGTTGCGCTATCTTCTGCGGAATACCCGTTACTGGGAGGTCCCCATACGATACAGGGCCCCGAGTCCCAATGTTTCCGGCCGGTCCATTCGCAACTCCCTCTTTGTGTTGCTCCATTATACTTGGAAACGCGTGCTTTGCAAGGCACCTTCAGTATGAACGAACCAGCCCTGGTGATCACGTCCATTGCGGCACCTAACGCGGTGTTGCACGCCTTTGCCGCCGGTTGTCGGGAAAACGACATGCGTTTCATCGTCATCGGCGACCGGGCATCCCCTCCCGATTTCCAACTCGACGGTTGTCACTTTTACGATCTGGGAACGCAGCGGGCCATGCCTTACACGCTTGCGGAACTACTGCCGGAGCGTCACTATGCACGTAAGAACCTGGGTTATCTCGAAGCCATCCGGAACGGAGCGTCCGTGATCATCGAATCCGATGATGACAATATGCCTTCGCCGGAATTCTGGCGCCCCCGCGCTGCAGCGGTCAAGGCACGGCCCATGGAACACACCGGTTGGGTGAACATGTACGGTTACTATAGCGGTCATCATATCTGGCCCCGTGGTTTTCCGTTGGAACATCTGCGACAGGCAAGACCTTCTCCCGGATCCCCAGCCATGTGCCACTGCCCCATCCAACAAGGTTTGGCTGATGGCGACCCGGACGTTGATGCGATCTACCGCCTCACCGGGGAATTGCCCATCACATTCGATCGTCCGGAGCACCCCTACGCCCTGGGACGTGGTGCCTGGTGTCCCTTCAATTCCCAGAACACCACATGGTTCCGGGAAGCGTATCCCCTGCTATACCTCCCCTCCCACTGCAGTTTCCGCATGACGGACATCTGGCGGGGTATGGTGGCCATACGCATCGCCTGGGAGAATGGCTGGGGTATTCTGTTCCATGCTGCCGATGTTTTCCAAGAACGCAACGAGCATGACCTCCTGAAGGACTTTGCGGACGAGTGCCCTGGGTATCTCAACAACCGGGCGCTTGCACAACGGTTGGCAGCCCTGAACCTGCTGTCCGGCATCGATCATATTGCGGCCAATTTGCGGCAGTGCTACGGCGTCCTCATCGACATGGGCCTCGTGGATCCCGCCGAACGGCCGTTGCTTGAAGCATGGATCACCGATACGAGTAAGCTACTGCGATAAGCAGATCCTCGAAAATCGATCTACAGGCAGGGAATCTCGGCACTTAGGCGGCATAATGGACCCCTTGGAGGAACTCAGCGGAACGAAATGCGATCCACGGAATAACGCCCGCTTCCGGTGAGGAACAGGCCCGTGAAAACGAACAGATAGACCAGCGCAAGTTCCTTGTCGCTGAATTCGGAATCGCCCTTCACCATGAAGACGATGACCGACATACCGATCATGAGGGGGATCAGCGCGGCGCGGGTCCATAGCCCGAGCACCACCAGGGCGGAACAGACCACTTCCGCGAACAGGATGAGCACCAGGGACAATGTGGAACCCAGCCCGAAGGGGTCGGCAAAGCTGTCCGCCCGGTCGCCAAAGCTCATCAGCTTTGCCCATCCATGATGCCAGAACATCGTTCCGCCGGCGCATACACGGAGGAAGAGATAGCCCAGATCCTCGTTGATAGGTTCGCTCTTGAGCAGCATGGGGTCGATTTATTTGGGCGAAACTAGACCGGCGTCCCACAGAGGGAAGGACCAGTGAGGCTGACTTATCCACTGTCGATCGGGAACTTTCGGCATTCGGCCGCGTTGCAAGGTGGGCATGAGAACACCGATGCTTTCCCTTATGGTGCTGCTTGCAGCACAGACCATGGCGCAATCGTCCGATGCTGATCTGTTGGCGGGCATGGGTGCCATGCGAGCCAATGATCACCGCGCGGCCGAACGCTCCTTCACGATGGCCCTTGGAGCAGCGCCGGACGATGCCCGGACCTGGTATTACCGCGGAGTGAACCGTCTCGCCATGGGCGATGCCGTCGGTGCATTGCGCGATCTGGACAGGACCCTGGTGCTGCAACCGGGGGATGTACATGCCATGTTGCGCCGCGCCGAGGTATATGTCCTTCAAGGGCAGGTGGCATGGGCGAAGGGCGACCTGCGTTCCGTCCTGGTACATCAAGGCAATGGACCGGCCGCGGAAGAGGCGCTGCTGAAACTGGCCCATTTCGCCATGATGGAAGGTGACGTTCAGGGTGCCTTCAAACGGTATGATCAATTGGTTTCCATCGCACCCAGCAACCCCACAGGGTACTGCCATCGCGGCATTCTGCTCTCCACCATGTCGCAGGACGATGCTGCGCTTCTGGACCTTGAGCGCGCCATGGAATTGGACCCGACCCTGGATCAGGCTCACGCGCACACCGGCATTGTATTGCTCCGCATGGACAGAAGGCAGGAAGCCTGCCATGCGCTGAATACGGCATATGACCTGGGGGACCGCTCCGTCGAGGAGCTGTTGATGATCCACTGCGGTCGCTAAAGCCTTTCGAGGGGAAATGCCCTGCTCCGATCGGGGCTTGCGGTGTGTATCACCGACGCGGGATTCCACAGGTTCTTGCATACGACCTTCACTGGTTCCGATGGGGAAGCCCCATCGTTGTGGCTTAAGCGTCAGACTGGTTCCATCCAGCTACCTTTGCCGCCCCGTTCGCGGGCCGTTCGTATGGCCCGGGGCGTGAATACATGAGCATCAACGTTACCCTCCCGGACGGAACGATCCGTCAATTCGATCACGGTGCCACGGCCATGGACGTGGCCCGCAACATCAGCGAAGGTCTGGCCCGCAACGTTCTTTCCGCAAAAGTGAACGGAGAGGTGCGTGATGCGAACCGTGCTTTGCCTGGCGATTGCTCACTGGCCTTGCTCACCTGGAACGACCCGGAGGGAAAGAACACTTTCTGGCACAGCAGTGCCCACCTGTTGGCCGAAGCATTGGAGGCACTTTATCCCGGGGTCAAGTTCGGGATCGGACCGCCCATAGAGCACGGTTTCTATTACGACGTGGACCTTGGTGAGCGCACCATCAGCGATGCTGATTTTGCCGCCATCGAGGCAAAAATGAAGGAGCTCGCGGGAAAGAAGAGCCCGTTCGTTCGCAGTGAAGTGAGCAAGTCCGAAGCGGTGGCGTACTTCACCGGCAAAGGCGATGAGTACAAACTGGAGCTGATCGATGGCTTGACCGACGGGGAGATCACCTTCTACCAACAGGGTACTTTCGTGGACCTCTGCCGCGGACCTCATATCCCCGACACCTCCTCCATCAAGGCCATGAAGGTGATGAGCGTGGCTGGTGCATACTGGCGCGGCGATGAAAAGCGCAAGCAACTGACCCGCATCTATGCGATCACCTTCCCCAAGCAGAAGGAACTGGACGAGTATCTGGTCCTGCTTGAAGAGGCGAAGAAACGCGACCACCGCAAGTTGGGCAAGGAGCTCGATCTGTTCACCTTCAGTGAGAAGGTCGGCGCGGGCCTCCCCCTTTGGCTGCCCAAGGGAGCTGCTCTGCGGGAGCGGCTCGTGAATTTCATGAAGCGCACCCAGGAGGATGGTGGCTATGAACCGGTCTCGACCCCCCACATCGCACACAAGGACCTGTACATCTGTAGCGGGCACTACGAGAAGTACGGGAAGGACAGTTTTCAGCCGATCAAGACGCCGCATGAGGGTGAGGAGTTCCTGCTAAAGCCGATGAACTGCCCGCACCACTGCGAGATCTACAAGAGCCGGCCACACAGTTACAAGGACCTGCCGATACGGTATGCAGAATTCGGTACGGTGTATCGCTACGAACAGAGCGGTGAATTGCATGGACTGACCCGGGTAAGGGGCTTCACGCAGGATGATGCGCACCTTTTCTGTCGTCCCGACCAGGTCAAGGAAGAGTTCATCAAAGTGATCGACATTGTATTGCTTGTGCTCAAAGCCTTGAACTTCGACGATTTCGAGGCCCAAATAAGCCTGCGCGACAAGGAGGACCTGGAGAAGTACATCGGCAGTGACGAGAATTGGGAAAAGGCCGAAGCAGCGATCATCGAAGCTGCTGCGGAGAAGGGCTTGAAGACCGTGGTGGAATACGGGGAGGCCGCTTTTTACGGCCCGAAACTCGATTTCATGGTGAAGGATGCCATTGGCCGCCGCTGGCAGTTGGGGACCATTCAGGTCGATTACAACCTGCCGGAACGTTTCGAACTGGAGTATGTGGGCAGTGACAACCTGAAACATCGCCCGGTGATGATCCACCGGGCCCCATTCGGCAGCTTGGAACGCTTCGTGGCGGTGTTGATCGAACATACCGCAGGACGTTTCCCGCTGTGGCTCACACCGGAGCAGGCCATGGTCCTGCCGATCAGCGACAAATACGTGGATCAGTGCCGCGACATCGTCCGTCTGCTGAAAGATTCCGATATTCGCGCCTCCGTTGACGAAAGGAACGAGAAGGTAGGCCGCAAGATCCGCGATGCGGAACTGGCAAAATACCCGTTCATGCTCATCATCGGGGAAAAGGAAGCCGCCGATGGCACCGTATCCGTGCGGGAACATGGCCAGGGAGATCTGGGCACCATGTCCCCGAAAGCCTTCGCCGAACTGGTGAACGGCCGGGTTCGGGAGCAATTGAGCGGCTTATGATCTGAACAGGAACCAAAAAACAGTAAGTGGCAGGACCTTTCTTCAAGCGACCCAGTGGCCCCCCTCGACCGGGTGGCGGCGGAGGACGCAGACCATTTCGTGGCCGTGTGATCAAGGAGGATCCACACCGGATCAACGACCGCATCACGGGTGTGAGCGAGGTCCGTCTCGTGGGTGAAGGCATTGAGCAGGGGATCTATCCCTTCCGCGATGCCCTGCGCATGGCGGATGACATGGGCCTTGACCTGGTGGAGATCAGTGCCTCAGCCGTACCACCGGTCTGCCGGATCATCGAGTACAAGAAGTTCCTGTACGACCTCAAGAAGAAGCAGAAGGAGATCAAAGCGAAGGCGGCCACCGTGGAAATGAAGGAGATCCGCTTCGGTCCCAATACGGACGAACACGATCTCAATTTCAAACTGAAACACGCGCGCAAGTTCATCGAGGAGGGACATAAGGTGAAAGCGTTCGTGTTCTTCCGCGGCCGTACGATCGTCTTCAAGGAACGCGGCGAGATCCTGTTGTTGAAGTTCGCCCAGGAGCTGGAGGATGTGGCCACCGTGGAACAGATGCCCAAACTGGAGGGGAAGCGCATGATCATGTACGTGATCCCGAAAAAGAAGAAATAGGGGTGCAAGTGAGCACCCCCCATGATAACACGACACACGAAGCGGTACACACACTAAGAACGGAGGCCATGCCCAAAATGAAGACGAAGTCCGGTGCCAAGAAGCGGTTCAAGCTGACCGGTACCGGCAAGATCAAGCGCAAACACGCTTACAAAAGTCACATCCTGACGAAGAAGGATACGAAGAGGAAGCGCAATCTCACGAAGATGACACTGGTGCATCCGAGTGACGAGAAGAACATCCTCGCCCTTCTGAAGTAAGGAACCCCATCGCTCCGGGTAGCAATAGGTAGCGTTAACCAGGACGTGGTGCACCAAAGAGCCGACGCAAGAAGGCCGCACACGCCCAAAAACCAACAGAACCAATGCCACGCAGTACCAATAAAGTAGCGAGCAAAGCTCGCAGGAAAAAGGTCCTGAAGCTCGCCAAGGGCAGCTTCGGTAGGAGGAAGAACGTATACACCGTAGCCAAGAACAGCGTGGAGAAGGGTCTCTCCCATGCTTACGATGGACGCAAGCTCAAGAAGCGTGATTTCCGCGCCCTTTGGATCCAACGGATCAATGCTGCGGCCCGCCTCAATGGCCTGAGCTACAGTGTGCTGATGGACCGCTTGAAGAAGGCCAACATCGACCTGGACCGCAAGGCTCTGGCCGAGATCGCATTCAGTGATGCAACCGCGTTCACGGCCATCGTGGACAAAGTGAAGTAGATCGAAAAACGCCGCTATCGTGTCAAGGGGGACCCCACAAGGTCCCCCTTCGTGTTTCCGATCACGCCATATTCTGGTCGATCAACATCATCCGTCCGGATAACTTTGCCGCATGCGCTGCGTCTATGTCCCGTTCATGATAGTGCCTGCGTTCTGCTGTGCACAACCGCCGCCTGGGTACTACGACGCAGCAGCAGGGCTGAGTGGCGAGGCCCTTCGCCAGGCCCTGTACGGCATCATCGCTCCGCACACCGAACTGCCCAACAATGCCATTTGGCAGGCCTTCGAGATCACGGATCGTCGTACCGACGGAACGGTGTGGGACATGTACAGCGATGTGCCAGCGGGGCCACAGGCGTATGTCTTCCAATTCGGCATCGACCAGTGCGGCACCTACTCGGGCGAGGGTGATTGCTTCAACCGGGAACATACCTTTCCGCAAAGCTGGTATGGCGACGGTGGTCCCATGGCCACGGACCTCTTCCACCTCTACCCTGCCGATGCCTGGGTGAATCAGCAACGGGGCAACTCCGCTTATGGCACCGTGGGCTCCGCGAATTGGACCGGTGCCAATGGAAGTAAGCGGGGATCCTGCAATTGGCCAGGGTGCAGCGGCACCGTCTTCGAGCCCATCGACGCGTACAAAGGTGACCTGGCACGTGGCTACCTGTACATGCTTACCCGGTACCTGCCTGTGTCGGGTGCTTGGAGCAGCCCCATGATGGAGGGTGGCGACTTCGCACCATGGGCGGAGAGTATGCTGTTGGCCTGGCACGAACAGGACCCGGTAAGCGACAAGGAAATGGCGCGCAACAATGCGGTGCAATCCCTCCAGGGGAACAGGAACCCGTTCATCGACCAGCCCGAGTGGGCAACCGCTATTTGGGGACCGTTCGCGGGGATCGGGGACCATGTATCCAGTACCGCTGTGCCTATATGGTACCACGATGGTACATTGTATCTCGGTGACCACCCGTTCGACCTGAACACCCATGTGCGCATCCACGATGTGACCGGTAGGCTGTTGCTGGTGACGAACACCACACGATCACGCCTTGAGATCGCGGAGACCATGCACAGCGGTTTGTACATCGCCACCGTGGTCCGAGGAAGCACCATCGCGACCATACGCTTCATGCACTAAGGCTCATGCCAACGACCGGTCGCCGAGCATACCGGCGATCCGCCCGGTGGTCCAGGCAGCTTGGAAGTTGAAGCCGCCGGTGATGCCATCGATATCGAGCACTTCTCCGGCCAGGAACAGACCAGGCACCAGTCGGCTCTCCATGGTAGTGGGGTCCACCTCGTCCAGGACCACACCGCCCGCAGTGACGAATTCCTCCTTGAACGTGGTCTTGCCCCGCACTGTGTATCGGTCGTTGGTCAGCAGGTCGATCAGCTTGTTGTGATCGCGTTTGGCCAACTCCGCAAAAGGCCGGGAGCCGTCTATATCCGCTTTGTGAAGCAGATGCGCCCAATGGCGTTTCGGCAGTAGGAAGGGGTTCGCATTGAAGGTTTGTTTGCGGCCGATCTCGACTGCCAGGGAAGCGAGATCGCTACGCACCTGGACCTCCCCCCTGCCCCCGAGCCAGTTCACTTGTGCAACGAACTCATAGCGCATGGCATTCAGCAGACGTGCGCCCCAGGCACTGAGGCGAAGAATGGCCGGCCCGCTCATGCCCCAATGGGTGATCAACAAAGGTCCCTGGCCTTCAAGGTCCGTACCGATGATGCGTACACGCACGGGATCCACCACCACACCCATCAACTCACGGATAGGTTCATCCGGCATGTTGAAGGTGAAGAGGGACGGGACCGGTGGAACGATCGTGTGTCCCATGGCCGACAGCAGGTCATACCCCGTTGCTTTGGGATGTCCACCTGTGCTCACGATCACCCGATCCGCAGTGACGCTCGAACCGTCCTGCAGGGATAGCTCGAATGCGGTGCCGGACTGATATCGGCAGGCAGCGACCGCCCTTCCTGTGCGCAGTTCGACCCCCAGTTCGTTGGCCGTGGAAGTCAGGCAGTTGATGATCGTTCCGCTATCGTCGCTCACAGGGAACATGCGGCCATCGGGCTCTGCCTTCAGTTCAACGCCGTGCCCTTCGAACCACTTCACCGTATCCGCTTGGCCGAACAGGGCGAATGCCTTCCGAAGGAACCGTCCTCCTCGTGGGTAGCACGATACCAGATGTCCGACCGAGGTGACGCGATGGGTCGCATTGCAACGTCCCCCCCCACTGATGCGCACCTTGGAAAGCACCTTATCGCTCTTTTCCAAGAGCTGCACGTGGGCTTGTGGATGATGTTCCTTGACGCTGATGGCCGCGAAAAAGCCCGCAGCACCACCTCCTATCACCACCACTCGCATGGGGCAAAGATGGTCGCTGCGGGCTCTCTTCGTGGAGCCTCTTGATCAATTGGCCTTCATTACACGGGCTACCCAAGGCGAGCCCCCTTCTGTACGCAGCATGTACACACCGTCAGGAAGGCCGCTCAGATCGAACTGGGCCGTGCCGGCACCGAAGCGCTGGTGCATGACCTCACGCCCGCTCATGTCCAGTACAACAATAAGGGTGGCGGATGCCAATTCGATCTGTACGGGACCGGTCGTGGGATTGGGGAAGACCTGGATCACATTCTCCTGCGATCCCGCGATGCCCGTGTTGATGGCACCACACAGGATTGGTTGACCACATACCAGTTCCGACATGAATTGGGCGACGAAGCCCACACTGTTGTCAAAGTCGTTGCCGATATAGCCCACGTGTGCATTGGCCGTTATGCTTTTGAAGCAATTGTCGATCTCCAGGTTGTTGAAGCGCACATGGATGTCGTGGCTCCCCGAGGCGATAAGCCCTGTAGGAATACCGATCACGGCTACCTCCTGTGTATAATAGGGTACTGTGCCGTCCCCTGTTTCGTGGATGCTGGCAAGTGGCTGATCATTGGGCTCTATCCAAAGCGTATCTCCGATGGCACCGCTGAAACTGTAACAGCCCAATACCTCACTGGAATACCCGGGGTTTCCACTGTTCCCTTCAATGCCGCCCAAGGAAGCACTTTCTCCGGCGATCTCGGCAGGTATCTCTGATTCCTGATCCAGGTAAACGGCATGGATGGCGCTGATGGCTCCTGCGGATACTCCTCCCACTATGATCCTTGCTGTATCGATACCATATGGGTTGGCATCCTCGACCACGGTCTTGCGCAAGTACCGGACCGCAGCGCGCATATCATGAGCTCCCCGCATCACAGCGCGTGTGGTCGTGGTGGCATTTGGAAGGAAGAAACCCACACGATAATCAGGGGCCACAGCAACGTATCCCATTTTGGCGAATGCCTGACAGATGGGGGCCACGTCCGCCCGGTTGCCAGCAATGAAAGAACCACCGAAGGCCACCAGCACCACAGGTCGTTCCGAGAGCACATCACCGGTAGGCTCATAGATATCCATGCGCAATGTCTGGGTCCCTCCGGACACTCCGGTATTGCTGCCGAAGACGACCGCCGAGGTGACCGTGACGTTGGGGAATAGCGTGGGGTCGGTATATCGACCATCGATGCATTCCTGGGCGTTGGCGAATGGGGCCATGCACAAGGCAATGCCCGCGAGGTAAAAGTGCTTCATGATGCGCTGGTTTGGGTCTAGGTGTAGAGTATGGTGCGGAAGGTATGCACGCAGAGCTTCTTGCACAAGCTTCCTACCGGATACGCGTGGTAAAACCCCCGCTCGCTCTTGATAGATGGGACTTTTTCACTTTTGGCATGGGATCGGACAAGGCCCGGCCAACCAACAATTTCGCAACCATGAGAAAGTTGATCATCCTTGCAGTGACCGTATCGCTGGCCGGTGCTGCCACCGCACAATTCCAGGTGAATCCCCAGATCGGGGTCAATTACCAGTCGATGACGGATGCCCGCCCGGGTATTGAATACAAGGCGGATCTGGGATGGCAGTTGGGGGCCGATCTGCGCTTCGGCGACCGGCTCTACTTCCAGCCAGGCGCATTCTTTGGTCGTAGTGCCACAGTGGAGCGGCGTTCGTTCAGCGACACCCTTCGCATAGAAGGTGATCTGGTGCGAACGAATCTGCGCATGAAGGCGCTGATAGGCTATCGCATCATCGACACCTACCAGTTCGATCTACGGTTCTCCAT